>NZ_CP021744.1:7810033-8144417 GCF_002192455.1 Streptomyces albireticuli
GCGGAGCGTAGCCGTGCAGCAGGTTGGTGTCGTTGGAGACCAGCCCGCCGGAGCGCAGCGGCACGAGATCCTTGGGGGAGGCCGGCTGGTACCGCGACCGGCCGCGGCCCGAGCCCTGGTGGTCCACCACGCCCAGTTCGACGACCAGGTGGCGGCCGGCGTCGAAGCCCGTGGTGACCTCCGCCAGTACGTCCGCGGCGGCGCGGAACATGAGGTCGTGCACCGGGATCACGGCGGTGCCGACCCGGAAGGCCGCCTTCCCGAAGACCTTCACCCGGTAGGGCGAGGTGAGCTCGCCCCGCCCGTAGCCGGTGTCCGCCCCGCCGCCGTACAGCGTCACCTTGTCGAACCAGTGGTGGGCGACCCCACCGAACTCCTTGAGGCAGTGCAGGGAGTAGTAGCGGGACATGCGCTCCGCCATGGCGTCGCACATGGTGTCCGGGTGGCCCACGCCCTTGCGCTCGACCAGCTCGTAGGGCAGGTCCTCGACCGAGGGGGCGTCCCGTTGTATCGACAGCATCGACCGGCTCTCCGTTCGGTGGGCGGCGTTCGGTGGGCGGCGGGGTCAGGAGGCGAAGCCCAGGAACGCGGCCCTCGCCTCGGATTCGGGCAGGCCGCGCGGGGGGCTCTTGAAGAGCAGGGGGGACGGTGCGTGCACCTTGCCGGACAGGCCCCGGTCGGTGGCGGTCTTCGCGGCGCGCACGGCGTTGGCGATGACGCCGGCGGCGTTCGGGCTGTCCTCCACGGTGAGTTTGATGTCGATGCGCACCTCGGAGCCGAGCACGGACTTGGCCCTGACGTTGGCGAAGCACACCTTGCTGTCACCGAGGTGCCCGATGAAGCCGGTGGGGCCGGCCACCCCGTCGACGTCGGTCATGCCCGCCGCGCGCAGCGCGTTGGCCTTCGAGGTGAACTTGGAGGCCGAGCGGCCGGCGTCCGCCAGGTTCAGGAAGTCCGTGTTGCCGCCGACGTTGAGCTGGTAGGTGCTGGTCAGCTCCAGGCCGCGGCTGAGCATCAGCTCGATGAGGGCGGTGTGCAGGCAGGTGGCGCCGAGGTGGCTGCGCAGGTCGTCACCGAGCAGGACGACACCGGCGTCCGCGAACCTGCGGGTGACGTCCTCGTCCCGGGCCAGCTCCTCGGGGGTGCAGTTCACGACGGCCGCCCCGGCGGCGAGGGCGGCGTCCGCGAACATGCGGATGGCCTGGGAGGCACCCGTGGGCAGGGCGATGACGAGGACGTCCACGTCGTGTTCGACGAGGGCCTTGGCGACGTCCTCCGGGGTCGCGTCGTGCGCCGCGGTGGCGGGCTCGACGACCGAGCCGAGCGGCCCCGTGAGACCGTCGAGGACGGGCGCCGGCAGGACCGGGGCGTTCCGGTCGTCGCCCAGCTCGGTGAAGGCCGTCGCGGCGATGGCGGGCGCGGTGAACGCCTCGGCCAGGGGCCGTCCGACCTTCGCCGCGTCCACGTCGAACGCCGCGACGACCCGTACGTCCGCGAGCCGGTAGCCACCCACCGTGTGGCACATCAGGCCCGGGAGCCGGGTGTCGGGGTCCGCCTGGGCCAGGGCGACGAACTGGGTGAAGCTCCACGCGCAGTTCCCCGCGCCGGCGAGCGCGACACGTATCGATGTCATGACAGATGGCTCCTTCTTCTCGGCGGACACCAGCTACTCGGGCGCGCGCGGCACGTCAGGGCTTCCACGGCCGGGGGACCCGGCGGGCGAAGGTCTCGTGGGTCTCGGCCCAGCGACGGATCGAGCGGAACAGCAACCGCGCGGTGTCCGCCACCCGGTCGGTGACGTCGAACGGCTCCGTGACCGACAGATAGCCCTGGTAGGCGCGGAAGGCGGTGACCCGCAGCAGCTGCGCCCGGTCCAGGTGCTCCTCGGCGAACGGCAGGTAGAAGCGGTTCCACTGCCGGGGCGTCACATAGGGGAGGCGCTCCAGCGGGGGCACCCCGTGCTCGGCGCGCCAGGAGTTGAGGGCGTGCAGGATGGTGTCGAAGGCCTCGTCCACCCGCTGGGCCCGGTCGCCGCGCCCCAGGACCGACAGCCTCCGGCCCGCCGGCGGCCCGAGGGCGACCAGCCGTGCCACATGGCCGGCCACGTCGTCGGTGCTGACCATGTCCAGCAGCGCCTTCTTCTCCGCGACCAGGGCGGGGACGGCGCCGGTGCACAGTGAGGAGGGCAGCCAGAAGAAGCCGCTGTAGCGGTCCAGGGAGCCGTCGGCCCTGCTCCCCATCACGATGGGGAAGCGGACGATGTCGGCGCTGTCCCGCTCGGCGTGCAGCAGGCGTTCGGCCGCTGCCTTGGACCACTCGTAGGAGTTGCGGTAGGCGTCCGGGGAGTGCGAGGTGATGTCGCCCTTGAGGCCCGTGACGTAGGAGGAGGACAGGTGGACCAGGTGCGTCCCGGGGCCGCTGAGGGACAGCACGGCGCGCAGCGGGGCGACGTTCGCCTCCTCGGCCTGCCCGTCGGGCAGGTTCCAGCGGGTGTCGGCGGCGCAGTGCACCACCGCGCCCCACGGGCCGCGCAGCCCGGCCGGCGGCTCCTCCTGCCCGGCCCGCCAGGCGTACTGCCGCGGCCCCGCCCCGCCGCGCCGGCTCACCCCGTGCACCTGGTGGCCCGCCGCGTCCAGCGCGCGCACGACGGCGCTGCCCACGGCGCCGGTGGCGCCGGTCACCAGGACGCGGGCCGGCGCTGTCACGAGACCGCCGTGATCCGCCGCTCGATGGCGCTGAGCATGTGCTCGGAGTTCTCGCGCAGCGCCCTGGTCGCCACGGGGTTGAGCATGTCGGCCAGGAGCGGTATGCCGATCTCGAAGTCGACCGAGAAGACGACCACCGCGGTTCCGTCCCCGCGGTCCTCGACCTGCCAGTACCCCTTGAACTCGTCGAGGTCGCCGGAGACCTGGGTGAAGGTCATGACGCGCTTGTCCTCGTCGAGTTCGTCCTCCTCCACCCATTCCAGTACGGAGCCCTTGAGCAGCACCGACCACTCGCTGGTCCGGGTGCCGGCCGCCGTCTCCCCGAGCACGGTCACCGACTCGACGTTCTCCATGTAGGCGGCGTAGTCCTCCAGGCGGGTGACGGCCTTCCAGGCGTCGGCCGCCGGGGCCTTGATCGGCAGTTTGACCTCGACATGGGGCATGGCTGTGTGTCTCCTTTAAGCGTGCGGTGGGCCCGGGCGGCTCAGCCGGCCGGGTCGAAGCTGATCTCACGCCCCGTGCAGAAGGCGCCGACCGCCTCGTCGCAGGTCAGCAGTGACGGCGGGTGGTGGTGGACGGCGAGTGAGTCGACCAGGAGGTGCGCGGCCCGCTGCCCGCGCCCGTAGAGCCGGCTGCCGACGACCGGGGTGACGGCGGCCAGCACCCGGTCGCGGGTGTCGCTGAGCGAGGCGCGCAGCCCCACCGCCGCGGCCAGCGCCGCCCGCCCGGCGAGCGCGCCCGAGGTGACGTCCGCGGCGAGCTGGCGGCAGGCACCGCCGAGCGTCAGCAGCTCCCGGGTGGCGCGGCCGAGCAGCGCGGTCCGCGGCCCGTACGTGCCCGCCCCGGTCACCTGGCGGTAGGCCACGTCCAGCAGGGCGCTGAGGACGCCGTGGTACGTGGCGCTCAGCAGCACCGCGAACCACGCCATGCCGGAGACGACGTTGTCGTCGATGACGTCGGCGGGCCCGCGGTGGAAGACGAGCCGGTCGTCCAGCTCCACGTCACGCAGGACCAGCCGGGCCGTGTCGGAGTCGGTCATGCCGAGCGAGGGCCATTCCCCTTCGACGGTGAGGCCCGGGGACGAACGGGGGCACAGGGC
The DNA here is from genome assembly GCF_002192455.1 of Streptomyces albireticuli. NCBI lineage: Bacteria > Bacillati > Actinomycetota > Actinomycetes > Kitasatosporales > Streptomycetaceae > Streptomyces > Streptomyces albireticuli. The sequence goes on from NZ_CP021744.1 coordinate 7,813,838, forward strand.
GAGGATCGTCTCGTCGGTCCCGCCGACGCGGGCCGTCAGGCACACGAGGGTGGCCGTGGTGGCGAGCGAGCAGGGGTACTTCGTCCCCGTCACGCGGTAGCCCTTGGCGGTCTGGACGGCCTCGGAGCGGCTGCTCATGAAATTGGGGCTGCCGCCCGGCTCGGCGAACGCGGACGCGACCAGGGCGCCGGTGCGGGCGATCCCTTCCAGCAGCATCCAGGTGGTGTCCCGGTGCCGTCGCCAGTAGTCGGCCATCAGCCCCACCGTGAAGGCGTGCATGTTCAGGGCGACGGCGGCCGAGGGGTCGGCCGTGCCCAGCGCGCGCTGCGCGGAGGCCACTTCGACGAGGCTCGCGCCCGCGCCGCCGAACTCCTCCGGGATCGGCAGCGCCGCGTAACCGCCGGCGGCCAGGTCGCGGATGCGCTCGGCCCCGGTGGCGCCCTCGCGGGCGGGGGCGGGCCTCCAGGCCGTGCTCCAGCCGGCGTCGAGCAGGGCCCGGTGCGGGGCCCCGCCGTCGCCGGGGTGCCGGGCTCCGTCCATGGCGGCGGTCATGCCTCTCCCTTCCGGGCCGGTCGGTGAAGACGGCGGAACGGGTGCCCGCGGGGACCGGCGGGTGGTACCGGACGACCCTAGGCGGATCGGGCGGCCGAATCAGCGAGTGTTTCTTTGTGCGGAACACCGGATCGCCCCGGGTGCGCGCGCCGGGGGAGGAGCGCCGGTCCTCACAGCTCCAGCAGAGTGAGGAGTCCCGTCAGATCGGGGGCGGCCGGATCCACGCGCACGGTGTCCCAGCCGAGCGCGGCGGCCGGCGCGATGTCGATCTCCTCGGAGTCGCCGACCATCACGCGCCGCGCGAAGTCGCCCTTCCCGATCAGCCGGAAGGCACGGGGGTCGGGCTTCTTCGGCCCGCCGTCCGCGGTGAACAGCGTCCGGTCGTAGACCTCGGGCACCTTCAGGCCGCGCATCAGCCGCCGCATCAGGTTGCCCGGCAGATAGCAGTTGGACATCACCCGGACGGTGTGGCCGGCGGCGGCGGTCCGGCGCATCGCGTCCGCCGCCGGTTCGCACAGCGCGTACTGGCCCGGGTCCGCGCAGCCGAGCGCGTGCCACAGCGCCCGCTCCAGATCGGCCCTGTCCCGCGGTTCGTTCCGTTCCCGCAGGGCGGCGTCCAGCAGGCCCATGGTCGGCGGCTGGAGCGCCGACCGGTCCGACATGGCCGTGAATACGGTGGTGAAGACCTGGTGCACGACCTCGCCCGCGCACCGCCGGTCCAGCGCCAGTACGTCGGCGAGGCAGGCGGTGAACGTCTCGGGGCCCGGCAGCGGCCCGGACAGGACGAGCGTGTCGAAGCAGTCGAAGACCACGGCGGCGGGCATGGCCGTCCCCCTCTGAAGTCGCGCGGCCGGTGTCGCGCGACCGCTGTCGGCGCGCGCCGCCGGCGGGTGCCGGCGCGCGGTGGAGCCCGGCCGCCTCAGGACCAGGAGAGCTTGCGGTGCTCGGTACGGAAGAAGGCCAGCGTCACGGCGGTGAGGCCCGCGGCGAAGGCGCACAGCACACCGGCCGGCAGCAGGACCGCCCCCACGCCGCCGCCGTCGAGGATGACGGTGGTGAAGCCGCGCATCGCCCAGTAGCTGGGCACCCCGGGCGCGAGCGGGCGGGCCCAGTCCGGCAGCGCGGACTGCGGGGTCAGCGCGCCGCCGAGCCCGGCGAAGAGCAGGGCCAGAAGGTTGGCGAAGACGCTGAGCTGGGAGATCGTCCGGCACAGCGCCACCAGCGCCATGCCCACCAGCACCACGCACAGCGCGAGCGGCACGCCCACCAGCACCAGGGCCAGGTACGAGCCGGTGACCCGCAGCCCGAACAGCAGCCCGCCCGCGGCGAAGACGACGGCGAGCTGGACGACCGCGACCGCCAGCGGCACCACCAGACGGCCGGCCACCAGCTCGAACGGCCGCGCGGGCCCGGCCCGCAGCCGGTCCCAGGTGTTCCAGCCGTGCTCCCGGAACATCGCGAAGCCCACGATGTTCACGAGGAAGAAGAGGAACATCACCGCCATGCCGGGCACGGCCTGTTCGGCACCGGTGGCGCCGCGCACGTCGTCGGCCCGCAGCGCCGCGCGGAACAGCGGCTGCATGAAGCTCATGATGAGCAGCGGCATGACCGTACGCACGATCAGCGGCGAGGGATCGCGCACCAGCAGTCTGGCGTCCTGCCGGACGAGCGCGGCGATCCGGCCCGGTGAGCCGTCACCCATGGCGCCCCGCCTCGATGGTCCGTTCCCCGGACGGCACCGGGCCGCCGCCGGGTTCCCCGGCCCGCTCGTCCCCGTCCGTTCCCGGTGCGTCCCGCGCCGGGTCCGCGGCGTCCGGAGCGCCCGCGGGGTCCGGCCCGTCCGTGTACCGGCGTCCGGTCAGGCGGAGAAAGACGGTCTCCAGACTGGGCTGCACCACCCGCAGGTTGACCAGCCGCCGTGCGGAGTCGCCCAGGGCCGACAGCACGTGAGGCACCGCCAGATGGGGCTGCTCGACGCGGACGCGCAGCACACCCGCCTCGTGGGCCACCGGCCAGGGGAGGCGCGGCGGAGGCGGGCCGCCGGAGAAGGTCAGCTCCACGGCGCTGTCCCCGTGGCGGTGCACCAGCTCCCGGAGCGTGCCGCGCGCGATCATACGGCCGTGGTCCAGGATGGCCACGCTCGCGTCGAGGGCCTCGACCTCGGCGAGGTAGTGCGTGGAGTAGCAGACGGCCGTCCCCCCGGCGGCCAGCTCCCGGACGAACGCGATGAGCCGGGCCCGGGTCTCCACGTCCACGCCCGCGGTGGGCTCGTCGAGCAGGAGCAGCTTCGGCCGGTGCAGCAGGGCCATCGCCGTGTGCACGCGCCGCTGTTCACCGCCGGAGAGCCGGGCGACGCGGCGGTCGAGCAGGCCGGTCAGGCCCAGCGGTCCGGCCACCTCCGCGGTGCGCAGCCGGACGTCCCGGCCGCGCAGACCGGCCAGCTCCGCGAAGAACCGCAGGTTCTGCCGCACGGTCAGCGGCGGGTAGACCCCCAGTTCCTGGGGGGCCAGGCCCAGTTCGCGGCGGGCCCGGTGCGGGTCGCGGACGGGGGAGACGCCGCGTACCTCGATCTCCCCGGCGTCCGGTCGCAGAAGCCCCGCGACCAGGGACATCAGGGTCGTCTTGCCCGCGCCGTTGTGTCCGAGCAGGCCCACGATCTCGCCCTCGGCGAGGTGCAGGGCGACATCCTCCAAGGCGGTCGTGCCGCCGTAGCGCTTGGTGACTCCGCGCAGGGCCAGCGCCGGCGCCCCGTGCGGTCCCCGGTCAGTCGGCACGGCGCGTCCAGGCGTCCGGCAGCAGGTCGGGCAGGCCCACCCGCAGCAGCAGCGGCTGCCAGGTGCGGGCCAGCTTGAAGCCCTTCATCAGGCCGCTCCCGGACCGTACGTCGGGCAGCGGCTCGGCGTAGCCCAGGAGCGCCTCGGTGTCCCGCAGGTGGCCGCGCAGGCGCGCCAGCCACTCCTCGCCGCGCCCGCCCACGGCGTCCCGGCCCTCGGCGGCGAGGGCCAGCCCGGCCGCGACCTCCTCGGCCGGGACCCCGGCGAAGGGGTCGAAGCCGGCCTCGTCGCGCCCGTAGACCAGCTCGCCCTCGGTCCGCAGCCCGCGTACGGACAGGGAGAGCTGCACCAGGTCGTAGGCCATGAGGACCGCGACCTCGGTCTGCCCCGCGCCCACGGCGCCCTCGATGTCCTCCAGGCGGGCCCGGCAGCCGAGCAGCAGACGGGCCGCGCCGTGGGCGCGGAAGGCGAGCAGCCGCCGCAGGTCGGGCGGGGGCGCCGGGGCCTGGAGCGGTGTGGCGGGTGTGCTGGGGCGCGTCACGCCGGCACCTCCGGGTCGGGGTGTGCGAGGCCGAGCCACACCATGTCGTGGACGAACAGGGTCAGCAGGTCGTCCGGAGGGAAGGCGCCGGCCGGGCCCGACCAGACGACCGCGCCGCTGTCCCCGGGCGGCAGGTCCCGGCGGGGGACCTCCAGAGCGCGCAGCTGCCAGCGGTCCACGACCGTACGGTCGTCCAGTACGGTCGCCCCGACGCCGGTGGACCAGCGCAGGACCGCGTGCAGGGGCGCCGCGGCACCGGTCAGGCGCTCTACGGCAGCGAGGTGGTGCGCGACGTGCTCGCGGGGCGCGAGCGGTGGCGCCAGCGCGTCGCGGAGCAGGGCCAGGCCCTCGGTGTCCCCGAGCGCCTTGAGCTTCTCGCCCACCCACTTCGCGGCGAAGTACAGCTCCCCGCCCACCGCGGCCCGCGCGTTGAGCGCGGCGACCACGGCCTCCCGGGCACGGACCGCCGCCGCCATGGGCCTGGCGTCGAGCAGCCAGCGCGCGGCCTGCGCGAGCCGGTGCGCCTCCACGGTCCACCACTGCTCCACCGCCTCCGCCAGCCACGGGCCGCGCAGCCGCGCGTGCCAGTCGTCCCACGGCGGCGAGGCGGTCAGCGGCAGTCCGAGCGCCAGCCGGTTCGCGGTGTTCAGGGCACGGCGCCGGTGGTTCCAGGCGTCCTCGGTGACCGTGGCGAACCGGGGCCACGCGCCGGCGGCCAGCTCGGCCGTGCTGTCGCGCACGGTGCTCGCCCGGCGGATGCCGACGTCGATCAGCGTGCCGTGTTCGTGGGACTGGATGGGAAAGCGGGTGAGCCTGTCGTTCTCCACGAGGACGAGCAGGTCGAGATCGCTGCGGTGGTTGCCGAAACCGGCGAGCACCGACCCGGCGGCCACCGCGAGCGCCGGTGTCCCCATGCCCTGGTCGGCCTCCTTGAGCACCGCCTCCCTGCTGACTCCGCGCTGTTCCAGGAACGTATCGAGACGCTTCTCCAGGGTGCTGGAATCCGGGAACGCGCCGGCACTGGCTGACCTGGTCTCCATGCGGTCGGTGCACCTTTCGGACGCGGACGGCGACGGCGTTGGCGGGCTCTCCCCGGGGCCGCGCCGCGACGCTCTCCGGGCCCCTTCGATGCCGCTGCCCGGCCGAGCCTCTCAAGCGCCGCCGCCCGGGACCAACGAGCGTTCCGGCAGCCGGAACGCGACTTCCCACCGAGGCGGCCGGGGGACTACAAGTTGACCGGACGCCCGTGACGACTCGTACGACCCGTGGCCCGGGAGCGGCCCGGGACCGGACCCGCCGGACGAGGACGAGGAGAGGACGGCCCCGCATGGCCGCGACCGCAAGGCATGGGACCGCCCGCAGCGTGTTCGACGCGACCCGCAGACACTTCTCGTCCCAACTGGCCCTCGTCTACGGCATGAACGGCTCCGGCGCGATCGAGATGAGCGGCGAGGGCGCCCGCGTGCGGCTCTCCGACGGCCGCAGCGCCCTCGACTTCGGAAGCTACGCCGTGACCCTGCTCGGCCAGCGCCACCCCGCCGTCGTCGCCGCGGTACGCCGGGAGCTGGACACGATGCCGGTGTCCACCCGCGTCCTGGGCAACCGCGCGACCACCGATCTCGCGGGCGCGCTGACGGCCTGGACCGACCAGGGCCGGCTGACGAAGGTGTGGCTGGGACTCAACGGCTGCGACGCCGTCGAGGCGGCGCTCAAACTGGCCCGCCTGGCCACCGGCCGCACCCGCGTCCTCGCCGTCGAGGGCGCCTACCACGGCAAGTCGCTCGGCGCCCTCGCGGCGACCTGGAACGCGCGCTACCGGACTTCGCTCGAACCGCTGCTCGGCGGCGTCACCCACATACCGGCGGACGCGTCCGCGATACCCGGCGCCTTCGCGGCCGGCGACGTGGCCGCCGTCCTCGTCGAACCGGTGCAGGGCGAAGGCGGCGTACGGCCCCTGGAACCCGGTTTCCTGCGCGCGCTCGCGGACGCCGCGCACCGGCACGGCGCCTTCCTGATCGCCGACGAGATCCAGACCGGACTGCGCAGATGCGGGCCCCGGACGGTCAGCGCCGACGCCGGGATACGGCCCGACGCGGTGCTGCTCGGCAAGGCCCTGGGCGGCGGTGTGCAGCCGGTCTCCGCCGTCGTGGCCACGCCCGAGCTGTACGCACCGCTGGACGCCGATCCGTTCGTGCACACCACGACCTTCTCCGGACATCCGCTCGGCGCCGCCGCCGGCGTCGCCGCGCTCACGGCGGTCGAGGAACTCGCCCCGCGCGGCGAGCGGCTGGCGGAGCTGTTCGCCGCCGGCCTCGCCCGCCTCGCCCGGCGCCACCCCGCCCTGATCACGGAGGTACGCGGCCGGGGGCTGCTGTGGGGCCTGGAGTTCGCCACCCCCGCCGTGGCCGGCGACGTCCTGACCGAACTGGGGCGCAACGGCCTCGTGGTCTCCCCCTGCCTGGGGCGGCCGGAGGCGATCCGGCTCCTCCCGCCGCTGGTCGCCACCGACGAGGAGGCCGAGGAGGCGCTCGCCGTCCTGGACCTCGTCTGCGCCGCGGTGCCCGACGAATTCCGCCCCCCGGCCCCGGTGGCGACGCCATGAGCCGGTCCTGGGCCACCCCGCCCGGTCCGGGAAGAGCACGGGACCGTACGCACAGAGGAGCCCCGCCGTGACGGACACCGGAACGCACGGGCAGCGCGACGTCCAGTACGGCTACCACCGGGGGCTGTTCCCCGCGCTGCACGACTGGGAGCGCACCGAGCGGTCCATCGTCGGGTTCACCGGCGAGGAGGGCCCCTCCGGCCTGCTCGGCCTCGACCAGATGGGCCACTTCGGCCCGCAGGGCTGCGACCTCGCCGCCGACGCCGTCGTCGCCGGGTACACCCCCGTCCCCGGCCGGTCCGCCGTGGACCTGTGCGAGCTGGGCAGCGGATTCGGCGGCGCGCTGCGGTACACGGTGGACCGGCTCACCGCCCGCGGCGTCGCCGTACGGCGCGCCCACGGCGTCGAGCTCGTCGCCGAGCACTGCGCGGTCAGCCGGCGCATCAGCCGCGCGCAGGGGCGCGAGGCGGTGACGGAGATCTGCGCCTCCGCCACCGCCGTCCCGCTGCCCGACGCCGCGCTCGACGTCGTCCTGGTGACGGGGTCGATGCCGCACTTCCCCGAGCCCGGCGACGTCCTGCGCGAGGCCGGGCGGTTGCTGCGCCCCGGCGGACTGCTGGTCCTCACCGAGGAGGTCAGCCTGACGCCCGGCGGCCGGGAGCCGTCCGCCGCGTTCCGCGCGACCCATCCGCGGGACGTCTTCTTCACCACCGCCCTCGCCGACCGCCTGCGCCAGTTCGCCCGCGCGGGCTTCACGGACGTGGTGCGGCGCGACCTGACGGAGTGGGCCGCGGCGCTGCTCGCCGAGCGGCTCAAGGTCGTGCGGATCTTCCGCGGCAGCGTCGCCGGGATCTACGGGACCGAACCGGCCGACCTCATCCGGGACACCCTCACGGCGGCCCGCGAGGAGTACCTGGCGGGGCGGTTGCTGCCCGCCCTGTTCTCGGCGCGGCGGAGCTGACCGGGCGCCGCGGCGGCCGCCGCACCGGCACCCGGCCCGCGCCGCACGAGGATCACTGGACGAGCACCGGCTCCGGGGTCCGCTGGAGGGCACGCGAGACGGCGGCGCACGCGGCACGCAGGTGCGAGGCGGCCTTGACCACGTGCAACCGGCTGTGCGGGCCGGCGACGGCCAGCGCTCCCACCGCCGTGTTCGACGCCGTCAGCACCGGCGCCGCGATGCCGACGGCCCCGGTCACGCTGCGGACGGCCACGAACCCCTGGTGCTGCGCCCGCGCGGCTTCCTCGTCCGTCACCCGCGCGCCCCGGGAGGGGAGGGTCGCGCACGCGCCGAAGGCGTGGAAGACCTTGGTCGCGGCCTGGGCCGAGGCCCGGGTCTCCTGCTCGGCGCCGGCGCCGTACGCGCGGCGTACCGCGTCGACCAGCGCGGCGTCGGGCCCGAGCGCGTCGGAAATAAAAACGAAAGTGCTTCCGCGTGTGAGGTGGTGCAGTTGTTCGGCGTAGGGAAAGGCCAGACAGCGGAGTTCGAGCTGCCGGGGAACGCGTGCGCCGATCATGAAAAGGGAGATGCCGAGCCGCAGTCCTTTCTCGCCTCGCTCCAGCATGCCTTCCATGAGGAGTTCCGTGATGATCCGGTGAGCGGTCGCTTTGGGCATGTCGGCCCGGCGGGCTATTTCGGAGAGCGGGAGCTCTGATTCGCCTGGCCGAAAGCAGCGCAGAATGCTCAGGCCGCGCGCGAGCATGGAGCGGGAGCGCTTCTGAACGGACAAGGGCATTTCCTCCGAAGTCCGGGGGAGGGGCGGTGCGCGAGCGTGCGGCGTCGCCCCTCGGGCAGGCGTCAGCATCCACGGGGATCGCCCTGTTGACGTGCTGAGACGGAGCACTGCGGTCCGTGCGGGCCTCGGGAGCGGGCATGGCGCAGGAAAAACCGGATCCGCGCCGGATCCCCCGTTCACCACCGGCGTGGTCGGATCCGGACGGCCAGACAGGAAGCCGGCGCTGCCAGAGCCTGGTAGCCGGAGGTTGTACAGAAAGAAAACTGTAGCAGTGCGGACATCGGATGAATGGATTTCAGCGCAGCGGTTTTGGTCATTCTGCGAGCGATCAATGGGAGGCCCGGGGGTGTTGGGAACCTCCGCCGCACGGCATTGCGCGGGCCGGACGCGGGAAAGGGATCATGTCCTGACCGGGCGCGGAGAATTGCCGGGGCAGTGTTCATGACCCAGGCGTCACGGGTCCGGTAGGGATAAGCCGTAAAGAGGCATGGGGATGATCTCGGCCTGGAGGCGACCCTACGGGAGCCGCCGGGGTCCGCAGGGCCTCCCTCGGCAGGGGTACGCCGAACCTGGCGTCTGCGTGAGTACGCACAGCACCGTGCTCCCGTGGACCACGGTGCGGCGCAGGTATCGGTGCGGCCACTCGGCCACGGCGGTGGCGACGGCGACGTCCCGGCCCCGCTCGGCCCGGCGCCCCGATTCCTCGGCGAGGTCACGTACCCGGTGCCCCCGCGAGCAGGACGCGGTCCGGCCGGATGGGCAGGCTCCGGTGGCGTACGCCCGTGGCGTGCCAGACCGCGTTGGCGACGGCCGCCGCGGCGCCCACGATGCCGATCTCGCCGATGCCCTTGATCCCGACCGGGTCGTCCGGGTCCGGATCCTCGATCCAGTCCGCCTCGACGTGCGGCACGTCGGCGTGCGTGGCGACGTGGTATCCCGCGAGGTCGGCGCCGTAGTGGCCGCCGGAGGCCGGGTCCCGGACGGCTTCCTCGTGCAGGGCCATGGAGATGCCCCAGACCATCCCGCCGACGAACTGGCCGCGGGCGGTGAGGGGGTTGACGATCCGGCCCGGCGCGAAGACGCCGAGCATGCGCCGTACACGGACCTCGCCGGTGGTCACGTCCACGGCCACCTCGGCGAACTGCGCCCCGAAGGAGTGACGTTCCTTCCGCGCGAGGGCGCCGATGGCCTCGGTGGTGTCGGACCGTACCGTGACGCCCTCCGGCGGTACGGGGGTGCCCGGCGTGAGCCGCTCGCGCAGCTCGTCCGCCGCGGCCGTGACCGCCCACGCCCAGGAGCGGGTGCCCATCGAGCCTCCGGCGATCATCGCCGGCCCGAAGTCGCTGTCCCCGATCCGTACCCGCACCCGGTCCGGCCGGGTCCCCAGCGCGTCGGCGGCCACCAGGGTGAGCGCGGTCCGCGCGCCGGTCCCGATGTCCGCCGCGGAGATCCGCACGGTGAAGGTGCCGTCCGCCTCCGCCGTCACGGCCGCGGTGGACGGCGCGGCCCCGGCGGGGAAGGAGGCCGCCGCCGTGCCGGTGCCGAGCAGCCAGCGCCCTTCGCGGCGCAGGCCGGGGCGGGGGTCGCGGTCCGCCCAGCCGAACCTCCGGGCGCCCTCGCGGAAGCAGGCGAGCAGGCCGCGGCCGCTGAAGGGGAGCCCGGACACCGGTCCCCGCTCGGGCTCGTTGCGCGCGCGCAGTTCGATCGGGTCGATGCCGCACTTCTCGGCGAGTTCGTCGAGCGCGGACTCCAGTGCGAACGAGCCCGGTGCCTCGCCCGGGGCGCGCATCCACGTCGGCGTCGGCACGTCGAGCCGTACGACGCGGTTGGCCGTGTGATGGGCGGCCGCGTCGTACATCACCCGCGCCACCGAGGCGCTCGGCTCGACGAACTCGAACACGGTGGAGGTGAGGCTCACGGAGCGGTGTTCCAGCGCGCGCAGCCGTCCGCCGGCGTCGGCGCCGAGCCTGATCCGCTGGACGGTGGGGCTGCGGTAGCCGGCGAGCGAGAACATCTGGCGGCGTGTCATGACGACCCGGACGGGCCGCCGGAGGGCGGTCGAGGCCATCACGGCGGCCACCTGGTGGGCGCGGATCCCCTTGCTCCCGAACCCGCCGCCGACGTGCTCGGACCGTACCCGCACCGACGCGGGGTCGAGGGAGAACAGCTTGGCGAGGTCGCCCGCGACCCAGGTGGCACCCTGGTTGGAGTCGACCACTTCGAGCCGGCCGTCCTCCCAGCGGGCGGTGGCCGCGTGCGGCTCCATCGGGTTGTGGTGCTCCTCGGGGGTGGTGTACTCCGCGTCCACGACGGCGTCGGACGCCGCGAGTTCGGCCTCCAGGTCGCCCTTCCCGGTCACGGCCGGCACGTGGCCGTCCACGGGGTACGCGTCCGGGTGCTCGCCGGTGAACGCGATGTCGTGCGGTTCCTCCTCGTAGCACACGACGAGCGCTTCGGCGGCCTCCCTGGCCTGCTCGGGCGTCCCGGCGACGACCAGCGCCACCGGCCATCCCAGGTGCGGCACCCGGTCGTGCTGGAAGACGGCGCAGGTCGGGTCCGGCGGTACCCCCAGGAGGCCGATGTAGTCGGTGTCGAGCCGCGGGGCGTTCCCGTGGTGGAGGACGGTGAGGACTCCTGGCATCGCGAGGGCCCCGGCGGTCTCCACCGAGAGGATGCGGCCGCGCGCGATCGTGGACAGTGCCAGCCAGCCGTGCGCGAGGCCGGCGAACGGCACCTCGCCGGCGTAGCGGGCCGCCCCGGTGACCTTGTCGCGGCCTTCGACCCGGGTGTGCGCGGTGCCTACGGAGCTTTCGCGCGCCGTGGGGGCGGTGGTCATCGGGCGGCCTCCTCGGCGAGTCCGGTCAGCACCGCCACGACGAGGTTGCGGGTCAGTGCCACCTTGTATCCGTTGTGCGGCAGCGGCTCCGCGGCCGCCAGTTCGGCGTCCGCGGCGGCGGCGAACGTCTCGCCGTCGGCGCGTGCCCCGGTCAGCGCCCGCTCGGCGGCCCGGGCCCGCCAGGGGCGGGACGCCACCGCCCCCAAGGCCAGGCGCGCGTCGCGTATCACGCCGTCCTGGACGTCGAGCGCGGCGGCGACCGCGCCGATCGCGAACGCGTACGAGGCGCGCTCGCGCACCTTGCGGTAGCGGGAGCGGGCGGCGACCTGGGCGGGTGGCAGGGTGACGCCGGTGATCAGCGCTCCCTGGGGCAGGGCGGTCTCCACGTGGGGCGTGTCGCCCACGGGCACGTAGAGGCCGGTGAGCGGCAGCGTGCCCGGCCCGTCGGCGGTCTCGTACGAGACGACGGCGTCGAAGGCGGTCAGCGCCACGGCCATGTCCGAGGGGTGGACCGCCACGCAGTGGCCGGAGGCGCCCAGGATCGCGTGGTTGTGGTGTTCGCCCTCGACGGCGGGGCAACCACTGCCGGGGTCGCGCTTGTTGCACGGCCGGGTCACGTCGGTGAAGTAGCCGCAGCGGGTGCGCTGGAGCAGGTTCCCGCCCACCGTGGCCATGTTGCGCAACTGCCCGGAGGCGCCGGCCAGTACGGCCTGGGCCAGCGCCGGGTAGCGGCGGCGGACCTCGGGGTGGGCGGCGAGGTCGCTGTTGGTGACGGTGGCGCCGACGCGCAGGCCGCCGTCCGCGGTCGGCTCGACGCGGTCCAAGGGCAGCGCGCGCACGTCGACGAGGCGGGCGGGGCGTTCGACGCCGGCCTTCATCAGGTCGACGAGGTTGGTGCCGCCGCCGAGGAAGCGGGAATCGGCGTCGAGCAGCGCGAGCGCGCCGGAGACGTCGGACGCGCGCTGATAGGCGAACTCCTTCACGCGGGCGCCCTCTCGCTCTGTGCGGTCGTCGTGGTGGCCGTGGTGCGCGCCCGGATCGCGGCCGCCCGGGCGACCGCTTGGACGATCGACACGTAGGCGCCGCAGCGGCACAGGTTGCCGCTCATCCGTTCCCGTATCTCCTCGGGGGTCAGCGGGGGCGGCCCCGCTTCGGGACGTACGTCGTCGGTGACGGCGCTCGGCCAGCCCGCCGCGTGCTCCTCGATCATCGCGACGGCCGAGCAGATCTGCCCGGGGGTGCAGTAGCCGCACTGGTAGCCGTCCAGGTCGAGGAAGGCCTGCTGGGCCGGGTGCAACTGGTCTTCGTCGGCGAGCCCTTCGACGGTGGTGACGGCCTGCCCCTCGGCCGCCACCGCGAGGTGCAGGCAGGCCACGGCCCGGCGGCCGTCGAGCAGGACGGTGCAAGCGCCGCACTGCCCTTGGTCGCAGCCCTTCTTGGTGCCGGTCAGGCCGAGCCGCTCGCGCAGGGCGTCGAGCAGGGTGGTGCGGTGGTCGACGGTCAGCGTGTGCTTGTCGCCGTTGATGTGCAAGGTGATGGAGCTGTGCGTCGGTAAGGGGGCCGGGGCCATGGTCAGCCTTCTTTCGCGTGTCCGGGGCGCGTCGCGGGGGGACGGACCGGCAGGCGGACGAATCAGGAGACGTACGGGGGACGTCGCGCGGGAACGTGCGGGGGTGGTGCTGTTCGTGGCGGCACGGGTTCGGGAACACTGCCGACGGCCCGGATCGTCATGCCGGGGTCAAGGGCCACCGGCCGACCGGATCCGCCGCTATGGTGAGCACAAGCGGACAACTGTCCGCTCTGCGGAGCGTAGTGGACAGTTGTCCGCTTAACAAGGGTGGGATTCGGGCACGTGCCGCCGGGAGGACGAGTGCAAGAGGAGAAGGGCGCGGCCCTGCGGTCGGACGCGAGGCGGAATCGCGAGCGCATCCTGGAAGCGGCGGTGGCCGAGCTGACGCGCTCCGCGGACGCCCCGCTGAGCGCGATCGCCAAGAAGGCGGGCGTCGGGCAGGGCACGTTCTACCGCAACTTCCCCAACCGCGAGGCGCTCGTCCTCGAGATCTACCGCCACGAGATGCGGCAGGTCGCCGACGCGGCCGCCCACCTGCTCGGCACGCGGGAGCCGGCCCGGGCCCTGCGCGAATGGATGGACCGCCTCGCCCGGTTCGCGATGACCAAGGCCGGCCTGGCGGACGCCATCCGCATGGCCACCAGCACCCCCGGAGGACCGCCGAAGCCGGGCCACGCCCCCGTGACCTCCGCGGCCGACCTCCTGCTCCGCGCCAACGAGGAGGCCGGCACCATCCGCCCGGGCGTGACCCCGGACGACTTCCTCCTCGCCATCGCCGGCCTCTGGCAGATCGACCCGCGGTCGGACTGGCAGCCGCGCGCCACCCGGCTGCTGGACCTCGTCATGGACGGGCTGCGCGCGGGGGCGCCCGGGCGGTGAGGATGGTCGGGAGCGGGGCCGGGAGGCAGAGCCGGCCGCAGTGACGCCGGGCCCGGTGCGCGCTCAACGGCGGCTCGTGCCGGAGCGGCGACGGCCGTGACCACGTCGGCGAGTTCACCGACTGGGCGGACACGATCAGCTCGGTAGGGCGGCGGGGCCGCGGATGTCAGGCCGTGGGGCCCGCGGCCGGACTCAGGGCGCGAACTCCAGGACGTCGGAAACGGGGCGGCGAGGGGTGGCGGGGCACTCCGGGCCGTATCCCAGGCGGAGGATCATCTGGACGTGGCCCGTCCCCGAACCGGGGTCCCGCAGGGACCAGCGCAGGTCCGGCCATTCCAGAGCCTGCGTGGCGAACGAGGTGGACAGCCCCTTCAGGGTGGCCAGGAGCAGGACACGTTCCATGGCCTGGCCCGCCCGTACCCAGTCCGGAGCCCGGTCGCCTTCCGTGGTGAGCAGTGCCAGGTGCGGGTCGTCCTCGAACGGAGCCGTGGCGAGGCCGCCGGCCGGCCTTCCGCCCGCGAAGTCGCGCACGGGGGCCTTCCCGCCGTGCTTGCGGGGCCCGAAGGCGTACTCCGGCACCCCGTCGGCGGCCGTACGGGCCTCCGCCGGACCGAACCGCGTCCAGCGGGCCAGGTCCGCCGCGCTGCCGCCGTCGGTGAGGTTGCGGGCCTCGGCCTCGTCGGCGAGTTCCCGCACCCAGTCCAGGTGCCAGCCGGCGGGGAAGGACAGCACGGCGCCCTCCCGGTGGGCGGCGTCGATCAGGGCCACCCGCAGGTGCTCGGGGACGGCCGTCTCCGCGAAGGGGTGCCGGCTGGTGCGGCGGCGCGCGATCGCCGGGTGGAGCGGTCCGGGCCCGATGTCCTCGGCGCCGGTTCCGGTCACCTCCACGGTCGCCAGCAGGGAGGGGTCGCCGGCGTCCGGCAGCAGCGTGACCTTCGCGTGCCGGCCGGCGTGCGCGAGGGCGACACGGAGGTTGAAGAGGGCCGCACCGCACCCCAGGCGCAGCGCGCGGGCGTCGGGGTCCGTGTGCGGCATGACGCGGTCGAAGTCGGCGTGGAGCCGGAAAGCGTGACGGCTTCTCGCATAGCGGAAGCGCCACGGCTGCGCGTTGTGCATGGACGGAGCGGCGGCGGCGTCACGGACCAGCTCCGTCACACGCGAATCATCCATCGTGAGTGGTGCGGTCACGGGAAACTCCCTTCCACCTGTTGCGGGCCCGTTGGAGGGGCCCGCAACCATCGTCCCTCCACCACCTGGCGGGAGGACCAGGGCCAGGAGTCCCTGCCGGTGGGGCCGACCGGCCCGGTTCCGGGCGCGAGGAGCCCTGGCGGGATCACCTGGATCTCCGCACCCCGGGCCGCCTCGCGCACAGCTCATGCGCGCGAGGCTCGTTTGGCGAGAACAACACCCCATGCACTCCGGCACCGGGGTACCCGGCCGGGCGCGGCCGGGACCCCACGGCCGTCACGCCATCACCAGAGGGATCTGCCCATGCCCGAGCCACATCAGCATCAGGAAGCGCAGGTCGAAGCGTTCTACGATCACGAGGACGACGTCTACCGGTCTTTCTGGGACAGCTCAGGATCGCTGCATTGGGGGTATTTCTCCGACCTGTCCCAGACGGACCCGGACGCGTTCCCCGAAGCGAGCCGGCGATGGACCGACCTCCTGCTGGACAGGAGCGGGATCGGTCCCGGCTCGTACGTCCTGGACATCGGCTGCGGCAACGGCACCACCGCCGCCTACCTGGCCCGGAGGACCGGTTGCCGGGTGACCGGCATCGACATCAGCGGTGTCCGTGTCGGCCACGCCCGGGACAGGGCCCGCGCCTTGCCGAACGTCGAGTTCCGCAAGGCGTCCGCCGCGCTGCTCCCCTTCGCCGACGGCGCATTCACCCACGTGTGGAGCCAGGCGACGCTGTACCACGTCCCGGACCGGGAGCGGGCCCTGGACGAGATCCACCGGGTCCTGGCCGAAGGCGGCACGCTCGTCCTGGACGACCTCGTCACCCCCACACCCCGGGTGACCGACACGGGGCGGCGCGTGGTGTACGAACGCCTCATGTTCGAACCCGGGCCCAGCCACCAGGAGTACGAGCGGGCGTTACGCGAGAGGGGCTTCGCGGTCCTCGACGGCTCCGACCTCACCCCGCACCTGCGCAAGAGCTACGAATTGCTGGCCGAACGGGCCCAAGCCGCCTTCCCGGAGCACACCGCGGCCTACCGGCAGGTCACGTCCGCGATCGACGCCCATGACGTGGGCTGGTCCGCCTTCGTGGCGAGCAAGGTCACCGACCGGCTGGAATGGGTCTACGAGGCCTCCGGGGACCTCACGCTCCAGGAGAAGTACGACGCCTGGTCCGCGACCTACGAGGAAGACCTTCCCGGCTCCTACCAGGACTGCCCGCGGACCGCCGCCTCCCGCCTGGCCGACCTGCTCGGCGACCGGAGCGCCCGGGTGCTGGACGTGGGCGCCGGTACCGGCCTGTGCGGCACGGCGCTGGCGGACCACGGGTTCCGGGACGTCACCGCTGTCGACCTGTCCGACGGCATGCTGCGGCAGGCGGCGCACAAGCACGTCTACCGCGAACTGGTACGGCACGACATCGAGCAGCCCTTCCCGTGGGCGAAAGCCTCGTTCGACGCGGCCGTGGCGAGCGGAGTGTTCACCTTCGGCCACGCCCGCCCTCCGGCGCTCGCGCACATCACCGACCAGCTCCGGGAAGGGGGGATCCTCGCGGTCACCTTCCGGGACGACTACCTCGACAGCGAGCCGGAGATCGAACGGATGATCAAGGGCCTCCCGCTGCGGCTGAGGTCCCGCACCCCCATCACCGTGTTCGACGACACGCCCATGTCGGTCCTGGCATTCGAGAAGTACGGGGAGGCGACGGCATGACCACGCTGCCGGCGAAGGACGACGCCCACCTCATCGACGTCTCCGGACGGAAGTTCCACCCGGCCTGGCTGCGCTACAGCTGCCCGTGCGCCCGGTGCCGTCACCCCGAGTCGTTCCAGAAGGTCTCCGACCTCAGCAGCCGCCCGGAGCTCCCCGT
Source organism: Streptomyces albireticuli (assembly GCF_002192455.1). Taxonomy (NCBI): domain Bacteria; kingdom Bacillati; phylum Actinomycetota; class Actinomycetes; order Kitasatosporales; family Streptomycetaceae; genus Streptomyces; species Streptomyces albireticuli. The sequence continues at coordinate 7,830,383 of NZ_CP021744.1, forward strand.
GGCCGCCCACGTCGAGCTGGACACCGAGGCGAACGAACTCCGTGTCGACTGGAGCGAACAGCCCGCGCACCGCAGCCACTACCCGCTGGACTGGCTGCTCCTGCACAGCGCGGGAGAACAGCGGGCGGAGGACCTCGACCACACCGTCCGCTGGGACGCGCGGACCCTGCGCGCCCGGGGCGTGCGGTGGCACGAGGCGGACGCCTGCGGCCCCGACGGCGGCCCATGGCTCGACGACCTCCGGTCCGTCGGATTCGCGCTGCTGACCGGCCTCACACCGCACGGGCTGGAGCGGCTGCTGACCGGGCTCGCCCCGGTCTTCCACACCGAGTACGGCCGGCAGGCGGACGTCAAAGCGGTGCCGGGCGCCGAGGACCTCGCCGAGACGGAGAGCGCGCTGCCGGCCCACACCGACTACCCGTACAAGGTGACGGGCCCGCTGACCCAGTTCTGCTACTACGCGGAGAACCGGGCCACAGGAGGCGAGTTCTTCCTGGTCGACGGCTTCAAGGCGCTGGACGACTTCCGGCGGGACCACCCCCACTGGTTCGACCTGCTGGTCTCCACACCCGTGGAGTTCGAGCAGGTCTACACCTCATGGCGCTACCTGTACCGCGTCCGGCGCCCCGTCGTCACGCTCGACGCCCGCGGCGCGGTCAAGGCGATCCACCTGGGCCACTCCCACGCCTGGGCCTGGGACATTGAGCCCGAACTCTGCGGCGAGTTCTACCGCGCGTACCACGGACTGGTCCGCCAGCTGGGCGAGGACCGCTACCGCTGGGCCCACCGCTTCGCCGGCGGCGAGTGCGCGGTGTTCCGCAACGACCGGATCCTGCACGGCCGGAACGCCTTCGACCCTCGCACCGGCGTCCGCCACCTCATCACCGCCTACGTACCGTGGCAGCAGCTGGAGTCCAGGATCAGGTTCCACAAGGAGCGGCGCTTCTACTTCTCCCCGCACGAGCGGAAATGACCGCGGGGCAGGACCTCCTGCTCGTCCTGGCCGGGCTGGCGGCGGGCGTCATGAACACGGTGGTGGGCTCCGGAACGCTCATCACCTTCCCTGCGCTGCTGGCGGCCGGGCTGCCCCCGGTCACCGCGAACGTGGTCAACAACATCGGCCTGGCCCCCGGCTCGCTCAGCGGAGCCGTCGGCTACCGCGACCAGGTGCCGCCACCGCTCCGCCGGACCCTCGTCCTGGGAGCGGCGGCCGGCCTCGGCGCGGTCGCCGGCGCGCTGCTGCTGCTCGTGCTGCCCTCCATCGTGTTCCGGGCCGTCGCACCGGCGCTGATCGGCCTCGCCGTACTCCTGGCGGCGCTCCAGCCACGGCTGAACCGGGCGCTCCTGGCCCGGAAGGCCGCCCCGTCGGCCCGCGCGGCCGTCCCGCTGACGGTCGCGGTACTCCTCACCAGCGTGTACGGCGGCTACTTCGGAGCCGGCCAGGGAGTCCTGCTGTTCGCGTGCATGAGCATCCTCATGCGCGAGCCGTTGCAGCAGGTCAACGGATTGAAGAACACGCTCCAGGCAGTCGACAACACCGTCTCGGCGATCGTCTTCTCCTGCACCGCTCACGTCGACTGGACCGCGGTCCTGCTGCTCGCGACCGGCGCGACGGCCGGCGGACAGATCGGCGCCCGCGTAGGGCGTGGGCTCTCGGCCACCGCGCTGCGCGTCATCGTGGTGGGCGTCGGCCTGGCGGGCCTCGTCCAGCTGGTGCGCGGATGACGGAGGCGGCGGCAGGCGGAGCCCCCGGCCCCGTCGGGCCCCGCTCAGCCGCACTCGCCGGTACCGGCGAGTGCGGCAGGCACACCCTGGCGGGCCTCCGTCACCGCCTGGCGTATCCCACGGATCGTCTTGGGCCGCTGCCGCGCCAGCCGCTCGACCGCGCGGCCCAGCCAGTCCGGGTCGCCGAGCCTGTGCGCCTCGCCCGCGTCGGCGGCCTGCGTGAGCAGCTCCTCCAGCAACAGGAATTCGATGGACCTGTACCTGCGGGGATGGCGGTCGAAGGCGGCCAGCCGGTCCTCGTACGGGTGGCGCAGCGTGAGATGCAGATAGCCGCGACCGCGTCCCCGCCAGGGGCCCGGCAAACCGTCCAGCAGCGCCCATCCGCCGTACGAGTCCCTCGGGTACTTCGCACCCAGCGTGACGCGGGTGGCCAGCATGACCCTGGACCAGGGAATCAGCTCCCCCTCGGAGTTCCGCGCGTGCTGGTACAGCCCGTCGGCGCGGAACTCCACCCAGGTGCCGCCCGGTCGGCAATCGCCCACCACCCAGCGGCTGTCCACCCGCTCCAGCGGCCCCAGAGACGCGCTTAAGTCAGTCATCCGCATATTGGATCACACGGGTCGACTGCCGGGCGGTCAGCCTGGTGGGTGCGGTTTCGAGGGGGCGGCGAGTGGCTCACGCGGTACACCCGCGCCGGGAGGCGTCAGCGCTCCAGGGGAAGCTGGTCCCCGGTGGCGCCGATCTCCAAGCGGGCGTAGTCAGGGTGGTCCAGGCGGTGGTGGACATAGATCTGGTCGGCCCACGGCGGGTCGAAAGGCGTGAACGCGCGCAGGCCCAGGACCCGGCCGGTCGGTCTGTCCGGGTGGGCGGCGTTGAAATCGGCGACCGCGGCGGCCTCGCCGATCCGCTCGACGGTTCCCGGCAGGTCGTCGAGGTAACAGGTGACCCGGGGCAGCAGGTGGTCGTGGGCCGGGCCGCGGAAGAGGTCCAGGGCGGTCGCCGTGGAGGAGCAGTAGTCCAGGTCGAGGCCGACGAAGCCGACGGGGTGATCGCGTAACAGGTCCGCGTGGCTGTCGAGGTAGCCGGGCAGCGTCTCGGCGAGATCGCCGATCACCAGCTCGGCCGCGCCCAGGCGGGCACGTAACCGCTCGTGGTCCATGGTGTAGAAGCCGGGACCGAACAAGTAGGGCAGATCCCGGGGGTCCTTGGCGGCGGGCATCCCCGCGCCGCTGTCGAAGCCGGCCACGCGCACCACCACGCCCGTGGCGGCGGCGTAGTACCGGGCGTGCTCCGCGAGGGCCAGCAACCCGTTGCCACCGGCCACCCCGAACTCCACCACCGTGACACCGGGATGCCCCAGCCGCGCGGCCAGCTCGGTGGCCCGGCGCACGCCGTAGGCGTAGTGCGGCCGTTCGACCAGGCCGAACCGGTACGCCGCGGCGGAGCCGACGCCGGGCAGCCGACGTAACAGCCGGTTGCGGGCGGCGTTCCGGGTGCCGGACTTCGACCAGTCCCACAACACGTCGGCCAGCCCGCCGGTGGGCCGTCGGCCGAACGGATGCCCCTTCTGGGCGGTCGTACGTGAACCCTTGCGCACCACGGCATTCCCCTCCACTCACGATGGACAGCGGGCAGCGGCAGCCTTCCCGTGCGCCCTCCGTCCAACCCCCACGGTCATCTCCAGGCGGCCAGGAGCACCAGTCCGCCACAGGCCAGCGCGTACGCGGCGAGCCCCGCCCAGGCGCCGCGGTGGCTCACCCGTTCCGCGCGGACGATGCTGCCTCCCCGGGTGGTCCAGCGCCAGGAGAGGACGGTGCCGGCCACGGCCAGGAGGAGGAAGACGAGGGTGGTCAGATGGAGCCGGTCGATGAGGGTCAGCCCCACGGCGCTGGTGATCACCGTGTCCGCCTGCTGCATGTTGAGCACGACGACGAACAGTCCTCCGCCGAGGACCCCGAGCCGGCTGTGCAGCCCCTCCAGACGCTCGGCGGTCGCCAGCTCCTCGCGGTGGGAGGAGACGAGGAAGGTGGAGGTGGCGATGAGCACGGCCAGGTAGAGCGGGGTGGTGAGCTTCCAGAAGGCGGTGGGGTCGGAGCGTTCGAGTTCGACCTGGATACGGACCCGGTTGTAAGTACTGCCGTGTTCGAGGGACTTGTCGCCGTAGGTGGTGGTGTAGTGCTTGTCGGCGGTGACGAGACGGAAGCCGGTCAGGCGCCAGCCCCGGGGGCGGATTACGACCAGGAGCACACGCAACACGGCCCACGCGGGGGTCATTCCGGGGAGACGCCGTCGCCCGGCGGTTTCCGCAACCATATGGAACTATCGTCGCCCAGCCCGGGCCGGGATGGGACGGGCCGCGAATCGCATTGCCGGGACGGAGGACGCGTCGCAGCCTCTTTCGATTCTTCTGCGACGGACGGTGCGGAACAGCATGCCCGTCGGACACCGCCTGGGCCGACCGGGCGTCGCGGTCTGGGCCGACCGAGGGAAGGCCCGTAGCCGGGCCCGCTTCCCGCAGCCGCAATCTCCGGCCTCCCCTGGGCTGGGTGCGAACCTGACGTTGACCAGCAATTCTCCTGCCCGTCAGGGCTCGACGATCGGGAAGCGCAATGGGCGGTGCGAGAGAGCCTTCGAAACCAGCAGAATCTCCGCCTCCGGTCACCGGGGAGGTTCAGGCCACGCTGGGAAAGCGCCTGGACGACGTGGCCAAGATCCTGGCCGGTGCCCTCGTCGCGGTGGCCGGCATCATGACCACGCTCGGGCTCAACAGCAAGTTCGTGTTCGTCGCGCTCAACAACCGGTCGTGGCCCATCTACGTGGCCTCCCTCTGCGCCATCATCTCCATCGTCTGTAGCATCTCCGCCCTGCTCATCCGCCCCACGCGACGCGGGGTCCTGTGGGAAACGGGCGTGCTCGTCCTGGGCGTCATCTTCTACATGGCGTCCCTGAGCATCGCCGTGGTCGGCGCTGCCCAGGCCGCGGGCGGGAACGGCCGCCCGACCATCACGGACGTCAGGCTCGACGGACCTCGCTCCCAGATGCGACTGCGCTTCGGGGTGCGGGCCGACGGCGTACAGAAGTGGTCACACATCGAGGTGTCCGTGAGCCCCGAGAACCCTCCCGCCGGGAAATCGGGAGACCTCTACTGGAGTGTGCTCAGACCTGACGACCAAGGGGAGATCACCCAGCAGATCGACATCCCGCTCTCGCCGCCGGCCGGAACATCGGTGGTGGCGATCTCGGCCGTCAATCCGGACGAGTCCGAGCCGGAGAGATGCGAAGCCGAGACGCAGCGCGGGCCGGCGTGCACGGAACTCCACATCTCCTGAGCCGGGCCACCCGGCGAGGTCCACGGCTCGATCACGTCAGTCGCCGCCACCACCGTCACTGCTCCCGCCGCTGTCCCCGCCGTCGCCCCCACCGGAGTCCCCGCTGTCGCCGCCGTCCGCGCCCCAGCCGTCACTGCCGCCGGGTTCGTTGTCCTCGCCGCCCTTCCCGAGGTTGCTGAACCAGGGACGGTCCCACCCCGCGTCGGGGGCGACCGGCTCGGCCCCGTTCGCCGGGCGCCGCTCCGGCCGGAACCGCGCGTAGCCCGTGGTGTCACCGAGTCCGAAGGCGACGGCGAAGACGTGCGCCATGACGGCGTCCAGCGGGTCGGGGCTCTCGTACCGCACGGGGGTCAGCGGCAGCAGTACCGTGCCGGGTTCGAGCACCGGCCGGCGCGGGGGACGCGTCAGCAGGGCGACACGCTGGTCGTCGCGCAGCAGCCAGGAACTCACCACGTTCTCCCGCCGCAGCACCCACTGCCGCCCGGGCAGCCGCACCTCCGTGAAGCTCTTCGACCTGCGCAGTTTCTTCTTGAGGGTGAGCTCCGCCGTCATGTCGCCGACAGTGAGCCGCAGGCCCTTGGACGGTTCGGAGGCGTCGCGGGCGAAGCCGTGCGGCGCCCGGATCCGCACGACGGGGGCGCCGGGCCCCCAGACGTCCACGCGCACCGAGCGCCGGTCCACGGCGACGGTGACCGGGCCGGCCGGCCCCGGCGCGTGCCGGCGCGCGATCCACAGCGGTACGTCCTCGGCCCGGGCCCGGGCCGCCAGGGCGGCCACCTGTTCCGGTCCGCCGCACTGTCGTACCGCCAGCTGCCCCAGCTCGGTGGCGAACGTGGCGGCCTGACGTACCTTCACCGGCGTGGTGGTGCCGGTGACGCGGGTCACCGGGACGACCCCGGGTCCGTCATCGAGCCGGTCCAGCGGGCGCTCCGCCCCGCCGCCCCCGAGCCAGCACGAGCGCTGGAACGCCTCGGCCATGGCGCCTAGGTTCAGCTCGCTCAGCGGCGTGGTCACGCCGCCCTTCCGCAGCCGGTCCTCGGTCAGCTCCACGGTCCGTGCCAGCGGATTCCATGACCGCTCGCTATAGAGCACCTGGCTCACGACAACCCCCATATCCATGGCCGGCTCAGCAGAGGCCACCTTCACATACCCCGGTCCCGCCCCGTCACCGGGGTGCCTGACCAGGTCAGGGACCCCCGTGCTGCCCCACCTCTTGACCCTGTGCAGAGGCATCTCTAATTTTAGAGAGCTCTCTAAAGTCTGGCTGAGGGGTGTACGCATGCAGACGGTCGAAGGGGGCCTGCGTGAACAGCACAAGGCCCGGCGGCGGACCCGGATCCTCGACGCGACGCGCGAACTCCTGCGGGAGAGCCCGGAATCGGTGATCAGTACCGAGCGGATCGCCGAGCGGGCGCAGGTCGCCCCGGCCACCGTGTACAACCTGATCGGACCGCGCGACAAGATCTGGGAGGCGCTCGCCGTCGGGTTCATGGACGAACTCGAGCACCGTCTGGCGGCGCTGGAAGCAGGCGACCCGCGGGAGGTCGTCAAGTCGACCGTCCTGCTGTTCGTGGGCGATCCGGTCGTCTCGCGTCGCATGGTGCGTGAGTGGGAGGACAGCGGCCTCGTACTCGTCCGCAGCCCGCTCACCCAGCTCCGCCGGGCGATGGCGGAGGCACGGACGCGGGGTCTCCTGCGTGCGGACATCGACACCGACGCGCTGGCCGCCGGTGTCGCGACAGCGTGCGTGGGCGCGCTGCACCAGTGGGTCGCCGCACTGATCGACGACGACCGGTTCCTCGCGCGTGCGCTGTTCGCGCTGGACGTCGCCCTCGCCGCGGTGGCCGCGGATCCCCACCGTGACGAGCTGCTGGCACCGCTGCGGACGCGAGGCGCGGGATGACGGCCGACGCGCTGCCACGGCCCCGGCGCTTCGTGGGCCGCGACGGGACCCTGCTCACGGCGGATGTGTGGGGCGAGGCGTCCTCACCCCCTCTCGTCCTGCTGCACGGCGGCGGCCAGACGCGACACGCCTGGGGCCGGACCGGCCCTCGACTGGCCGCGCTGGGATGGCGGGTCGTCGCCCCGGACCTGCGCGGGCACGGCACCAGCGCATGGTCGGCCGACGGTGACTACGCCCTCGGCCTGTTCGCCGACGACGTCCGGGCGATCGCCGCCGCACTCGACGACCGGCCGGTGCTCATCGGTGCCTCGCTCGGCGGCCTGAGCGCGCTGCTCGCCGCCGGAGAGGCACCTGAGACGGCGGTTCGCGCTCTCGTGCTCGTCGACGTCGCCCATCGACCGGATCCCCGCGGGGTCCGCCGCATCGTCGAGTTCATGCGCGGCCGACCGGACGGGTTCGCCAGTGTGGGGGAGGCGGCCGCGGCGGTGTCCGCCTACCTGCCGCATCGCACACGTCCGGACGACCCCGAGGCGACACGGATGCGGAACAACCTGCGACGCCGCGGCGATCGCTGGGTCTGGCACTGGGACCCCCGGATACTGGACAGCTTCGAGCACCGCACGGACCCGCCCGGCATGGCGGAGCGCCTCCTCCACGCCGCACGCCACGCCGACGCGCCGATCCTGCTCGTCCGCGGTGGGATGAGCGACGTGGTGCGCGAAGACGTCGCCGAGCAGTTCTGCGACAGGGTTCCCCGCGCGCGGCGGGTCGATGTGGCCGGCGCGGGGCACATGGTGGCCGGGGACCGGAACGAGCACTTCGTCGACGCGATCGTCCCGTTCCTGGAAGAGATCCTCCCGCCGCGGACGCAGGACGTCACCCGCCCACGTCCGGCGCGGTGAGCGGACGGGCGTGAACGACCTGCGGTGAGGGCGGCGGCGTAGGGCCGACCTCCGCCTCACGGCCGTACGCCCGCCCCGAACCCCGTCCACCGCAGACCGGCCGGGAGGTGCCCCATGTCGTTGTAGAGCAGCACCGCCGGCGCCGGACCGTCGCGGTACTCGACGACCGTCAGCGCCGTGTTCCCGCAGTTCAGACCGAGCCGGCGCACGGGAGGCGCGTCGAGGGCGTCCCGGACCAGCCAGGCCACCTGGTAGGCGTGGGTGACCAGGACCTCGTGCGTCTCGGTGTCGGCGGGCCGCGCGAACCTGGCGGTCAGGGCGGAGGAACGGCGTTCCGCCTCCGCCTTCTCCTCGGCGCCGTACCCGTCGAAGAACGGCGCCCAGTCCGGCGGCGCCTGTTCCGGTACGTACGGTACGTGGTCGATCAGCTCGGGCGACTCCCGTACGGCGGCCTCCGGCAGGTGGGCGCCGATGATCCCCGCGGATCGCACCGCCCTGGGCAGGGGCGAGTGCCACACCACGTCGATCGGAAGGCCGGCCAGGCGCTGCCCGATCAGGTCCGACTGCTGCCGCCCGACGTCGGTCAGTTCGCCGAACGGGTCCGCCGCTCCGTGCCGTACCAGGTACACATGACGGGTCGCCATGGCCGATCTCCTCGCAGGTCGGGCCGGTGATCAGTCGATCTCGGAACGGTCGGGCGCCGGTCAGCGCCGGCGCAGCGCTGCATGGGCCGCGTCGAGTCGCCGGGCCTCGTCGCGTGCGGAGCGGTCGCCCGAGACGTCGTCCGCCCAGGCGAGCAGCCGGTGCAGGTGCTCGTCGGCCGCGTTCGTGACGACGGAGGGGGCGCCGAGGACGACCTCGCCGCTGGTCCCGTCGATGGTGACGAGGGTGCCGTCGCCGACGGTGCGGCCACCGGCCGTCACGGAGCCGCTGGCCGCGTCGACGACGAGGCCGGCGGCGCCTACGACCGCGGGCTTGCCCATGGCGCGTGCGACGACCGCGGCGTGGCTGGCCGGCCCGCCCCGCGCGGTGACGATCCCGGTGGCGGCGGCGAGGCCGTGCATGTCGTTCGGGGAAGTCTCCGGCCGCACAAGGACGACCGGGGCGTCCCGGGCCATGCGCATGGCACCTTCCGGCGTGGTGACCATCCGGCCGACCGCGACGCCGGGACAGGCACCGATCCCCCGGGCGAGGACGTCGTTCCCCTCGGACGGCGCGATGCGCGGCGTGCGGACGTGCCGGAGGTGCTGCGGCGAGACCCTGAGCAGCGCTTCGTGACGTTCGATGACCCGCTCGTCGACGAGTTCGGTGGCCACACGGACGGCGGCACCGCCGACGAACCGGCCCGGCCGGACCTGGAGGATCCACAGCTCGCCGGCCTCGAACGTGAACTCGACGTAGCAGGCGTCGCGGTAGTACCCCTCGATCCGGCGCGACGCGTCGAGCAGCTCCGCCCACACACCCGGCTCCCGCTCGGCGAGCTCGCCCAGCGGCCGGGTCGCCGACCTGCCGGAGACGACGTCCTCTCCCTGATGACCGAACAGGACCTCGCCGTACGGGGTGTTCGCGCCGGTGTTGGGGTCGCGGCTGAAGGCGACGCCGGTGCCGCTGCGGGCGTCGCGGTTCCCGAACACCATCCGCTGGACGATCACCGCGGTGCCGAGGTCGTGCGGGATGGCGTTCAGCGTGCGGTACGTCCGCGCGCGGGGCGTGTCCCACGACGAGAACACCGCCTCCACCGCCCACTCCAGCTGACGGGTCACGTCGTCGGGGACCGGCCGGCCGCAGTGCTCCCGTACGAGGTCCTCGACCGCCTTCGCCGCGGCGGCGGGGTCCCCCGCGTGGGCGGCCGCCGCGCCGTCCACGTCCGCGTGCGTGACCGCGGAGGCGAAGCTCGACAGGAAGCGGAGCCGCGAGTCCAGGGCGAACGACCGGTCGCCCGTCTCGGCGGCCAGGCCCTCGGTGGCCTCGGTCGTGAGGCCGAGGCCGAGGACCGTGCTCATCATGCCGGGCATCGGCACACCGGCCCCCGAGCGGACCGACACCGCCAGCGGCCTGCGCGGACCGCCGAGGACGCGCCCGGTGGAGCGCTCCAGGCCGGCGACGGCCGCCGCGAGTTCGTCGTCGAACCCGTCGGGACGGCGTCCGTCCCGGAGGAAGGCGCGGCACGCCTCGGTGGTGGCGACGAACCCGGGCGGCACCCGCAGCCCGAGGCGGTGCAGGAGGACGAGGCCGTGCGCCTTGCCGCCCAGCGTCTCCGCCGTCTCCTCGGCCTGGGCGGAGATCGTACGGATCCATCTCATCGCGGCATCCCGAGCGTGGTGAGGAGGTCTTCGTGCAGCTCCGCCCACACGGTGTGGTACGACGCGGTGCTGTCGGCCACGTACTCCAGCCGGCCGGAGGCGGCGCGGCCGAGGGCTTCGGCGAGGCGGACGCGGTACCGGCCGAACCGGGGGAGCGCGGCGGCCAGTTCGGCGCACACGGGGGTGGCGCGGCGGTCGAGATCGGTGAACCGGTCGAGGACCTGGGCGTCGTAGGCGGGGTCGCGGTGGTCGTTGGCGCCCAGGACGCCGTCGACGGTGCGGAGCTGCCACGCGGTGCAGAGGTCGAGCAGCTCCGGGTTGAGCACGAGGAACCGGCCGTACGCCGCCGCCACGGCCTTGCGGGCACCGGCGGACGCCAGCTCGCCGGCGATCCGCTCGGCGCCGGCGGCGCGGCCCGCGCCCGTGAGGCTCCAGCCGGGGAAGTCGCCGGACCTCCGTGTGACGAATCCGGCGGCGCCGAGGTCGATGAGCTCGGACTCGACGTCGGACTCGTCGAGCCCTGTGACCAGGTGGAGGCGGGTGAGGCCGGCGGCGCCGGCGCAGCGCAGGGCGTGCAGCACCAGCAGGCCGGTGTCCGTGGCAGGGGTTCGGGGCCGGTTCACGTCTTGCCCTTCTGGTGGGAGGAGCGGACGGCATCGTCACTCCGGGCGGGGCGGGCCGTAGGCGCGGAGCGCGAGTGGACGGAAGCTCGAACCCTTTGCCCGTACATGTCCATGCCTCCATTCCGATGCCCACAGCATTCCGATGACGTCATCATCTGGATGCCGTCTGTACTATGACACGGCGGAAGTGAAAGGGGCCAGGGATGGCGAGGTTGACCCGCGCTCAGCAGCAGGAGCGGACACGCGCGGCCGTGCTGGTCGCGGCCCGGAAGGAGTTCGCCGAGTACGGATACGCCGAGGCCAAGGTCGACCGGATCGCCGAGCGCGCCGAACTGACCAGGGGCGCGGTCTACTCCAACTTCACCGGCAAGCGCGCGCTCTACCTCGCGGTGCTGGCCGACGACGCCGAACAGGCCCGGGCCGCCGCCGAACCGCCGCCGACGTCACCGGGCACCGCCGGACAGGCGCTCGGCGTCTTCGCCCGGCTCTGGCTCGAACGCCTGCCCTTCGCCGCCGACACCCCGGGCAGCGGCCATCTCCGGCTGCGCTCGCTGACCGGGGTCCTCGACACCGGCCCCGCCCGGACGGCCATGGGCGAACTCCTCCGGTTCGAGGCTCTGCTGCTCGCCCAGGCACTCGAACCGCACACCGCGCTGCGCACCGGGACGGTACGACGGGCCGAGCTGGCCCTGACCCTGCTCCACGGCGCGGCGAGCCTCGCCGAGCACGCTCCCGGAGCCGGCGACCCCTTTGATCTGGCCCGCGCCGCCGAGCACCTGGCCGGCGTTCCCGTCGTCGACGACGCGGACCCGCCCCACCTGCCCTTCGTCGGTCCTGCCCGGCCGACGCGGGACGCGTGGACGGCCCCCGGCGAACTCCACGACGAGATCACCGGCGGTCGGATCGGTCTCGACGACGACGGCGTGGTGGTCGTACTGGGCGTCGGACGCCTGTCCGCGGCCGAGGAGGCGATGCGCTCGGCGCGGCCGGGCGACAAGCTGACGTTCGTCGTCGTGACCGGCGACCCGGGCGAGACCGGCCGCCTGGCCAGCCTCCGGGTCACCGACCTCATCGCCTGTCTGCGACGGGTTTTCGTGCACGAGGACCTGCCGCGGTCACGCGTCGTCTTCGACGACACCGGTACGGTCTCCGCCGCCATCGGCCGGGACGCGGTCGACGACTCCACCGAGGTCGCGATCCGGACCCTCGGCGGTCTGATCGTGGCCCGCGCGGAGGGACGTGGCGCGGGCCATGCGGTGGCCGGCCACGCCATCCAGGAGGGCGCGCGGCAGCGGAGCCGCGCGAGCCGGAAGTGACACGGGTCGGGCAGGGCGGGGTCCGTCACGGGACGATCTCGCGGTGACACCCCGGTACGCGTCGCGCCCGGCGCGCCCGACGAGGAACTTCGGCCAGTGGGGAGGCTGTTGAGGGTGCCGCGTGCGGTCCGGCGATTTCGTTATCCGCTATAGCGGATGCCTTGACGGGTTTAGGTCCGCTAGGTAACGTTCCGGATACTCCGGCCATTTGGCCCGCGCGGGCGGTACCATCCACCGCCCGTCGCGCCGCACACTCACGCGGCTGGTACGGGGGTGCAGCCGCGTGAGTGTGGTGGTATCGGGTACGCACCCGGCCATCTCGGGCACCCGGGCCCGCGCGGGGCGACAGGCCGCTCACGGGGGCGCGACCGGCGGCGACTTACAGGCCAAGCTTCAGGGGACGAAGTGTCTTCAAGTCCTGCGTGTCGCCCGCCGACCGCCCATCGGCGCCGCGCCGAACAGCCGCACTGAACAGGCGGAAGAGGAGCGGCCCTTTCGGAACCGCCGTATCCCGACACACAGTTCGCGCCACCGATCCGGGTCCTGTTCCCGGCGTCATGCCCTGAGGGGGGTGTTGAGCGGTCTCGGCGGCGTCCGGGAACCTGAGCCCCTCGTTCGAAGGAGGGGACCCTCATGACCCTGCCCACCCATCAGGTCCGTACCGCGCAGCACATCGAAGCGCGCTACCAGAACTCGTTCGGCCGCGCCGCCGGCTACCTGCCGAAGAACCGCGCGGCACTGGACGCGTGGCTGGAGCAGTTCAGCCGGGACGTCCACGAGAAGCGCTCCCGCGACGCCATCGTCCGGCGCCGGTCCGTCGACGACCTCCAGCGGCTGATCGAGCGGGACGGCATCATCCGCATGTACGTGAGCCGGATGATCGCCGACGCCCGCGTCGTCAACGCCGACGCCAAGGACACGGTGCGGAACATCCCGGATCTGCTCGACCACCTGGACTGTATCGTCACCAGCACCCCCAGGTACTACCCGAAGGGCGACCCCGACCGGAACTTCTTCCCCCTGTCGTCCCTGTTCTGCTACATGATGATGACGGAGCCCGGCTACGCGGTGTTCCGCGACAAGGAGTTCAACCGGGCGCTGCTGGGCATCCTGCGCGAGTGGTGCGCGCACCTGGACAGCCCCGACAGCCGGGACGTCCTGAACGAGGAGGAACACGGCTGGCTGTCGCAGGCCGCCAAGGACGAGTTCAAGCTCGACCAGTTCCAGATCGACTGGCTCGCCCCCCACGGTGGGTTCGCCTCCTACAACACGTTCTTCCACCGCGGGCTCAGGGAGGGGGAGCGCCCGATCGGCGGCGAGGGCGACGCCCGCGTCGTCGTCGCGGCCAACGACGGCCGGGTCGTGCGGATCCGCAGGAACATCCAGCGCAGCGACGACTTCTGGGCCAAGGGCCAGAAATACTCCCTCCACGACATGCTCGACGGCAGCGACCTCACCGACTCGTTCATCGGTGGTGACGTCTTCCAGTCCTTCCTCTCCGGCGCCGACTACCACCGCTGGCACGCGCCCGTCACCGGCATCGTCCGCAGCGCCCGCGTGGTCGAGGCCCTCATGTTCACCGAGCTGGAGGGCGTGTGGGAGCCCAGCTCCGGGACGGAGTCCCAGGTCTACGGGGCCTCGGTCAACACCCGGGGGCTGGTGTTCATCGAGAGCCCCGCGCCCATCGGCACGGTGTGCGTCATGCCCCTCGGCATGACGGAGATCTCCTCCGTCACGCTGACGGTGCGCCCCGGCGACCACGTCACCAAGGGCGACCAGCTGGGCTACTTCAACTACGGCGGCTCCAGCATGTGTCTGCTGTTCCAGAAGGGCGCCATCGACGAGTTCACCGTGCCGGACAACACCGGTGACATGGAGAGCGGGCACCCGATCCAGGTCAACGGACAGATCGCCCGAGCCTTCGCGCCCAAGACCAAGGCATAGGAGGGGAGGACACCATGGCGGTGAAGAAGACCCCTCGGACCGGGCGGCAGCCGGCTGCCGGACCGCGACCGTCCGCCGAGAAGAACTCCTGCGGCCGGCCGGGCAAGGACGAGGAGCTCCATGTCTGCATGGGCCTCAACTCCTGTGCGGGCCAGGACGTCAGCGGGAACGCCACCATGGCCGGCACGGGCGAGTGCGCCACGGTGCAGCACGTGTGCCACGGCGAGGGAGCCTGCCGCGGTCAGGGCGGATGCGGGTACGCGGGAGACGACTTCGAACAGTTCCACCCGGGCGAACAGGCGTGCCGGTACAACGGCAGCTGCGCCAGCCCCATCAACGAGAGCCGGGTCTTCTCCGGCGGCCCGCTGAAGGGCAGGAGCGTCTGGCAGCAGGCGCGCCACCTCTTCGAGGCCAGGATGTACGCGGCGGGCAAGGCGTTCGGCCCGGCACCCGGGCAGGGCGTCCACGACACCTACTTCCCCGAGTACGACCGCCTCGTGGCCCCGCGGCCCGGTGCTTCCGACAAGGCGGCCAGCCTGTTCCGCTCGTCGGGCGACAACCCCCGCTGCCACGCGGACGTACGCTTCCCCGACCTCCAGGCCATCGCGCGGAACAGCGCGGGCAGGCACCTTCCGGGTGTCCAGGTCACGTTCACCATTCCGGCGGACGCGTCGGCCGTCCTGTACTTCAAGCCGGAGGGGCAGAAACCGGGCAGCACCTGCAAAGTCCTGACCGACGACAAGGGCGTGGCCACCGCCGCACCGCTCTACGCCGGTCACACCAGCCCCGCGGACCAGTGGGTGACCGTCACCGCCAGTACCCCCGCCCCGCCCCCGGCCGACACGGCGACGTGCGACTTCCACGTGACGGTCCTGGCGCCCGAGGAGACGTCATAGCGCCGCGGGAGGCGGCCGGAACGGTGGTACGGACCGGTGGCACGGCCCCGCACCTCGGGTTCGGGCTCGGCCTCCGCGGGCCGCACATCCCCTATGTCCGCGCGCACCGGCCGCCTGTCGACTTCTTCGAGATCATCTCCGAGAACTACCTCGACCCCCGCTCCGACCGCCGCCGCGTCCTGGACGAGATCGCCGAGCACTACCCGATCGTCCTGCACGGGGTGTCGCTGTCGATCGGCAGCACCGACCCGCTCGACCGCGACTACCTGAGCCGGCTGAAGCGACTGGCGGACGCGGTGGACACCCCTTGGGTGTCGGACCACGTGTGCTGGACCGGCGTGCTCGGTGTACACACCCACGACCTGCTGCCGATCCCCTTCACCGAGGAGGCGCTGGCACACGTCGTACGGCGCGCCCGCACGGTCCAGGACGCCCTGGAGCGCCCGCTCGTCCTGGAGAACCCCAGCAGCTACGTCGAGTTCCGCGCGTCGACCCTCACCGAGTGGGAGTTCCTGGGCCGGCTGGCGGAGGAGGCCGACTGCGGTCTGCTGCTGGACGTCAACAACGTCCAGGTCTCCGCCGTCAACCACGGCTTCGACCCGGAGACGTACCTCACGTCCCTGCCGCACCACCGGGTGACACAGATGCACCTGGCCGGGCACACCGACTACGGGACGCACCTCATCGACACCCACGACGCCGAGGTACCCGGCCGGGTCTGGGAGCTGTACCGGCTCGCCGTGCGGCTCACCGGAGGAGCCGCCACCGTCATCGAACGCGACGACGGCCTCCCGCCCTTCCGCGTCCTGGAGGCCGAACTCGACCGGGCGAGGTCGGTGGCGGCCACCGCCGGGACGGAGGCCGGTCGCCGTGGATGACGTCCCGCGCTCACTCGTGGAGATACAGGAGTGGATGCAGGCCGCGCTCCTGTCGCCGGGCCGCGCCCCGCACCTGGCCGAGGTGTTCACCGCGTCCGCCACGCAGTCGGCCGAGGAGCGCTTCCGCGTCTACCACCGCGGCTACCGCCTCCGGCTGCTGCGCTGCCTGCGGCAGCGGTACCCCGCGATGTCGCACCTGCTGGGCCGGGAGCTCTTCGAACGGTTCGCCCTGGACTACCTGGACGCGAACCCTTCGCGCTCCCCGGTCCTGGACACCCTTGGCGACGACTTCCCGGACCACCTGGCCCGTACCCGCCCGGACACCGGCGACGGCGGGCCGCCCGAGGTGTGGATCGACCTGCTGATCGATCTGGCCCGGTTCGAGCGCGACTTCACCGCCGTCCTCGACGGGCCCGACAGCGTTGACGACGGTCCCGTCGGCGGAACCGGCAGCGGTGACGGCGGGGGCGCGCGGCTCTTCGAGGCCCGCTTCCCCGTCCACCGGTACGCGGCCGCCGTCCGCCACGGGCAGGACCCGGAACCGCCCGGCGCCGAGCCGGTCCGGCTCTCGCTGACCCGCCGCGACGGCACCGTCGTCGTCCACGACCTGACCGACGCCGGCCACCGGGCCCCGCGCGCGACGGCCCGGCCGTCCACGGCCGCCTGACGTCCGTACTGGAGGATCTCCATGCCCCACCTCACGAAGCGCTCGGCCGTCCGGACGGCCGACGGCATCACCACCCTCGACGAACTCGCCCAGCACCTGGCCGACGCGGCCCGCATCGAACTGTCCACCATCCCGCCCTGCCTCACCGCCGCGTACTCCATCAAGACGTCGGGCTACTCCCAGTGGGCCCAGGGCCTCTCGGCGCAGCGCACCCTCATCGGCATCGCGATCGAGGAAATGCTGCACATGGCCCTGGTGCGGAACGTCATGGCCGGCACCGGCTGCGAAAAGGTCGACGGACAGCCGTTCCGCTTCTACGACCAGCACAACATTCCCGTCTACCCCGGTGACATGCTCCATCGCGTCCCGAAGCTCACCCTGCACAAGCAGCGCGTCTCGACGGCCGCCGTGGAGGGCTTCATGGAGGTCGAACTCCCCGAGAGCATGGTGACGCGGGGCTCCAAGACGGAAGGGGACACGTACCACACGCTCAGCGAACTGTACGACGAGATCGGCAAGGGCATCGTCACGCTGAACGACCAGATCCCGTGGAACCAGGGCGAAGCCTGGAAGCGGCAGTACTTACGCGGCTACTGGAACCAGTGGGGCGGCCCGCCCAAGCCCCTCCCGGTCATCGACCAGGGGAGCGCCCTGGACGCCCTCTACGTCATCGTGGAGCAGGGCGAGGGCGCCCCCGACGAGCAGGAGGACTCCCACTACCAGAAGTTCACCCGCGTCCGGGACGGCCTCTACGGCATCGGCGTCGTCGTGGACGACAACGGTCAGCAGAAGTTCACCATCGACGGGGACGAGGCCGTCTGGCCCGTGACGACGGATGCCACGGCGGACTCGTTCACCGGTCCGCTCAAGACACTGGCCCAGCTCTCGGACGCCGCCTACAGCTACGTCCTGGCACTGCTGGACCAGCTCTACGCCACCCCGGCGGACGACCCCGCCCCCCGTACGCCGAATCCCACCTCCAAGAGGTACGCCCTGGAGCGGGGCTTCGTCGCCGCGATGCAAGGAGTCCTCTCTTCCGTCGCCGGCATCCTCGTCGGCACCCCGGTCGGTGACGGGAAGAACGCCGCCCCCACGTTCGGCTACTACCCCTTCGGCCCGAAGCCCAAGGAGGACCTCATCTCCCTGTGCACCGATCCGAAGCTGATGGCGGCGTACCCCCAACTGGGCGGGACCGACGGCGTCCTGCACCAGATCAACCTGCTCCCCGACATCGGCCTCCAGGGCAGCTGATCTCTGAGCCGAGGTGTATTTGCGACTTCCCTTCCGCGCCTGGGAGGGAAGTCGCAGCCGATTCCGGCACGGGGGCCGGATGCCGGTTGACTCGCGTCGAGTGACCTCTACGACCAGACCGCGAGGATGTCGAGCACCGCATCCGCCGCCGTCCCGGCACCGCCGCCGCTCTCCGACTGCTTCCCACCCGTGCCGAGGCCCACGGCCAACACGTAGCCGAGGGCGGCCTCGGCGGGCAGGACCTTGGAGGCGCTGCGCCACGTGACCGGGGTGACGTGTCCGCCGCCGGGGGAGACGCGGAGTCTGCCGAGGAGGACCTTGTCCCGCATGAGACGGCTACGCGTCTCGTCGTCGGGGACGAGACGGTACGTCCGCCCGCCTTCGGGTAAGCGCACGGTGTAGGTGCGGCGGTTCACGTACCCCCTGCTCAGGGCCGGCGGCTCACCCTCGCCGTCGAGGGTGAGGGCGAGCGAGTCGGGGTCGGTGGTGCCTATGGGCGGCCATGACGTGGGCACTGTGCCGGGGACACGGCGCAGCGTCGTCCGGGGCAGCCGGCCACCACTGACCTCGACGGAGCCCTCACCGGTGTCCAGGACGATGGTGAGGTCCCCGAAGACGGGGTCCTCGACGGTGACGGTGATCCGGCCCATGGTGCTCCTTCGCGTGCGGTGCGGCTGCCGAGGGGGCAGGCACCCTTAAATGATCATCGATATTCTCGCGGACGGACACGCCCCCGCGGACGGGCGGCCGTCACTCTCACCACCGTCCTCCCGCTTCGAGGCCGGCCCGTGAACGGCCTGGCAGCCCGGGGCGGGTCGATGCCGTGATCACACCACCATTTCGGCAAGGGCTTCCCGATCCTTGTCGGTTACGGCAGCGCGAGCTCCTGGAGGTGGGCGGTCGCGCCGAGACCGCGAAGCCGCTGAAGGCCGGTCGCCGCGTTCGGCGGGGAGACCGGCGCACAGGAGGGGCTACAGCGCGGTCGCTTCCAGGATCAGTGCCTGCGGTGCGCGGAGGTACGCGGACCAGTAGGCGTCCCCGAGGAGTTCCCGGCCTCGGGGTGACACGGCCATAGGTGTCCAGGCCGTGCCGGCGAACCCTGCCGCGCGGGCGGCTCTTTCGTAGGTGTCGCGCGACCACCAGTGCGCGGTGACGTGCAACCGGCCGCCGCTGGGGAGGGTCGCGTCCAGGGTGACGGGGGCGCCTTCCCGCTCGTCCGGCTGCGTCAGGGTGAAGCCGTACGGGGCGTAGTAGGCGGTGCCCCGCCCGTAGTCCGGGTTCAGCGTGACGGCGACGAGGCGGCCTCCGGTGGGACGCAGCGCGCGGCGTGCCGTGGTGAGGACGGCGGTCAGCTCCCGCTCGGAGCGGGCGTAGCACAGGACGTAGACACTCAGGACGAGGTCGGCGGTGCCTTCGGCGCCGTCCGTGACCGGCCGGGTGGCGTCGGCGCGCACGTACCGGGCGCCGACCGGTCGTGCTCGTTCGACGGCCCGTGCCGTGGCGAGCATGCCCGCGGAGCAGTCGACGCCGGTGACGCGGGCCGCGCCCCAGGCCGCCAGGCGGCGGGTGTAGAGCCCCGAGCCGCATCCGAGGTCGAGGACGTCGAGGCCCGTGACGTCGCCGACGGCCTTCCGGACCGAGTGGTGCTCCAGGTGTTCGCGGAACGGCAGCCGGGCGGATTCCTCGTAGAGACCGCCCAGGGCGTCGAAGGCGTCCGTCTCCTCGGTCGCGTCCACCACCGGGTTCAGGTGGCTTGTGCTCGGGTCGGCCATAAGGGGTTCACCTCCAGACGACGGGGAGGGCGGCGGGCCGCACGAACATGGACGTGGTGTCCCAGGCGATCTCCCGGGGCGACACGGCGAGCTCCAGGCCGGGCAGCCGCTCGAACAGGGCGCGGTAGGCGAGGGTCAGAGCGGTACGTGCCTGGGCGGCGCCGAGGCAGTAGTGGGGGCCCGCCCCGAAGGTGGGGTCGGCGTTCTCCCGCCGCTGGACGTCGAACCGGGCGGGGTCGCGGTAGTGGGCGGGGTCCCAGGTGGCGCCGAGCATCGTGGCGCATACGGCGTCGCCCTCCCGGATGAGGGTGCCGTGCAGTTCGACGTCCTCCACGGCGACGCGCGGCAGCCCGAGGACGCCGTTGTGGTGGTAGCGCAGCACCTCCTCGACCGCGCCCGGCCACAGGGCCGGGTCCGCGAGGCAGCGCAGGAGCTGTCCACGGTGGAGCAGGAGCGTCAGGGGGCCGGTGGCCATGGGGGAGACCAGCGATTCCACGCCGGTGACGAGGAGGTAGGAGGCCGTCCCGTGGAGCTCCTCCTCGGTGATGACGCCGGCCTCGTAGGCCGTCAGAAGCGCGCCCAGGGGGTCGTCGCGGCCGGACGGATCAGCGCGGCGAAGGCCGACGGCCCGCCGCGTGAAGTCGCTGACGGCCGCGGTCGCGGCGGCCACGTCCGCGCTGTCGTCGGCGAAGCTCATCTGCGCGGCGAACCCCGCCGCGGCCTCTTCCCACAGCTGCCGGGGAATCCGCAGGAGCGCGCAGGCCAGCATGGGTGGGAGGGGCGCGGCGAAGGCCTCCATGAGGTCGCGGGGGTTGGGGCCGCGGGCCACCTTGTCGAGAGCCTCGCCGACCAGCGCGCGGATCACCGGCCGGCAACGCGCGGCCGCCGTGCGCGTGTAGTAGGGGGCGAGCACCTGGCGGACCCGGGTGTGGTCGGGCGGGTCGAGGTTGAAGAGGGAACCGGGCACGGCGGTGACGTCCTCGCCGACCACCCGGGGAGCCCCCGCGAAGGCGAGCCCGCGCGAGAAGCGCCGGTCGGCCAGGACGGAGCGGATGTCGTCCCCGCGCGTGAGCATCCAGGCCCGTGCCCCCGACGGCAACAGGACGGGGCAGACCGGCCGGTGGGCCCGCGCCCAGTGGACGACGGGCGGCGGCGTGCCCATGGGGCCGAGGGCGAACGGGTAGCGCAGCGGCAGGGAAGGCGCGGTCGACGGCATCGGCAGGACGGTCACAGAGCCGCGGCCCTCCGACGCCGTGCGCCCCGTGCGTCTCCCGCCGCGTCGCCGGGGGACGCCCGCCCAGCGGGTGCGACGACGACGAAGCCCTGCCCCGGGGCGGGCCGCAGCGCGGAGTCGTCCTGGAGGAGGGACTCCATGAGCGGTGTGCGCCGGTGGTAGACGAGGACCGAGGAGGAGACGCCGAAGATCCCGGGCGAGTCGAGCATGACCGGCAGCTCCGCCCAGGCATACCGGGCCGCGGTGTCCAGTCGCTCCTCGGACAGCCCCGGTTCCCGCTCCGGCTCGGGCCGCGACGCGGTCCGCGCGTGCGCGGCGAGCGCTCCGGCGACGGCGGAACGGCCAACGGCCCGGCACACCGCCCGGACGCCCGGGTCCTGGTGGTACGTGCGCTCCACCGTGCGACGAAGCCGCAGGTATCGCGGCCGTGCCGCCAGAGAGGTGCCCGTATGGACCCTGCCCTCACCGCACCCGGCCCGCAGAAGCGCGCGCTGCGCCGGCCCGCGGAGCTTCTTGACCGCCCGGCGCGCCCGCCCGACCGCCACGGCCGGTGCCACTCCGGCCGCGATCAGCGTGTAGGCCGCCTCGTAGCTCGGAATGAACACGTCCACCCTGCGGAAGGCGCCGGCGGCCCACTCCACCAGCGTCTCGACGCGCCGCGCCGTGAAGTAGCCGTTCCACGGTGACAGACCGATCAGGGCGTGCTCGGCCGCCATGAGGTGGCGCCCGCACTGTCCGGTGTAGGGGAGCGTGCGAAAAGGGGGTTCGGTCTCCATGGGGCTCCGTGGGGTCTTCGTGGGTCTGGTGGGGTCTCCATGGCGGGGCGGACCGTCCCGATGACGCATTCCGAAGATCGCAGTCCGATGGGGAAATGGTGACGCAACGCCCACGTCAGGGGCCGCATCCCACGCCGGGTGGGCCCGGCCCGCGTGCCCCGGTCCGCCGCCGTTGGCGCATTCGGGTGGCTTCGCGCGCATCCCGCGTACGGGGAAACGGGGCGGGAGACCTCTCAGAGAGCCGCGACAGGCGCACTTCGAGAAAGGAAACCGGCATGCTGGGAGACAAACTGAACCCTGGGGAACTCGTCCGTTTCGGTGAAGGGCGCGGTGAATACCACCTGACCTCCCCTGCGGCCACCGCCCTCCAAGAGGCCGGGATCGTCCTGAAGGCGCTGTCGCCCGGCGAAGCGCACAGCAACGGGAACGGGGGAGTGTCGCTGCCCATCACCGGCGGGGACATCGACCCGGATCTCTCCCGGGGAAAGCTTCACTGCGAGGGCGGATTCGACTTCACCCACAGCGACGGCCGGAGGCT
The DNA here is from genome assembly GCF_002192455.1 of Streptomyces albireticuli. Lineage (NCBI taxonomy): Bacteria > Bacillati > Actinomycetota > Actinomycetes > Kitasatosporales > Streptomycetaceae > Streptomyces > Streptomyces albireticuli. The sequence continues at coordinate 7,852,440 of NZ_CP021744.1, forward strand.
GGAGATCCGCGACCACTGGGCGGACGCGGCGACCTCGCGCTACTGCGCCACCGTCGCCGGGCGCGAAGTGCCCTGGCTCGCCTTCCGCCTGGACCCGCAGGCGCTGTCGCTGACTTCCGGCCGGCTCACGGCGAAACTCCCGGTCACGCTGACCGATGAGGGAGCCGCCCTGTTCACGGAGGTACTGGGCGCCTCCCCGGTCTCCCCGGGCGAGCACCTTTTCGACACGGAAGGTCAGGTCTCACTGGCGACGATGCCGTTGGGCCTCTGACGGAGGCGGTCCTCCGAGGCAGCGGCGCTCGCTGTTCCGAGTGAACCGACAAGCGAGCTGCCGGAGGACGTCACGAGCGGGTGGGGGCGCTACGCGGCCCATCGCTTTCGGTCCCCGCGATCCGTTGCCGTGCGGGGCCGGTTCTCGTTGCTCAAGGAGACGAGGCCGACCGGTCGCCGGGCCCCACTGGGCCGGATGGCCGGTCTGTTCGTGGTCGGCCGCCGTCCCGACGGCAGCTTCCGGACCCGCCTGACCCGGGACCTCTCCTGCACCTGCCTGGGCGCGGCCCGCCGCTGACCGCGGCGGCTCACCGGGAAACCCGGCTCACCTGGACGTGAACACGGAAACATCGCCTTCACGTTCGAGGCGGCGGCAGGAAATACGCCCTGCCTAGCGTGCCCCGTGGCCGGCTGCCGGCCGTCGCAGCCACCGCACGCCCAGGAGACCGCATGAGCAGTACCGAGCAACGATCGAAGGAACCCGCCGTCCGCGAAGAGACTCCGCACGCCAGGGCCGGGCACGCGGCCCGGGAGACCTTGGAGGACTACACCCTCCGCTTCGCCCCGCGCGGCTACCGCCGCTGGACGCCGATGGTCGTGGCGACCACGGCGATGGGCGGGATCGCGTACCTGGCCGACTTCTCGATCGGCGCCGGCATCGGCCTCACGCACGGCACCGGGAACGCCCTCGCCGCGATCCTCGTCGCCGCCGTGGTCATCTTCGTCACCGGCTTTCCTCTCGCCTACTACGGGGCGCGCTACAACATCGACCTGGACCTGATCACCCGCGGCTCCGGCTTCGGCTACTACGGTTCGGTCCTGACCAGCGTCATCTTCGCCAGCTTCACCTTCGTCTTCTTCGCCCTCGAAGGATCGATCATGGCGCAGGGGCTGAAGCTGGGCCTGGGGCTGCCGCTGTGGCTCGGTTATCTGGTCTCGACGTTCATGGTGATCCCCCTGGTCGTCTACGGGATGAAGGCGCTCAGCAGGCTTCAGGTGTGGACGACACCCGTCTGGTTGCTGCTGATGGTGGGACCGCTGGTCTACCTGGTGGCCACCGACCCGGGCACCGTGGACCGCTGGTTGTCCTACGCGGGCACCGACGGCCAGGGAGGGGTGAACACCGCCTCGGTGCTGCTGGGCTCCGGCGTCTGCCTGTCACTGATCGCGCAGATCGGCGAACAGATCGACTACCTGCGTTTCATGCCTCCCCGTACCGACGCGAACCGCCGCGCCTGGTGGACGGCGGTCGTGGTGGCCGGTCCCGGCTGGGTCGTGCTCGGTGCGCTGAAACAGGCGACAGGAGTCTTCCTCGCCGTCTACGTCATCGCCTCGGTGGGGCCGGCGGCCGCGACCGAGCCCGTTCAGCAGTTCAAGGCCGCCTTCGACGCGATGATGCCCTCGTGGCTGGTCGTTCCGCTGGCCGTGGTCCTGGTCGTGATCAGCCAGATCAAGATCAACGTGACGAACGCCTACTCCGGCTCACTGGCCTGGACCAACTCCTTCACCCGGCTGACCGGGCGCTACCCGGGCCGCATGGTGTTCGTCCTGCTCAACCTGGCCTTCGCGCTGGCGCTGATGGAGGCCGACATGTTCAGCTTCCTCAACCGCGTCCTGAGCTTCTACTCCAACTGCGCCATCGCCTGGGTCGTCACCGTGGCCACGGACATCATCGTGAACAAGTACCTGCTGAAACTCTCCCCGCACGCCCCCGAGTTCCGGCGCGGCATGCTGTACGCCGTCAACCCCGTGGGCACGGTCGCCTTCGTCGCCGCCTCCGGCCTGTCGATCGCCCTGTACTTCCACGCCCTCGGCGACACGCTCCAGCCCTACTCGCCGGTCGCGGCGGCACTGATCGCCTTCGTCCTCACCCCGCTGATGGCCGTACTGACCAAGGGGCGCTACTACCTGCGCCGCACCACGGACGGGATCGACGAACCCCTGCTCGACGCCGACGGCAACCCGAGCGCCACGCTCTACGAGTGCCACGTGTGCCGGCAGGAGTTCGAGCGCCCGGACGTGGCCGCCTGCCGCACCCACGACGCCGTGGTCTGCTCCCTGTGCCTGAGCACCGACAGGATCGGCGACCACGTCCTCCCCGCGGGCGGATGAGGAACGTCGTGACCGTCGGACCGGCGTCAGCCGGCGGCGGGTTCGATGCCCCAGGCGGCGGCCCGGCCGGCGGCGGCCGCGCGGTTGGGGACGCCGAGCTTGGTGAGGATGTGCTCGATGTGGGTCCCCACGGTGCGCGGTGTGACGTACAGCCGCTCGGCTATCTCCCGGTTGGTGCGGCCGGCTGTCAGTTCGGCCAGCACCTGGAGCTCACGTGGTGAGAGCCCGCCGGGCCGCCCTGTGCCAGGGTGCCGCGCGTCCGCGGCGGGGCCGGCCGTGACGGCCTCCTCGGGCCGCGGACCCGCGTGACGGGCCACGGCCGCGGCGAGGGCCTCGGTGAGCAGGGTGACCACGGCGCGCGCCGGATCGGGCGTGCGCCGCGGCCGGCGGGTGCTGACGTTCAGCATGCCGACGTACCGGCCGTCGGCGGCGAACAGGCACTGGGCCACGCCGTCCTCGATGCCGAGGGGAGACAGCACGTCCTGGAAGCCCGGGGAGGCCGCCAGGAGCCGCGGGGGGACGTCCCTGAGCCAGAGGCCGCCCCGGGCCGGACTGCGGAGCACGGGGAACACCGGGTCGTGGTGGAGGCGGGTCTCGATGTAGGCCGTGGCGTCGTCCGGGTAGCTCCCGGCCAGCGTGGTGTGGCGCCGGCGCAGCGGATCCCACCGGGACAGGGAGGCGTGGTCGTACTCCATCACCTCCGACAGCGCCGCCAGGACCGTGTCGACGCCGGTCGCGCCGCTCGTGGCGCTCCTGGCGGCCTCGCGGACGTGGACGGCCGCGTCCAGGATGTCCGCCGTGCTCCGCTCCGTTGCCATTCCCCAAGGATGATCATGTGGCTGGAATACGTCAATCGCGGAGGGTGTCGTGCACGACCCGCCCGTCCATGACGGTGAGGACGACGGGCATCTCCGGGATGTCGTGGGGGTCGGCGGTGAGCAGGTCCCCGTCGAGCACGCAGAGGTCCGCGACCTTGCCCGGCTCAAGGGAGCCCTTCCAGTCGTCGGCGAAGTCCTGCCACGCCGCGTCGATCGTGTACGTACGGATCGCCTCGGCGAGCCCGATGCGCTGCCCGGGGCCGCTGACCCGGCCGGTGGCCTTCGACTCGCGCAGCATCATGGTGGCGACGCCCTGGCGCCAGTCCGGGTACGTGACGGGGGCGTCGGAGCCGCTCGCGACCCGTACGCCGGCGTCGATGGCATCGCGGTAGGGCCATGCGTACGCGGCCCGTTCGGCGCCGACGAAATCCTCCTCCATGTCGGCGACGGTCCACTTGATGGTGGGGTTCATGTTGACGCCGAAGCCGTGCGCGGCCAGCACCTTCATGCTGTACGCGGTGAGGAAGTCGCCGTGGATGACGTAGTGGCGGGCGTCGGGCCGCGGGTGCTCGGCCACGGCGGCGGCGAAGGCGTCCGCGACGGTGTCGCAGGCCCGGTCGCCGGTGACGTGGACGCCCAGCTGGTACCCGGCGGCGTGGGCGTGCCGGATGACGGCCCCGATCTCGGCGGCCCGCTCGGTGTCGCTCCCGCCGCCGACGCACAGGGAGCCGCAGCCGCCGCCGACGTACGGCTCGTGCATCCAGGCCGTCTTGTTGGGGACCACGCCGTCGGCGAAGACCTTGACCCCGTGGATCGCGAGGCGGCGCGGATCGGCGTCGCCGGACACGCTGAGAGCGTCGAGGGTGCGGGCGAACTCCTCGGCGGTGCTCGTCATGCCGGTGGGCAGCAGCAGGACGCCGACGCGTGCGGTCAGCTCGCCCTCGGCCAGCAGCTCGCGGTAGACGTCGAGGGTCTCCGTGCCCAGCGTGCCCCGGGTGATGCCGGCGCCGCCGGGGCCGAGCCCGGGCTCGGTGTAGCTGGTCACGCCGAGCCGGGCGAGCGTGGCGAGGGCCGACCTGATCGCGTCGGCCCGTTCCTGCCGGCTGAGCGGCGGCAGCGCGTTCTGGACGAGGGCCTGGGCCCCCTCGTGGAGCAGCCCGGTCGGCTCCCCGGCCTCGTCCGCGACGATGGCTCCGCCGGGCGGCGCGACGGTGTGCCGGTCGATCCCGATGAGCTCCAGCGCCTTGGAGTTGACCCAGGTGGCGTGCCCGGAGAAGGAGTACAGGACGACGGGGTGGTCCGGGCTCACGGCGTCGAGATCGCGCCGCGAGGGCAGCCGCGAAGGTTCGGAGACGCACTCGTCGAGGTAGCCGGTGTCCCAGCCGTGCCCCGTGATCCACTGCCCGCCGGGCAGCCGCCCGGCGGCCTCCCGCACCGCCTCGGCCACGTCCGCGAGGGAGGACACGGCGGGATGGCCGAGGTCGAGGGAGAGCGGCGGCGTCGCCATGCCGAAGGCGCACCCGTGCAGATGGGAATCGTTGATACCGGGAAGCAGCGTCGCTCCCCGCAGGTCGACGACGCGGGTGCCGGGCCCGACGAGCGGTGCGACGTCGTCCCGCCCACCGACGGCACTGATGACCCCACCGGTCACCGCCAGGGCCGAGGCGAGGGAGAACCCCGCATCGACCGTGACCACCCGCCCGCCGAGAAACACCAGATCCGCGTACGTGCCCATAGAAGGTCCTTTCGGAAGCGGGCGGCACCACGGCCGCCCGCGAGCGATCTCCCGAGGACTATGACCGCGCTTTTGCCTCGCGCACATCGGTCATGTCACCGATACGCGCGTTTGTGGGGGCGGGCTGACGGCTCGTGCGCGCATCGTGCACCGATCCGTCGGACACACTGGTGCCGTGACCACACCGGTCCGCTGGCGCCCGGCGACCGACGGCCGGTCGGCGGAGCGGCCGGGTACAGTCACCCGATGCTGCGTATCGACTTCCCCATCGCCACCACCCGGCTGACACTCCGTCCGTTCCGGCCCGAGGACGCCGAGGACGTCGGCGACTACCAAGGCCGGCCCGACGTCGCCCGATTCATGCGGTGGGAGCCGCGCGGAGCGGAGGACGTCCGGGTGGCGGTGGAGCAGATGACCCGGGAGACCGGGCTGGTCTCGGACGGGGACTGCCTCAGCCTGGCGGTCGTCGAGCCGGGCACGGGGAAGGTCGTCGGACAGGTCGAACTCGTCCTGCTCAGCGCGGAACACCGCCAGGGCGAGCTCGGCTATGTCTTCCACCCCGCTCACCAGGGCAAGGGCTTCGCCACCGAGGCCGCGTCCGCCGTCCTGCGCCTGGGCTTCGAGGAACTGGGGCTGCACCGGGTGATCGGCCGCTGCCACGCGGACAACACCGCCTCCGCCGGTCTCCTCGAACGGCTGGGCATGCGCCGGGAGGCCCGTCTCATCGGGACGGAGTTCTTCAAGGGGGCATGGCGCGACGACCTGGTGTACGCCATGCTCCAGCGGGAGTGGCAGGCACCGGCCGCCCGGCGGGACACGGCACATGCCCCTGAAGCAGGCACCGGCGCCCGCGCTTGACCGAGGCCGGGCCGGGCGGCCGCGCGGGTCGGCCTTGAGATCCCTACCCGCCCCGCGGGTCACCGATTCTTGAACTCCTCGATGGCCGCCCTGGCCGCATGCTGCATCGCGTCGCTTCCGGCGTGCCCGGAGTCCTCGAAGATGTGGAGCCGCGCGTCCGGCCACACCTTCGCCAGCTCCCACGCCGTCGGTACCGGGCTGCCCATGTCGTGTCGGCCGTGGACCAGTACCGCCGGCTTCAGGCGCGAGGGTTCAGTGGCCCGATGCGGTAGAGGATCTCGTCATGGTCGCCGCCCGGGAGCTCCTCCGCGAGGAACAGCGGTTCGGTGTGGATGTCGGCGTCGTATGCGTTGGCGACCATACGCAGCAGCATGGTGATCGGCTTGTTCTGCTCGGAGACGCTGGTTTCGACGTATTTCGCCCCCGCGGCCAGCTGGAGGTCGATCGCGTTCGCGAGGATGTCGATTCCGAGCCCAGAGATGCCGCTGCCGGGCTTGACCGCCGCCTGCCAGATGAAGAACGTATCCGGTTCGTCGGGGCGGCGGTATCCGGTCATGAAGCCCACGATGTCGTCGCCCGCGGTGGCCACCATGGAGGTCTTGGCGAAGTCCCGGAACCAGAGCGTGTAGTGGTAGGAACTGTTGTCGTCCAGCATCGGCTCGTCGACGACCATCCGCCACACGGGGACGGCGTCCTTCGGGGTAGGTGTGCGGTAGCGGACTTCGGTCTTCTCCGACAGTGAGCCGGTCATCGTTCTTCCCTTCGCGTCAGGCGGATCAGAGCGTCAATCGGTGGGGTCCGGGGCGGCCGGCGATCGCGCGCACATCGGTGATCCGGTGTGTGCTCGCGATCGCGGCGGCGTGCCCTTCCACGAACACGTCCAGGAGGTGGACCTCGGACGAAGGCCAGTCCTCGGCGGGACTCCCGTGGGGAAGGGCCAGGTCACCCCGCACCCCGATACGGTCCAGCCGGGCCGCCAGGCCGTGTCCCGTGAGCTTGACGGTGGCCTCTTTCCTGGACCAGAGCCTCGTGAAGGCCCCGGGCAGTTCATGCGGGGGCAGCTGGGACAGGGCCACGCGTTCGTCCGGTGTCGTGGTGCGCGCGAGGAGACCCTGCGGGACGCCGGGGCCCGCGATCGTTTCGAGGTCGATGCCCACGAGCCCGTACGCCACGACCCCGACCAGAACCCGGTGGCGAGTGTGCGCGACCGAGTACTCGTACCCGGCTCCGACGACGCGAGGGCGGCCATGGCCGGCGCCGCAGCGTTCACAGGTGCGCTCGACGCGCACCTGGCGGGGAGGGCTGCCGGTGTACCGGCAGGCGATCAGACGCTGAGTCGCTCGCGAGGTGACGAAGAGATCTCGTCGCCCGCCCTCGGGAATCGCCTCGGCGCGGGCCGCCTCGTCGGGTGCCAGCAGTCCTTCCCAGCCGGGTCGCGCGCGGACGGGCACCGACCAGAGGTGGCACTCGCCGGCGGCGGGCAGGGCGTCGACGGCGGACAGCTTCGCTCCCTTCCCGGTACGGTTCCGAATTCGTCGTCCGCGGCCCCGGCAGGTCGCTCGCGTGACCCGGTCGCCGGGGCCGCGAGCGACGAAGGCCGGGATCAGACCTCGTACTCGGTTCCGACGCCGTCGAAGCGGAGGCGGTCCTGGATGAACACCTCCTCGCCGTTCTTGTCGTAGCCGGTCAAGAGGCCTGCCTCCATGAGGCGGATGACGATCTGGGAGCTCAGCTCCTGCTGGTCGGCTTCGCTCAGTTCGCGGATGAGCTCCTTGTAGCCGACCTCCTCCTTGAGGAGGCGGCTGAAGATCTGCCGGTGCTTCTCCTCCAGCGGCCACTTGATCATGTCGCGGCCCTCCTCATTGGCGAGGACCTGCTTGGACTCCAGCCTGAACGTCTCCGGATCGACCTTGTAGTACGGCTTGAGGGCCACCTCCTTACCGTTCCACTGGAGACGCTTGATGCGGTTGAGCCGCTTGGTCAGCTGACTGATCCAGCGCACGCGGGCGGGGTTGAGCTCGTCGTCGGTGAACTCGTCGCTCAGCTCCATGCGCTGGTGGCGTCCGATGCTCATCATGGTCGTCGCGCGGTCCCGGAAGTCGGTCACCGACCACGTGCCGTCCTTGCTGGAAGCGGCCAGGCGTTCGAACCAGCGCTTGCGGTTCAGCCGCCCGTCGTCGGATTCACTGATGCGCCGCCTGACCCAGAACTCCGACTCCGGTTCGGTGAAGGAGGCCAGGGTGTAGAAGGAGGCGAGGAACTCGTGGTATTGCTCGTAGGTCTCACGGTAGGCGCGGTTGTACCAGGCGTGGACCTCCTCGGTCTCCTCCTCCCGCCTGGTGATCCGGTCGATCGCGGCGGCCGCGGAGACGGCCGACTGCGTGGCCAGGTGCACGCCCTGGGAGAACAGCGGGTCGGTGAAGCAGGCCGAGTCGCCGGAGAGGAAGTAGCGGCCGCCGGAGTACACCTCGGAGTCGTACGACCAGTCGTGGACCACCCGGACCTCGTCGACCATCTCGGCGTCACCGAGGATCTCCTTGGCCCGGACGGCCTTGGCGAGGGACTCACGGTAGAAGCGGTCGGGGCCCCTCTCCTTCACCTCGCTCGACTTCGAGCGGTCGACGACCAGTCCGACACTGTAGAGGTCGCCCTTGAGCGGGATCATCCACACCCAGCCGTCCTCGAAGGTGATGGAGTAAGTCGTTCCGTTGAGATCGCCCTCGAAGGGGTCGGGGCAGCGGAAGTACGACCAGATCGCGAAGCTCTTGTAGAACTCGTCGTAGCGCCGCACTTTGAGCTTCCGGGCCAGGGGCCCGTTGGCGCCGCCGGCGTCGATCACGAAGTCGCACTCCACCTGCCTCGCGTCACCGCCCTGGCCCGCGGTGAGCGACACCTTTCCGGGATCCGCTATGTCGACATGGGACACCGGCGTGTTCTCGTGCACCTCGATGCCGCGCTCCTTCACCTCGTCGAGGAGGAGCTGGTCGAATTCCTCACGCTTGACCTGGATGGCGTGGTCGAAGACCCACGGCGACGTCTTCGGAGTGGTGAAGGAGAAGGTCCACGGAGCCTCGTCCTGGCCCCACAGGAAAGTGGCCGAGGGCTTCTCGACGAAGCCGGCGGCATCGATCCTGTCCTGAAGGCCGAGCCGGTCGAAGATGGACAGCGAACCGGGGAGGAGGGATTCCCCGATCCGGTAGCGGGGGAAGCTGTCGCGCTCGAAGACGACCGGTTCGTGGCCGAGCTTGTGCAGCGTGAGGGCGGCGGTGCAGCCGGCGGGTCCGGCCCCGATGATGGCGACGGTCGATCGGTTCATGGGCGTTTCCTTCACGACTGGAGGGACTTGATGGACTTGACGCGGCTCGGGGAGAGGTAGGAGAAGCCGCTCGCGGCGTTCTCGAACATGGTGATCCCCGCCTGGAAGCGGCATGCGTCGCCGATGGCGACCTCCGGGGCGACGGTGCAGCCGAGGCCGAAGAAGTTCCGGTCCCCGATCTCCACGCTGTTGCCGCCGTGGAAGTTCGGGGAGAAGAAGTTGCCCGACCCGATGCGGGAGTGGTGCCCGAACGTGCACCGGTAATTGACGACGTTGTAGCTTCCGAGGACGGTGTTCACGCCGACGTAGTTGTCCGGTCCGATGATGTTGCCCACGCCGTCGACCGCGGCGGGGTCGACGCGGGAGGAGGGGTGGACGATGTTGACCGCCTCCAGCTTCCGCGGCGTGATGTACTCCTCGATCGACTCGCGCCGCGGCTCCATGCCGGGCACGGCGAGGACGACCTTCGCCCCCTCGTCCGGCTCGTACTCGGTGAGCTTCGACCACTGCCCGTCCGGCGCGTGGACGTCCTCGCCCTCGACGGCGAGGAAGCGCTCGACACCGAAACCGGAGTCCTCGGCATAGCGCGCGACTTCCAGCGCGAACTTGCCCGCTCCTATGACGACCACGGAAGTCATCGCTGGATCCTCTTCTTCTTGAACCGGGCCGGAACAGGTATCTCGTCGATCACAGTGATCTTGGCGGGCATCTTGAACGCCTCGACCTTGCCGTCGAGGAACTCACGGACATGCCGGCGGACTTCGGACTTCCCCATCTCGCCATCGGGTTTGACGTCGACGTGGACGGCCTGCCCTGTGATCGAGTTCGGTTTCCCGTAGACGGTGCAGTAGGCGATGCGGGGGCTGCCCATGAGGATCGACTCGAGTTCGAGCGGGAGGACCTTCTCGCCGCCGACGTTGATGATCTCCTTCGCGCGGCCCTTGACCTTGATGTAGCCGTCCTCGTTCTCCTCCACGAGGTCGCCGGTGCGGAACCATCCGTCCTCGGTGACGGCTTCGTCGGAGTGGTTGAGGTAGCCCATGAACTGCGTCCTGGTGCGCAGCTGGAGTTCCCCGTCCACCACCCGGTACTCGACGCCCTGGTCGGAGATCTTGAAGTACGTGCTGGACGACGACTCGCTCTGCGTGGTCGAGATGCCCGTCTCGCTGGTCCCGAAGGTCTGGAGGAGGCGGGCGCGGGGGAGGGCCGCGTGGACGCGTTTGAGCAGTTCCTCCGGCATGGGCTCGGTCCCGTAGGTGATCAGCCGCAGGCTGGAGAGGTCGAACCTCTCGTGGAAGTCACCGATGAGGACGAGGTTGAGGAAGGTCGGGCTGGTCGGGAGGAGGCGGATGCCGTACCGCTCGACCAGTGAGCAGATCTCCTCCGGCGTGCGCTTCGCCGGCACGACGGCGGTCGCCGCGCCGCGCACGACACCCAGCAGCGAGTTGATCCCCCCGATGTGGTCGGCCAGGAGGAACAGCAGGATGTGCGGGGGTTTCCTGCCCACGCGCTCACCCGTGCCGATCTTCTCCGCCACCAGCGCGTCGAAGTTGTGCAGGACCGCCTTCGGCGTCCCCGTCGATCCGCTGGAGAGGAGGACGAGCCCCGCCGAGCCGGATTCGACCAGCCCTCCGTAGAGCTCTGCGGTCTCGCCCGGAGGCGAGTCGAACGGCTCGACCGCGACCTCTCCGCCCACCTCCACGACATATCGGGGCCGGCAGGCGTCGCGGACAGCCGCCAGTGTCGTCTCGGTGAACGCCACGACGGGCACCACCACGGCCTTCCGCCGGTAGAGCGCGAAGAGCGCGGCGATGTGGGAGAACGAGAAGTCTCCTCTGAGGACGACGGCGTCGTGCGGCTTCACCCCCGCCTGGTCGAGCAACGTCTCGATGCGCCGGATCTCCCCGGCCAGTTCGGTGTACGTGCGGCTCGATTCCTTGTGGACGACGGCGGTGCGGTCTCCCCACCGCTCCAGCCTGTCGATGAGGGTGTCCCTCATTGGACTCCTCCCAGATACAGCGTCTCGCCGGTGACGAAGTCGGATTGGCCCGTGGTCAGGAAGTCGACCGGGCCGACGATGTCCTCCATCTCGCACATCCGCCCGATCGTCTGCCGGTCGATGACGGCGTCGAGGGTCTCCGGCGCGAGGGTCCGGGTGAGGACGGTGCGGACCGGCGGCAGACCGATCCCGTTGACCCGTATTCCGAACACGGCCAGTTCCTTGCTCATGACACGGGTCAGCTGCTCGACGGCGCTCTTGCTCGCCGAGTAGACGAGCTGGCCGTCCAGCGCCCACGGCACGGCGACCGTCGAGACGTTGAGGATCGTCGCCGTACCCTCCGGGCTCTTCTGGAGCAGTTTGGCGGCCTCCCTGCAACAGTTCAGGAGCGCGAAGAAGTTGAGGTCGAACACCTCGCGGGCCGTCTTCTCCGGCGTCATCATGAAGTGGTTCATCACCGAGGTGCCGGCATTGTTGACCAGCGCGTCCAAGTGCCCGAACTCCCGGCGGGCCGCACGGAACATGGACCGCGTCTGCGCGGCGTCGGTCAGGTCGATCTCGTGGTGGTGGTATTCGGGATGGTGGATGCTCGAAGGCCTCCGGCTACAGCCGATCACTGTGTCCCCGCGTTCGAGGAAGTGCTCGGCCAGAGCCTTTCCTATCCCGGTCCGGGTCCCGGTCACCAAGGCGATCATCGGAGCGGCCCGTAGCCGGTCACACCGGATCGGAGGTCGTGACGCCGGCCTCGACCAGCTCCGCCTCGATGAAGTCGATGAGCCGGCTGACCCTGCTGAACGGACTCACCCTCTGGGACACGGCTTTCTCCGAGGTCAGCGATATCTCCTCGTCGTACGCGTCCTCGACGGCCTCTTCGACCTGAGTGAGGAAGTTGACCAGCTGCATGGAGTCGAAGACTCCGTTGTCCCCGTACAGGGCGAGGGAGGGCAGTTCCGCGGTGGGGATCTTCTCGTCCCTCCGCTCGTTGACCTCTTCGACGACGTCTTTGACGAGGGTGAGAAGTCGGTCGTTCATGGTCGAGATACCTCCCGATGTGTGGTGGGCGCGCTTTCGGGTGGGGGTGTGTTCGGTAGGGGATACGTCACCGAAGAGTTTGCTGTCATGCCCCTGACATGCATCGGCTTTAAGGAAGCCTGCTCCACTCCCTGTGCTCGGCCTCCCGGATCTCCTCCTCGGCCGTTCTCTCCACGCGCGATATCGCCATCCGCAGGATCGGTGGAGCCATGAGGGAGGTGACCACCGCGACGAGCACCACGATGGTGTACGCGGCCACGCTGAGAATTCCGAGCCGCAGTCCCACCATGCCCACGACGATCTCGATGACTCCCCGCGCGTTGAGACCGGCCCCCAAGGCCAGGGCCTCCCACCGATTGAGGCCGCTGAGGCTCGCGCCGGCCCAGGCGCCGAGAAACTTACCGGTGACCGCGATGACGAGCATACTCAGTCCGGCCAGGGCGACGCTTCCGTCGAGCAGAGCGCCAAGGTCCATGCGAAGGCCCGCGGTCGCGAAGAAGACAGGCGCCAATATGGACAGCGCGAGAGTGCGCAGAGGGGCCAGTTTTGCCGGCTCGACCTTCCCTTCGCGCCCGATGAGAATACCGCCGAGGAAGGCCCCCAGGATCGGCTCCAAGCGCAGTGCGTGGGTGGCGGCCGCCGCGAGGAGGATCAGCGCGAACGCCGCGGCGGCCGTCACCCCCGGCTCCCGGCTCTTGTTCACCAGCCGAAAGGTGTGACGGACCACCCATCGTCCGACGGTCAGCGCCACACATGCCACGAGCGCTACCGAAGCGAGCGCCTCGAAGACCGGCGCACCGCTCATACCGGTGACGGCGACCGACGAGACGATCGAGAGCATGAACCAGCCGAAGACGTCGTCGATCACTCCGGCGGTCAGGGTGAGCTGCCCGATATTGCGGTGGAGCAGCCGCATCTCCATCAGTGTCTTGGCGATGACGGGGATCGCGCTCACGCACATCGCGACACCGAGGAACAGCGCGAAGACACCTCGGTCCGTGCCGTCCGGGACCAGCGCGGCGGGCAGCAGGAACGCCGCCCCGATGCCGAGGCCGAGCGGGACGATCAGGCCGCCGCCACTGACCAGCACGGCCGTCCTGCCGCGCCGGCGGACCAGGCCCAGATCGAGGTGCATACCCGTGACACCCACGAGCAGCAGCACACCGAGCTGGGCGACCGCGTCCAGCAAGTGCATCTGTTCCTGATGACCGGGAAAGAGCCAGTCCGAGAGGCCGGGGGCCAGGCGCAGCAGCACCGAGGGTCCGAGAACGACACCCACGAGGAGTTCACCGACGACGGCGGGCAGGCCTGAACGGGCGGCGAGTCTGCCGAAGGACAGCGCCAGGACCAGGAGCAACGCCACCTGGAGCAAAAGACCAGGAGTTCATGAGCGGCGAGCGGCGTGACCGCCGTCGGCGCGAACGAGAAAAGCACGTTTCCTCCACTCGAAAGGACCCAACGGCGTCGAAGGTAACGGGGAAATGGGCTTTGAGAGCTTAGCTACGAAGCCGCTCGAATGCGTCGGCAAAATCATGCGGCAACGTAAGGGCAGACGGAACAGGCAGAGCCCCTTGTCGGCGGTGTCGAGTTGCGATCGACGACCCGGCGACAAGGGGCTCTGCTGCGTCATGAACAGCGCTTCGGCCTAGGGGGCGGCCGGGGGAGTCGGTTACGTGCCTGGGCTCCCTACCGCGCTGGTCACCCGCTCAGGAGGGCCGTGTTCAACTGTGGGTCTTCCTCAGTTGAACACGGTCCTCCTGTCGCGGCGTTCACGGGAGGACGGCGGCGGACGGAGGCTCCTTCAGTGTTCGAACAGGCTGCTCTCCCGACGCCCTCTAGTCCTGCTGACTCGCGCGTTCCTCGAGTTCCTGGGCAAGGTTCCGCCACATTTCCGAGCACTGGGTGGCCAACTCGGCCACGATTGCCGCGAGGTGCGGCGGGATGTTGTCGACAACATGCGGGTATTTCACCTGTGCCCGGTGATGCAGGTGCAGCCACCGTAGTAACTCCCTGCCCGACTCTGATAATCTGAGTGAAGGATCTTTTCTCAACGACTGTAGCCGCGCCTGCATGTTCTTCATTTTCCGCCCCTTTTCCGGAGCGGTGACAACGGTGTCCGTGACCGGCGCCGTCAATCCCTTGCGAACGTCGGGCTTCGGCCGTTTACCGCGATCCCTGGGCACGACGGGATCCTCGCCGCGGCGTATCCGTTCCCTGACATCGTGCGCGGTGCCCACGGAAACCCCCGCGGCCTTGGCGATCTGCCTGAGCGGAGCGAAGGGTTCGGCCGTCAGCGCCTTGGCTGCCTGCCGCCGGCCGTCGGCGGCGCTGAGCGGATGGCGGCGACCGTCCTTGCCCACCCGCACATCCTGTGGCGAGGAGTCCTGATCCAGTCGTCGTCGGATACCGCCGACCGTCTTGGTGGACAACCCCGTGCACTCGGCGATCGCCCGGTCCGACATGTTCCGCTGCGCGGCGACGATGCGCTCGGCCGCCGAACGCCGGTCCTCCAGGCAGAGCGGGAGACCGTGCCTGATGTTGGCTCTCACGGCTTCGACGAAAGCCGCTTCCTCGCTGCCGTCGAAGAATTCGACCTTGATGGAATGACAGCCCTTTTCCTTGGCCGCGCGAAGCCTGTGCATCCCGTCGATCACTTGCATCGTGGACCTGCGGACCAGTATGGGCGGCCATTCGGTTTCACTCTCGGCCAGCCTCTGAGCGTGCTGCTCGTCTTCTCCTGCGCGGCGAGGTGAATCGGCCGGCTGAAGCTGATCTATGGGAACCAGGTCAAGCACTGGTTCGCTCGATTCGAGGTCTTGCGGTTGATCGCTGCGGTCAAGCTGAGCTTCCATATCGGCCCCCAGCCGGTACGTCCTCATCGCAGTGGGGAAAGCTGCCGGCGCGCCGTACCCCGACTTCACGCCGTGCTCGACAACCTGTCCGTTTACTCCGTGAAGCGTTCACGATGTAACGGTGTGCGGTGCGCAAGTCCCTTGCGTACCGTCTGTCCGTGTCGATCGGATGGGTAGTTCTCAAGGGCCCCCTGATGCGGTTGATGCGGTCTGCTGCCATCTGCGTGTGCCCCCCTGCCGTGAGGTTGAATCAAGGGAGCAGGTTTTACTCCCTCAAAGATCATTTCGTCAAGCGGCCGTGCTTCACCGGGCGTCAAAATGATCTTCAGGGGGGGATCGCCTGAGCGGGAGGCCGGGGTGGCCGGCAGGGCCACGGTCTCGCCGGCGTACCGCGCCACGCGGTCGTGGCGAGCATGCCGAACGCAGCGCCCAACTCGGCGAATAGCGCCCTCTTTTCGCGGTATGCCGGCACATCGGCGCATGGTTGATGGCCGGGCGTCCGGCTGATCTAATGGATTGCCGACGTCGAGGGCGAGCGCCTGGCGTGCCGGCCGAGTCGGAGCGGCGATCGGCGAAAGGCATGGGATTCCGCCTTTCCTTGCCGACCTGGACGCCGAGTTCGAGGCCGTCAAGTCGTCGGCGGCCCTGACCCTCACGCCCCACGAATGGTGAGGGCCCTGAATACCGTCGCCCGCGCCACGCGCGAGACCGCTCACCCACCAGCGACCAAGGGGGTATCACACCGTGATCGTTCGTTCATTCAAAGACATCGAGGGAACCGACCGGGTCGTCAAGTCCAAGTCCGGAACCTGGGAGAGCAGGAGGATCGTTCTCGCCCGGGAGCGGGTCGGATTCTCCCTGCACGAGACCACCGTCTATGCCGGCACCGAGACGTTCATGTGGTACGCCAATCACGTCGAGGCGGTGCTGTGCGTCGAAGGGGAGTCCGAGCTGACCAATGAGGAGACCGGGGAAAAGCACTGGATCACCCCCGGGACCATGTACCTCCTCGACGGCAACGAACGGCACACCCTGCGCCCCAAGACCGACTCCCGCTACATCTGCGTTTTCAACCCGCCCATGACCGGCCGGGAGGACCACGACGAGAACGGCACCTACCCGCTCCTCACCGATGTGGAGGACACCGTCGCATGAATACCACCGTACGTCCCGACCTGTATCCCACCCGAGTCACCGGCGAGGCCGTTCCCCGGCCGCGTGTCGACCCCACCGTGTGGGGCGACGCTTCGGGACCGCTCAGCAGGGAGCGGCTGGATCGCTACGAGTCCAGCGGCTACCTGGTCCTCGACAAGCTGCTGTCCCCGCGGGAAGTGGAGGCGTACCGCGCCGAGTTGCGGCGGCTCGGCACGGATCCGGTGCTGCGCGCGAGTGAACGCGTGATCCTGGAGCCGGAGTCCGACCGGGTGCGTTCCGTGTTCGAGGTCGAGAAGGTGAGCGAGCTCTTCGCCGAATTGCTTCACTCGCCCCGGCTCACCGACGTCGCCCGGCAGGTACTCGACTCGGATGTCTACATCCATCAGAGCCGGGTCAACTACAAGCCCGGCTTCGGCGGCGCCCAGTTCGACTGGCACTCCGACTTCGAGACCTGGCACTCCGAGGACGGCATGCCCCGGCCGCGTGCGTTCAGCGTCTCCATCGCGCTGAGCGAGAACCACCCGTTCAACGGCCCGCTCATGGTCATGCCGGGCACGCACAAGACGTTCATTCCCACGGTGGGGGAGACGCCGCCCGACTTCCACAAGGAGTCGCTGCGCGTGGAGCGCCTTCCCGTCGGCTCCCCGGGCCAGGAGCATCTGTCACGGATGGCCGAGCGGCACGGCATCGAGCAGGTCACCGGCCCCGCCGGGACCGCGGTGATGTTCGACTCGAACCTGCTGCACGCCTCCAGCGGCAACATCACGCCCTTCGCGCGCTCCAACATCTTCATCGTCTACAACAGTGTGGAGAACACGCTGGAGGCCCCGTTCGCCGCGCCGAAGCCGCGTCCGCAGCACCTCGGGAACCGTGAGTTCCCCGTGTGAGACCGCGGCTCTCCTCCGACCGCCCGCGCCCGACGACCGACACTCCGCCGCGCAGGACGAAGGCGAAATGACTCCCACTCCTCGTATCACTCGTTTCACGGCGGTCTGGACCTTCATCGGTCTGGTGCTGCTGACCCTCAACCTGCGGGCGGCCATCACCGGCGTCCCCCCGCTCCTGGGCGAGATCCAGGACAAGTTCGGGCTCACCGGCGTCGAGGTCAGCGTGCTCACCACCCTGCCGGAGCTCTGCCTGGGCATCTTCTCCGCGCTCGCACCCGTGCTCGCCCGCCGGATCGGCACCGAGGCGGCGATCACCGTAGCGCTCGTGGTGATCACCGTCGGGCTCCTGCTGCGCGCGGTCCCCGCCCAGGTGGCGCTGTTCACCGGCACCGCGCTGGCCGGAGCCGGGATGGCCACGGGCAATGTGCTGGTGCCGGCGGTCATCAAGCGCGTGTTCGCGCACCGCGTGGGAACGCTCACCGGTCTGTCGATGATGCTGTTGTCGGTCGGGGGCGCGGCGGGGGCGGGCCTGGCCGTCCCGCTGGACCACATGGGCGGCTGGCGGCTCGCTCTGGCCCTGTGGGCGGTCCCGTCCGTGATCGCGGCCCTGGTGTGGGGCCCGCTCGCGCTCCGCGGGCGGAAGCGGCAGCCGGAACGGCCGGCCGCCCCCGCCTCCGTGGCCACGTCCCCCGCTCAGGCGCAGGCCCCGGCGGACACCCGCGCGGAGGCGCACGCGGCGAAGGGGTCGCTGCTGCGCTCGCCGCTGGCGTGGTCCGTGATGGTCTTCATGGGCATGACGTCGCTGATGTTCTACACACTGACGGCGTGGCTCCCCGAGATGATGCATGATCACGGGTTCGCGCCCGCCACCGCCGGGATGATGAACTCGGTCATCATCATCATCGGCATCCCCCTCGGTTTCCTCGTGCCGGTGGTCGCCGCCCGCCTGCGCGACCAGCGGCCGCTCGTCCTCGGGGTCGTCGCCCTGATGGCGATCGGACTCGGCGGCCTGCTCCTGGCTCCGGGGGCCGGATGGGTCTGGGTCGCGATCTTCGGGGTCGCCACGGGCAGCGCGTTCCCGATCGCCCTCACGCTCCTCAACCTGCGCTCACCCGATGCCGCGATCACGGCGCGGCTCTCGGGCATGGCCCAGTCCGGCGGGTATCTCCTCGCCGCGTCCGGCCCGCTGACCTTCGGTGTGCTGCACAGCGCCACCGGCGGCTGGGAGGTGTCGATCTGGCTGCTGCTCCTCCTGGTGGTGCCGGAACTCGTGTGCGGCCTGCTGGCCGCGCGGCCGGGCTTCGTACGGCTGAGCTCCAAGGGACCGGGGGGCCGCGTGGAGCATCTCACCGAGCCCGCGGAGGTCCCCACCCGGTCGGCCGAGGCAGACCGTTCGCGCTGAGGCGGACCACCGTGAACCGCCGCGGTCGGCTTCGCGCTGTTCGGACATGCGTACCCCCTCGTCGCTCCCCTCCACCCGCACGTCGCATCGTGACCCCCCAAGGAGCAAGCCGTGACCATCACCCAGCCCGACCTCAGCGTCTTCGAGACCGTGGAGTCGGAGGTGCGCAGCTACTGCCGTGGCTGGCCCACCGTCTTCGACCGGGCCCGGGGCAGCCGGATGTACGACGAGGACGGCCACACCTACCTCGACTTCTTCGCCGGCGCCGGCACCCTCAACTACGGCCACAACAACCCGGTCCTCAAGCGCGCCCTGATCGACTACATCGAGCGGGACGGCGTCACCCACGGCCTGGACATGTCCACCACCGCCAAACGGACGTTCCTGGAGGCGTTCCGGGGGACGGTCCTCCAGCCGCGCGGCATGCACCACAAGGTGATGTTCCCGGGCCCGACCGGCACCAACGCCGTCGAAGCGGCACTGAAGCTGGCCCGCAAGGTCAAGGGCCGCGAGTCGGTCGTCTCCTTCACCAACGCTTTCCACGGCATGACGCTGGGGTCGCTCGCCGTCACCGGCAACGCCTTCAAACGCTCCGGCGCCGGCGTCCCGCTGGTGCACAGCACCCTGATGCCCTTCGACTCCTACCTGGACGGGCTCACCCCGGACTTCATATGGTTCGAACGGCTGCTGGAGGACTCCGGGTCGGGTCTGAGCAAGCCGGCGGCGGTGATCGTGGAGACCGTGCAGGGCGAGGGCGGGGTCAACGTCGCCTCCGCCGAGTGGCTGCGTGCCCTGTCGGAGCTGTGCCGCCGGCACGACATGCTGCTGATCGTCGACGACATCCAGATGGGCTGCGGCCGCACGGGTGGTTTCTTCTCCTTCGAGGAAGCGGGCATCCAGCCCGACATCATCACCCTCTCCAAGTCCATCAGCGGCTACGGCCTGCCGCTGGCGCTGACGCTGTTCAAGCCCGAGCTGGACATCTGGGAGCCGGGAGAGCACAACGGCACCTTCCGCGGCAACAACCCGGCCTTCGTGACGGCCACCGCCGCGCTGGAGACCTACTGGAACGACGCGCAGACGGAGAAGCAGACTCTCGCCCGCGGCGAGCAGGTCGAACCCGTGCTGCGCGCCATCGCCCGCCAGCACCCCGAGGAGGTCGCGGACGTACGCGGCCGCGGCCTGGTGTGGGGCATGGAGTTCCAGGACAGGGGTCGTGCCACCGCGGTGGCACGCCGGGCCTTCGAGCTCGGACTGCTCGTCGAGACCTCCGGGCCGGAGTGCGAGGTCGTCAAGCTGCTGCCGTCCCTGACCATCACCCCCGGGGAACTGGACGAGGGACTGCGGATCCTGGCACGTGCGGTCCGCGAGACCGCCTGATCCCGCGTACGACCTGCCAGGCGCCGGCGGGCAGGGCCGGCCTTCGCGACACGGTGAGCGGATTCCCGTCGACGGCAGCATCCACAGCGCACAATATGCCCATATTTGTGCGCCGTGGAGGAGGCCTTCGATGTCTGTGATCATCCGGCAGTTCGACCCGCAGGGGTGAGCGGGCCCGGCCGGGGCGCGGTGCCGGCGTTGGAGCTGGACGACATCCAGGGCACCGTGCTGCGCCGCCGCCCGGACGACTACCACGGCGTCTACCTGCTGTACCGGATCGACGACCCGGCCGCGACGAAGCGGTCGCTGCGCGAGGTCCTGCCGGAGATCACCAGCGCGGTGGACTGGGAGCGGCCGCGCCCGTTCACCCTCAACGTCGCCTTCAGCTATCAGGGGCTGGCCCGGCTGGGCGTGCCGGAGGAATCGCTCGCCTCCTTCTCCGAGGAGTTCCGGGCCGGCATGGCCGCCCGCAAGGAGGTGCTCGGCGACCTCGGCGCCAACGACCCCGGTGACTGGATCCCCCCGATGGGCGGCCCCGACGTGCACATCGGGGTGATGATCATCGCGAGGGCCCCCGAGGGGCTGCGCGAGCCGGTGGACGCGGCCGGGCGGCTGGCCGGGGTGAGCCTGATCTACCGGCTCGACGTCGGTGTCCCGGTCACCGGACGCGAGCACTTCGGGTTCCGGGACGGCATCTCCAGCCCGTACCTGGTCGGCAGCGCCGACCAGCCGCTGCCCGGTCAGGACGCCGTCCAGCCCGGCGAGTTCCTCTTCGGTTACCCGGACGAGTCCGGGACGCCGCCGAAGGGGCCTGCCCCGGACGTACTCGGCCGCAACGGCTGCTATCTGGCCTTCCGGCAGTTGCACGCGGACGTCGCCGGTTTCCGCCGGTACCTGCGCGACAACGCGCGCTCACCGGAGGACGAGGAACTGCTCGCGGCCAAGATCGTCGGTCGCTGGCGCAGCGGCGCGCCGCTCGCGCTGGCACCGGACCACGACGATCCGGAGCTGGGCGCCGACCCGATGCGCAACAACGACTTCCGCTACCACGACGACCCCCGGGGCCTGTGTGTGCCGCGTGGCGCCCACATCCGGCGCGCCAACCCGAGGGACAGCCTCACGGACACGGTGGTCGAGACCGGCATCCACCGTGTGCTGCGGCGCGGCGCCGCGTACGGCCCGCTGCTGCCCGACGGTGTCCTTGAGGACGACGGTGCGGAGCGCGGGATCATCTTCGTCTTCATGGGTGCCAGCCTGTCCCGTCAGTTCGAGTTCGTGCAGCAGGTGTGGCTCAACGGCGGTGACTTCGCCGGCCTCGGCACCGAGCAGGACCCGCTGGTCGGCAACGGTGAGGGCGGCGGTGTGCACACCATCCCGGCCCGGCCGGTCCGCCGCAGGCTCACCGGCCTGCCCCGGTTCGTGACCATGCGCGGTGGCGAGTACTTCTTCCTGCCCGGCCTCGCCGCGCTCGACTGGCTCACCACGCTGCCCGACCCGGCCGGGGACCCACCCACCACGCCACCCTCACCGCGACCGGAGGACGACAGGTGACGCCATCCAAGAGGAACTTCACCCCCGTGCGGTACTCACCCGATGTCGCCCCACCGGAGCCGGACTTCGACCGCCACCTGGAGCGGGCCATCGACGTCATCGAGGACTTCGAGAGAGGCTCGGTGCAGGGCGAGGGTGAGAACCGCGCGGTCCGCTTCGCCCACGCGAAGGCGTACGGCCTGGTGCGCGGCACGTTCGAGATCCTCGACGGCGTCCCGCCCGAGTACGCCCAGGGCGTCTACGGCAGGCCCGGGACACATGACGCACTGGTCCGCTACTCCAACGGGCTGTCCCACCTGGGCGCCGACCGGATGCTCGGCAACGTGGTGGGCATGGCCACCAAGGTCTTCGGGATGGACTCCACCACCACCCTGCCGGACGAGGCCGCGAGCCGCACCATGGACTTCAACATGATCAACGGGCCCATCTTCTTCTGCAACACCGCGGCCCACTACACCTTCCTGTCGAAGCTCTTCATCGACATGCCGAAGTACCGGCTCGACGGCCGCCGGGGCAACCACCGGATGTACTACGACTGGGTGACCGGGTACGGCACGCTGCCGCCGGAGGAGTGGGCCTGGGACGAGCTCGGCGCGCTCCTGCGGCTGGGCGCGCGGGCCCGCTGGCAGAACCTCCTCCTCAGCTCGTTCTTCTCCATGGGCGCGGTACGTCACGGCGACTACATCGCCAAACTGCGCATCCGTCCCACGGACGGGTCGGCGGCCGGCGTGGCGGCCCGCGACCTCGACCCGGCGAGCCGGGACGAGGTCTTCCGGCCGGCCTTGGTCAGCGAGCTCGCCCGGTCCGCGTACGAGTTCGACTTCCAGGTGCAGCTGTGCGCGTCCCTGGAGACCATGCCCGTCGACGACCTCACCGTCGAATGGGAGGAGCACGAATCCCCCTTCGTGACAGTCGCCAGACTCCGCTTCCCCCGCCAGGACATCGGCGGCGAGGACAACCTCGCCGCCGCCGACGGGCTCTCGTTCACACCGTGGCGCTGCCCGCCGGAGCACGTACCGATCGGCCCGATCCAGGCCGTCCGCAAGGAGGTGTACCGGCGCTCGTCCGTGCTGCGCCACGAACTGAACGGCCAGCACCGCGCCGAACCGGCCGCCGCGGCCGACGTGCTTCCCGGCCGGTCCTGACGTCTCCCGCCGAAAGGGAACCCAGATGTACGACTTCGACCCGTCGACCTACCGGCCGATCTCCCCGGACGTACCGGTTGAGGAGATCGCCAAGCACTTCCAGAGCCCCCGCCCGCAGACCGACGGCGTCGGCCTGCGAGCGGTGAACCGGTCCGAGTTCACCCTGGTCGCACCGGTCATCCAGCCCACCGGGCCCGCCGTCTTCCGGGAGCGCGCCGAGAAGGCCTGCGTCGAAGCGCCCTACTGGGAGGGGCGCATCGGGACCGTCCACGATCTCCGGGTCGCGCTCGTCAACGATGACCAGCAGATCCTCTTCTGCGCGACCTACAGCGACGAGTTCAAGCCCTACGTGGTCGACGTCATCCGCTTCGCCACCCCCTGGATCGACCACATGTTCAACGACGTCGCGGTCGGCTATCCGGGCCTGGCCTCCGACGACGCCATCCCGTACATCGCGAAGTACCAGGTGCAGGCCGACGTCTGGTACGGCGGCCCGAACCCGGAAGCCAGTCCCAAGGACATCACCAAGAGCCTCGCGGTGGCCGCCGCGTTCGACAACCTGCTGGACGCCGCCCAGGACTGACCGCCGTCGCCGCCGGGCTCGTTGCCCGTGGTCAGGCGTCTTCCGGGGACCCGGGGCGTGTGTGGCGGATGCACAGGTCCAGGAGGCGGCGTACGGCGGCGTCCGCCCCGGGGCGGTGGACGGCGGCGACGGTCGTCTCCAGGTAGGGCGACGATCCCCGGATCGGGACGAAGGCGATACCGGGGATGGGGAAGTCGTGCAGGTCCTGGGGGAGGAGGCTGACGCACAGACCGGCGGCGACATAGCTGAGCAGGCCCGTGAGGTCGTCGGCCTCGGCGCGCCCCCGGGGGGTGAACCCCGCGGCCCGGCAGGCGAGCTGGGCCTGCTGGGCGAGTGCCGGCAGGGCTGTCGCGCCGGGGAGCGCGAAGTCGTCGTCGCGGAGGTCCGCCAGGTCGATCGCGTCGGCCCCGGCCAGCCGGTGCTCGTGCGGCAGCGCCGCGACGATGCGTTCGACGAGGAAGCCGTGGACGGCCAGCTCCTCCGAGACGGGCGAGGGGTCCCGGATGAACGCCAGGTCGAGGGTGCCGGCGCGGATCATCTCGGCGAGCGTGACGCTGGACTCCTGGTGCAGCCGGACGCGCAGGCCGGGGAGCTCCCGGGCGGCCGCTCGCAGCAGCCCGGGCAGGTGCCGGTAGCTGAGGATGCTCACGTACCCCACCCGTACGTCTCCCTCCAGGCCGTGCGCGACGCGCTGGACCCGCTCGATCGCGGCGGACCGGACGTCGAGCATCCGCTGAGCCTCCGCGGCGAAGGCCGCGCCCGCGGGGGTCAGGCGTACGCCGCCCGGCCCGCGCTCCAGGAGGGTCACCCCCAGACCGTGCTCCAGTCGCTTGATCGTCTGGCTCAGCGGCGGCTGGCTCATCGAGAGGCGTTCCGCCGCGCGGCCGAAGTGCTGTTCCTCGGCCAGGACCAGGAACTGCTGGAGCAGGCGTGTGGTGAAGTCCATATGGTCAAGGGTATCGGAATCGCATGATCCATATATTGGACAGACATGCGCCCTGTGGCGTCCCATGGTGTGCGGGTGCTCCGCCGAAGGCTCAGCCCCCTCCCTCCCGTGAAACCTGATCCGGGAGACCTCGCGTGCCCGCGCACCGCCGTATGCCGGGGTGGTACGGGCACGGGGTCTCCAAGGAGGCCAAGATGCACACGCAAGACGTCGCGCGGCTGTTCACCACCCCGCTGGACTCGCCCGCCTACGCCCCGGCCCGGTACCGGTTCACCGACCGCGAGTACCTGAACATCACCTACCGCACCGATCCCGCGGCGCTGCGGCGGATCGTCCCCGAGCCGCTGTCGGTCCCCGAGCCGCTGGTGCGCTTCGAGGTCATGCGGATGCCCGACGTGACGGGGCTGGGCGGCTACACGGAGGCGGGCCAGGTCATCGCCGTCGAGCACGAGGGCGAGTCCGGGGAGTTCAACCTGGCGATGTACGTCGACAGCGTGCCGGCGATCTCCAGCGGACGGGAGCTCAGCGCGTACCCGAAGAAGGCCGGCTCGCCCAGGCTCTACGTCGACTCCGACACCCTGGTCGGCACCCTCGACTACGGCTCCCTGCGGGTCGCCACCGCCACCATGGGCTACAAGCACGACCCGATGGACCCGGCGGCCGCCCGCGCGGAGATCTGTGTACCCACCTTCATGGTCAAGGCGGTGCCCGGTTACGACGGACGGCCGCGCATCTGCGAGCTGGTCCGCACGCAGATCACCGACATCACGGTCAAGAGCGCCTTCCGCGGTCCGGCCCGCCTGGAGCTGTCCGCCCACGCGCTGGCGCCGCTCGCCGACCTGCCGGTCCTGGAGGTCGTCTCCGCCAGCCACATCGTCACCGACCTCACCCTGAACCCGGCCGAGGTCGTCCACGACTACCTCGCCCGCTGAGGCCGCGCCGGAGCCCGTGGGACCCGTGGGACCACGGAAGCGGTGCCCACGGTCTCCGGCGCGTACGGCAACGGCAACTACCGCCCACGTATCGCACATTCGCGCTATTCGAGAGAGCTCGACAATCATGGACAACAGCACCGGACCGGTACCCGCGTCGGCGAACCCCTTGGCCGGCTACCGGCGAGCCGCGGTCATCGGCGGCGGAGTGATCGGCATCTCCTGGGCCGGTCTGTTCCTCGCCCACGGCCTGGACGTCGTCGTCAGCGACCCGCGCCCCGACGTGCGGGACCAGGTCCTGACCGGCCTCGACGAGATCGTCCCGGCCCTGTCGGCGCTCGGCCTGCCCACCGGTGACCTCGCGGGGCGCCTGAGCTTCGAGGCCGACCTTGCCACCGCGGTGGCCGGCGCCGATGTCGTGCAGGAGAACGGGCCCGAGCGCCTGGCCGTGAAGCAGGAGATCTGGCAGGCCGTCGAACGGGCCGCCCCGGCCCACGCGCTGCTGGCCACCTCGACCTCCGGGATCCCGGCCAGCGCGATCGCCGAGGCCATGCGGCAGCCGGAGCGGTTGGTCGTCGGCCACCCGTTCAACCCGCCGCACCTCGTGCCGCTGGTGGAGGTCGTGCCCGGTGCGAAGACCTCCGCGCGGACCCTCCGGCAGGCCCGGGACTTCTACGCGGCGCTGGGCAAGAAGCCGCAGATCCTGCGCAAGGAGATCCCCGGCTTCGTCGCCAACCGCCTCCAGTCCGCGCTCTTCCGCGAGTGCGTGCACCTGGTGGCCGAGGGCGTGGTGACCGAGTCCGAGCTGGACGAGATCGTCACTGCCTCCATCGGCCTGCGCTGGGCGGTCGCCGGACCCTTCCGCACCTTCCACCTCGGCGGCGGCCCCGGCGGTCTGCCGCACTTCATCCAGCACCTCGGCCGCGCCATGGAGGGCACCTGGCCCGGCCTCGGCAACCCCACCTTCGACGAACCCACCGTCGCCCGGCTGACCGGGCAGGCCCAGGAGGCGTTCGGCGACGTGCCGGTCGGCGAACTCGCCGCCCGGCGCGACCGCGCGCAGATCGCCCTGATGCGCGCCCTCGAAGCCGACCGAGCCTGACGACCGCCCCACCGACGTCCGTCCGGAAGGACAGCACCATGCTCACCGACAAGATCAAGTCCGCGCTCGACAAGCCGGTCGCCGGCGAGGCCGAGGACGACTTCGACATCCACGCCGCGCTGGACGACGTCCTCGGCGGCGTCGGCATGAGCGAACAGGACGCCGGCGGAACGGTCGCCTTCACCGGCGCCGACCCGGTTGTCCCCTCCGCCCTGCGGCTGGCCGCCGCTCCCGCCCTCGGCCTGACCGCCAAGTCCGTCGCCCTGGCCAAGCTGTGGCAGCACCGCGGCGGCCCCGGCCAGGACATCTCCATGGACCTGCGTAAGGCCCCGCACCGGCTGTGCCCCTTCTACGACGCCACATGGGAGAAGCTCAACGGCTACCCGGTCGTCGCCCCGGACGACCCCTTCGCGCTCTCCTTCTACCGCGCCGGCGACGGCCGTTGGGTGATGCCGCTGAACGTCTACCCGGCGCTGAAGTCCCGCACCCTGAAGCTCCTGGGCGTCCCTGACGACGCCACCGCCATAGCCAACGCCATCGCCCGCTGGGACGGGGCCGAGCTGGAGCGGGCCGGCGCGGACGCCGGCGTCGTCATGCCGATGCTGCGCGGCACCCGGGAGTTCCTCGGCACCCGCCAGTACCGCGACGTCCTGGCGGACCTGCCGCTCATCGAGATCGAGAAGATCGGCGACAGCGACCCCGAGCCCCTGCCGCCGGGCGCGACCCAGCCCCTGGACGGCGTACGGGCCCTGGGACTCGGCCATGTCATCGCCGGCGCCGCCATCGGCCGCACCATGGCCCAGCACGGCGCCGACGCCCTCAACATCTGGCGGCCCGGCCAGTTCGAGAACGACATCCTCTACAACACGGCCCAGGTCGGCGTCCGCTCGGCCACACTCGCCTACTCCCGCGACCCGCAGGCCGCCGCCAAGCTCGACGAGCTGCTGCGCGGCGCCGACGTCTTCTACGCCAACCACCGCGCCGGCTACCTGGAGCGCATGGGCCTGACCGCACAGGAGGCCGCCCGGAAACGGCCCGGCATCATCCACGCCACCGTCAGCCTGCACGGACAGCACGGCCCGTGGGCGGGCCGCGTCGGCTTCGACCAGACCGCCGGCTGCGTGGCGGGCATGATGAACCTCGAGGGCACCGACGACAACCCGGCGCTGCCCCCGATCAAGGTGGTCAACGACTACCTGGTGCCCTGGCTGGCCACCACCGGCGTCATCGCCGCCCTGATGCGGCGCGCCACCGAGGGCGGCAGCTACCGGGTGCACGTCTCGCTCACCCGGGTCGCCCTGTGGATCCTCAGCCTCGGCATCCTCGACAAGGACTACGCCCACGCCACCGCCGGCACCGGCGAGCGGCACGCGTACCTCGACCCGGACACCTTCACCGCGGACACCCCGTGCGGCCACTACCAGGGGGTAACCGACCAGGTCGTCATGTCCCGGACGCCCGGCGCGTTCCGCACCGTCCTGATGCCGCGGGGTTCGGGCCGGCCCGAATGGCTCTCCCTCGGCTGACCACCCGTCGGAACACTTCCCTGTCCGCCCGAGCCGTCGGCCGAGGGCCTGGGCGGACCAGCGGCGGCCGTGGACGGACGGCTCAACCGGATTGTTCCGCCAAGGCCACGTCTACGGCCGCCTCGGCGTGCAGGCGGGCGGTGGGGAAGAGCGGCACGGGGCTGTCCTCGGGGCCGATGAGGAGCTCGATCTCGGTGCACCCCAGGATGACGCCCTCGGCGCCCCCGGCGACGAGCTCCTCGACGACCCGGCGGTAGGCCGCCCGTGAATCGTCGCGGACGACGCCCAGGCAGAGCTCCTCGTAGATCACCCGGTGCACCAGCGCGCGGCCCTCGGCGTCCGGTACGCGCACATCGAGCCCGCCCGCCGCGAGGCGGCTCCGGTAGAAGTCCTGCTCCATCGTGAACGCGGTGCCCAGCAGACCCACCCGGCGCAGCCCCGCGGCGCGGACGGCGGCCGCGGTGGCGTCCGCGAGGTGCAGGAGCGGCACCGAGACCGCCGCCTCGACGGAGTCCGCGACCTTGTGCATGGTGTTGGTGCAGAGGAGCAGTACATCGGCGCCGGCCGCCTCCAACGACCGGGCGGCGCCGGCCAGTATCTCGCCGGCCTCCGCCCAGCGGCCGTGAACCTGCAAGCGCTCGATCTCCGCGAAGTCCACGGAGTAGAGCACGCAACGGGCCGAGTGGAGACCGCCGAGCCGCTCGCGCGTCCGCTCGTTCAGGATCCGGTAGTACTCCGCCGTCGACTCCCAGCTCATCCCGCCGATGAGCCCGATCGTCCTCATGCCCGTGCCCACACTCGTGCTCCCGCTTCTCGTACGTCACCGGTCGCGATCACCATAAGGCAGAGGATGGGCATGTCTCACCTCCATAAGAATTGCTTTGATTGCTTCAAGGTGAGGTCGTCGGACGGTGAGGCTGGAGGTCGTACAAGGGCTACGGCTACGGTCTGATCATGATCGACTCATCGTGGGACGTCCTTCTCCTCGGCGGCGCTTCGGGCGTGGGCAAGAGCCGCGCCGCCGCCCAGCTGGCCCGGTCGCGCGGCGCGTTCGTGGTCGAGTTCGACGACGTGGTCAGCGCGGTCCAGCGCCTCACCACCGCCGCACAGCACCCCGGCCTGCACCTCTTCGACCGGACCCCCGACACCTCCGTGCTCGGCGTCGACCGGGTCGTGGAACTCCAGATCGCCACCGCCGACGCCCTGGAGCCCGCCCTCCTCGGCGTCGTCGGCAACCGGTCGACCGTGGACGTGCCGGCGGTCATCGAGGGCGACTACCTCACCCCGGCCGCCGCCGCCCGCGCCGTACAGGAAGGCGCGGTGACCGGCCGTGACGTACGGGCGGTCTTCCTGCACGAGGACGATCCGGAGCAGATCGCCGCCAACTACGCCGCCCGCGAGCCGGACAGCGGTCTCCAGACCCATCGGGCCCACGTCGGCGCCCGGTACTCACACTGGCTCGCCGAACAGGCCGCGCTCCACGGGATGCCTGTCGTGCCGTGCCGGCCCTGGCACGATGTGGCCGTACGTATCGAGCGGGCCCTCGGCCGGGTGACCTCGCGCGCCTGACCGGCGAGAGCACGGGCGGACAAGCCGTGGGAGCGCTCAGCGGCCGGCGGATCGCTGATCGGAGAGGGGAACCGCTCCCTCTCCGCGAGCCTCGTCGCCGTCCTCGCGCAGCCCTACACGGTCGTGCAGACGCCGCAGCGGGCCAGGCGCCCACCAGTTGGCCCGTCCGGCCAGCCGCATGAACGACGGCACGAGCACGGCGCGGACCAGGGTCGCGTCCAGCACCACCGCCAGTGCGAGGCCGACGCCGAGGAGTTTCAGCAGGGTCACCCCCGACACGGCGAAGACGAACAGCACGACGGCGACGAGCAGCGCCGCGGCCGTGATGATGCGGCCGGTGTGCTGGAGGCCGAAGGCCACCGACTCCGTGTTGTCCCCGGTGCGCAGGTAGCGCTCGCGGATCCGGGAGAGCAGGAACACCTCGTAGTCCATGGAGAGACCGAAGGCCACGCAGAAGGTCAGGATCGGGATGGTCGGGTCCAGGGTGCCGGTGTGCTGCGGGCTGCCCACCAGGGCCGACAGGTGGCCCTCCTGAAAGACGAACACCATCGCCCCGAATGTGGCGCTGAGGCTCAGGGTGTTGAGCGCGAGCGCCTTCACCGGCATCAGGACGCTGCCGGTGAACAGGAACAACAGCACCAGGGACGAACCCACGACGATGCCGACGGCCGCCGGGGTGGCCCGGGCGATGGCGGACGTGCTGTCCCTGACCTCGGCGGCCCGCCCGCCCACCGACACCGCGCCCCCGTCCGGCGGTGTCACCTTCCGCAGCCGGTCGACGAGCCGGGCGCCGGCGGCGGAGTCCTGATCCACGGAGGAGACCACGGAGAACAGCGCCCTGTCACCGTTCACCAGCGTGGCACCGGCCGGGCCCGGCCCCTGGACCCGGCGCCCGGCGGCGTAGGTGCCCGGCGCCGCGGTCACCCGGCGGACGTCGGGCACCGCGGACAGGGCGCGGGCGTAGGGCTCCAGAGCCTGGGGCCGGCCGTTCCCCACGCCTTCCACCACCACGGGGACGGTGCGCAGCACGTCGGCGTCGAACCGGTCGCGCAGCAGCTGTGTCGCGCGGTGCACCTGGGAGTCGGCGGGCAGTGTGCGGTCGTCGAACAGGCCGGGGGAGACCCGGGTGAACGGGGAGGCCAGGACTGCCAGCACGAGCACCGCGCCGGCTCCGTAGAGCACCGGGTGGCGCGTCACCGCCATGGTGAACCGGTACCAGCGGCCGTTCTCGGGCGTCGCCGGTACCGCTGTCGCGGAGGCGGCCCGCCGCGCCGGGCCGCGCAGCCGGGCGAAGACGTCGTAGCGGTTGACCCGGTGGCCCAGGACGGCCAGCAGCGCGGGCAGCACGAAGACCGCCGCCGCGGCCGCGGAGAGCACCACCGCGATGCCGCCGTAGGCGAAGGACCTCAGGAAGTACTGGGGGAAGACCAGCAGGGCGATCAGGGACAGGGCCACCGTCAGCCCGGAGAACGCGACCGTCCGCCCGGCCCTGCGCACCGTGGGGCCCAGGGCCTCGCGCACCGTGGCGCCGTCGCGCAGCTCCTCCCGGAAGCGGGCGAGGACGAAGAGGCTGTAGTCGATGCCGAGACCGAGGCCGAGCGCGGTGGTGGAGTTCATCGAGTACACCGAGATCGACACGGTGCCGGCCAGGGCGTTGAGCACGGCCCGGCTCACCAGGACCGACAGCAGGGCGATGACCAGCGGCAGGGCGGCGGCGACGGCGCTGCCGAAGATCAGCAGGAGGAGGACGAGGGTGATCGGCATGGCGATCGCCTCGGCGAGCAGCAGGTCGTGCGCGGTGTGCTCGCCGACCTCGGACTGCACCTGCGCGGGGCCGGCCGCCATGACCGTCAGCCCCTGGGCGTGCCGTCGGATGTCCGGTACCAGCCGCTCGGCGGTCTTCGCCTGGGCATCCTGGTCACCGCGTAAGGAGAGCGACACCAGGCCGATGGAGCCGTCCCGCGAACGCAGCGAGGCCGGGCGCCCCGTCGTCCAGTACGAGGTGGCCGCCCGTACCCCCGGGGTCCGCTCGGCGCGCTGGGTGAGGGCGGTGCCGAGGGAGGCCGTCGTCGGTGAGTCGACCGGGCCCGGGCCGCTCAGCAGCACCGTCAGGTCGCCGTCGGCGCCGGGGAAGTGCTCGGAGACCAGGCGTCCGGCGCGGGTGGACTGCGCGTGGGGATCGGCGAACCCGCCGTGCATCAGCCGGTTCTCCACGCCCAGACCGCCTATCGCGGCCAGGACGAGGGCGAGCGCGCTCATCCACAGCACGGTGGCGCGCCGTCGGTACAGCGCCGCGCTCAAGCGGTCGGACATGGACGGGACCTCCCCGGTCGAGTGCTCTGCCGAGACGTGGGCCTGACGGTCGTACGGAGCCGCCGTCGTGCGCGGCGGCTTTCCGCCGCGCGTGGTTCCGGCGCACCGGACCAGTGTCCTCTCGGCGGCCCAACTCGGCTTCTTCTTCCGGTCATTCGGTTGATGGCCGGGGTCCGCGGTGGCGATACTGGCTCTCGTGCGGTGAGGCCGAGACGAAGTGGGGCCCATGGATCGGGAACGCGCGCTGCCGGACCTGCTCGGCCTGCTCGATCTCGCCCCGGGCGAGGGAGGCGGGCACCACTTCGTCGGGCCCCCACCCGTGGAGCCGTCCGTCCCCGTGTACGGAGGGCACCTGGCCGCCCAGGCGTTGGCCGCGGCGGGTCGCACGGTGTCCGCCGGGCTGCCCGTGCACTCGACGCACGGCTTCTTCCTGCGGCCCGCCCTGCCCAGCGAGCCCTTCGACTACCGGGTCGAGGAGGTGAGGGACAGCGCCTCCTTCGCGACGCGGCGGGTGCTCGCGACCCAGCGCGGCCGGGAGGTGTTCGCCATGACCGCGTCCTTCCACCGCCCCGAGCCGGGCCTCGGCCATCAAGACCCCATGCCGCCCGTGCCGGCCCCGGAGACCCTGCCGGCCTACGAGGAACGGCTGACCGAAGCGTTCGGCGCGGTGATGCAGCCCCTCGGGAAACCGTACGAGCTGCGCTTCGTCGGCCCGTTGAGCTTCGACGCGGAGAAGGACCCCTCGCTGGCCTCCCCCCGGACCCAGGTGTGGGTGCGTGCCGAGGCAGGCCTGCCGGACGGGGCGACGGCCGACGGTGAACGCCTGCTCCACTCCTGCCTGCTGGTGTACGTCTGCGACGTCACCATGCTGGAGACGGTCCTGGTCCGGCACGGCATCTCGTGGTTCCACGCCCACGGCCGGAGCGTCGACTACACCGTGTGGATCCATCGCCCCTTCCGCGCGGACGACTGGCTGCTGTGCGCCCTGGAGAGCCCGGTGGCCGCCGGAGGGCGGGGACTGGTCCTGGGCCGGGTCTTCACCCGTGACGGGGTGCTCGTGGCCACCCTGGCCCAGGAGGGTCTGATCCGGGTGAGCAGCGGTCACGGGACCCCCGGCTGAGGGCCTCGTGGCCGCCTGGCCCCCGACCCGTCGCCGGATGCCTCTCCGCCCGCCACGCCCGTACGGTCAGGCGACCAGGCCGCCGGAGACCTCGACGGCCTGCCCGGTGATGTAACGCGCCCGGTCGGACGCCAGGAAGCACACCAGGTGCGCCACGTCCTCGGGGGATCCGAAGGCGTGCCCGGGGATCAGGGATCTCAGGAACTCGGCCTTGTCCTCAGGTATCGCCGCCGTCATGTCCGTCTCGATCAGCCCGGGGGCGACCGCGTTGACGGTGACGCCCCGGGCACCGATCTCCTTGGCCAGCGCCTTGGTGAATCCGATGACCCCGGCCTTCGCGGCCGAGTAGGCCGTCTGGCCCGGGATGCCGTGCAGCCCGGAGGACGAGGCGATGTTGACGATGGCACCGCTGTGCTGCTTCACCAGGGGCATCAGCAGTGGCTTGGTGACGGTGTACATGCTGTCGAGGTTGGTGGCGATGACCTCGTGCCACTGCTGCGGGGCCATGCGGGCGAACAGGGTGTCACGGGTGACGCCGGCGTTGTTGACCAGGACGTCGAACCGGTCCAGGCGGCCCAGGGCCGCGGTGGCGAAGCGCTCGGCCTCCTCGGCGTCGGCGACGTGCGCGTACAGCGGGGAGCAGTGCTGCCCGGGATGGGCGGCGGACAGCTCGTCCGCGAGGGCGCGGGCCCGGTCCTCGCCGTGGTGGTAGCCGAACACGACATCGGCTCCCTGTGCCAGCGCCAGGCGTACGATCGCGGCGCCGATGCCCCGCGATCCGCCGGTGACGATGACGCCGCGCCCCGCGAGGGGGAGGTCATCCGCCATTACCCACCCCGGGTACCGGCAGGGTCACGCCCGTCGCGGCGACGGGCCGGCGGGCCTGTTTCCTGTGCCGCGCGGCCTCCTCGCGCAGCTCGCGGTAGCGCTCCTCCGCGACCAGGGTGGAGATCATGGGGGCGTAGAACGCGCCGTCGCCGACCAGCGTGATGCGCTCCGGTGTGATCTCCGCGAGGCCCCGCTCGGCCAGGGTGTCCCAGATGGTGGCGAACTTCTCGTAGATGTCGAGGCCCAGGGCGGCGCGGTACCGGGTCCGGTCGACCTCCGTGCTGATGAGGCTGCGGAAGAGCAGCATCAGCAGCCAGTCGTCGGGTGTGTGCCGGAAGCCCCGTTCGACGGGGAACCGGCCGTTGTCGATCGCCGCCTTGTACTGGGGCAGGCTGCGGTGGTTGATGAACGACCACGAACGGCCCGGCGGGAGCGCGGGGTTGCCGAAGAACGTGATCGCCGCGTAGCCGAGCCCGAGGCTGTCGACGTGGTCGAAGCGGGTGGTGTAGCCCTCGCGGAAGTCCCGGCTCGTGGGGTCGCCGGGGCGGCGGAAGTTGTAGGTCGACAGCTGCTCGTAGCCGTGGTCGAGCAGGAAGTCGCGCCCCGCCCGGTACATCTCCAGGTTGGCCAGCGTGCTGGGCAGCTCGTGGTAGCGGTTGAGCGCGAAGTCGGTCGGGCCGCCGACGTTCAGCTCGTAGTGGGTGATGTCGTAGACGTCCCAGGAGATCAGCGTCTCCAGGTCCTCCAGCAGGGTGTCGACCGTCTGCTGGGGCCAGCCGAAGATCAGGTCGACGTTGGCGGCCAGCCCGAGCTCGCGGGCCCATTCCAGGCTCTGGATGACGTGCTTGGTGGTCTGTTTGCGCCCGCTGAGGCTGTTGAGCCGTTCGTTGATCTGCTGGACGCCCATGCTGATCCGGTTCATCCCGGAGTCGGCGATCGCCTGCATCTTCTCCCGTGTGAAGAGCTGGGGAATGCCCTCCAGGGTGAGGTCCGCCTGGTCCGAGATCTCGGGGAAGAGGCGGCGCACCATGTCCATGATCCGGTGGTAGACGGCGGGTCGGTAGAGGTTCGAGGTGCCCCCGCCGAAGTACGCCCCGGCGAGCAGGGTGCCCTCCATCTGCTCCCGGTACATCTCGGCTTCGCGTTCCACGTAGCCGTAGTAGTTCTCCAGCGCGGCGTTGCCCTGGAACTCCTCGACGGGGAACAGGCAGTAACCGCACTTACCGGGGTCGGTCTTGATGCAGTAGGGCACGCCGATGTACAGGAACACCGGGGACTGGCTGTGCGCTTCGCGCAGGCGGCGGCGGTCCTCGCCGATCTCGTCGACGGGCACGGAGAGCTCGTTCCAGAACCGCGGCGACGGGAAGCCGTGCTGGATCTTGTTGACCTGGCGTTCGGCCAGATGGCTGTCGAGGTAGTTGTTGACGAAGTCGGGGCTCAACACGGTGGATGGCACTTCCCCTCTGGTGGGATCTGCCGGGTGGTCCGACGGGTGCGGTGGGAGGAGCGGTTCAGGAGTGGGCCGGGGCGGGTGCCGTGTCGGCCGTCTCCGCCAGGATGACCCGCTGGAGGAGGTACTCCGCCAGTTCCTCGATGCTCTGGTACTCCAGGGCCTCCATCGCCTTGAAGCGGAAGTTGAGCTTTTCCTGGATGCGCCGCTGGAGTTCGGTGATGCTCAGGGAGTCCAGGCCGATCTCCAGCAGGGCCAGGGAAGGATCGAGGTGGTGGATGTCCACCGCCAGTTCGGCCGACATCCGGCCGAGGGTCTCGATGATCTCGTCGGTGAGCCAGCCGATGACCACCTGCCGGCGCTCTTCGGCCGGGAGGGGCTCGACGCGCTCCCGCAGTTCCTGTCGCGAGTCGCCGCTCTCCGCGGAGCGGCCGTCGGGTACGGCCGGTGCGGCCGGGACCGCCGAGGTGTCGGTCAGCGAGGCGATGCGCCGGAACTCGACGTCCTCCATCTCCGCGACGACGGTCCCGGCGTCGTCCAGGACGCGCAGCCGGGCCGTGAACGCCGTCCGGGCGTCGTTGGGCCGCAGCCGGACGTGACCCCAGACCTGGTCGGGGAGCGGGCCCCGCAGCACCATACGGCCCACGCCGACCGGGAGGTAGGTACCCCTGACCGCCGCGCCGTCGCGCGCCGCCGCGGCGGTCAGGTGCAGGCAGCCGTCGAGCATGGTGGCGAACCGGTGCTCGTGGCCCACGCGTGACGCCCCGTCGGGAGCGGCCGTGATCCGGCCCAGCGCCTGGCCGCCCGCCTCGTCCAGCCACAGCTCGCGGACGGTGGAGAAGCTCGCGCCGTACTCCATGCCGTCCTCCCGCAGCAGCCCGTACAGCCGCCCGGGCGCGAGCTCCGCGGACATCGCCGTGCGCAGTTCCTCGGGACGGGTCACGGAGGAGTCCTGCCGCGCGGCGGGTCCGACCGTCCCCTGGCAGTACCGGGGCGAGCCCTCCGCTCCGGCCACGGTGAACCGGAAGCGGCCGTCCGCCGCGGGGCCGTCGCCCTCCAGGCCGACCTGGACGCCGCTGGCCTTGGCGGGGGCCAGGAGGAGCGGCCGGACGAAGCCGACGTCGGTCAGCTCGACCGGCGCGGAGCCGTGG
Source organism: Streptomyces albireticuli (assembly GCF_002192455.1). Classification (NCBI taxonomy): domain Bacteria; kingdom Bacillati; phylum Actinomycetota; class Actinomycetes; order Kitasatosporales; family Streptomycetaceae; genus Streptomyces; species Streptomyces albireticuli. The sequence goes on from NZ_CP021744.1 coordinate 7,888,472, forward strand.
CCGTTGACCGAGGCGTAGGCGTCCACGGCCAGGCCCAGGTAGCCGGTGGCCGGGAAGACGGTCGCACCGAGGATGCGGTGGTCCGCCCACGGCGTGCCCGGCCGCACCTCGTGCCGGTGGACGGTCCGGGCGGCGGGCCCCGGCCCGGCAGGGACCGCCGGGGCCGTGGGCTGCCGGCGCGGGGCCGGTTCGGCCCGCTCACCGCGTCCGGCGTCCGGCGTGTGCGTCAGCCAGTAGCGGTCCTTGCGGAACGGGTACCGCGGGGCGGACGAGGTGCGGCGGTGACGCGGACCGCGGTAGAGCGCGGGCATGTCGATCGCGGCCCCCGCGGTGAACAGGGCGCCCGCGGCGGTGAGGAGGTTGCGTACGTCCTTCCGGTCGCGCAGCAGGGTGGGGATCACCGTGACGTCCGTGGTGCCGAACGCCTCCGGGATGTGCGCCCGCAGGGCGGGGTGCGGGCCGATCTCGACGACCGCGGTGCAGCCCAGGGCGGCCACCGCGCGCATGCCGTCGTGGAACAGGACCGGCCGGCGGAGCTGCTGGCTCCAGTACTCCGGGCCCTCGGCGCCGGTCAGGGGCTCGCCCGTCACATTGGAGAGCACCGGGACGGCCGGAGCCGCCGGGCGGAGTGCCGCGGCCGCCTTGCCCAGCTCGGGCAGGGCCGGGTCCATCAGCGGTGAGTGGAAGGCGTGCGAGGTGCGCAGCCGGGTGGTCCGGACACCCGCGGCCGTGGCCAGGCGGGCCACGTCGTCCACGGCCTCCGCCCGGCCGGAGACGACCACGGCGCGCGGGCCGTTGACCGCGGCGAGGGAGACGTCGGCCTCGCGCCCGGAGATCCAGTCCCGCACCGTCTCCGGGGTCGCGGATACGGCCAGCATCACTCCGTCGCGCGGCAGTTCGCCCATGAGACGGCCGCGCAGCGCGCTGAAGCGGGCGGCGTCCTCCAGGGAGAGCATGCCGGCGACGCACGCGGCGACGACCTCGCCGATGCTGTGCCCGGTCACGGCGTCCGGGACGACCCCCCAGGAACGCAGCAGGGCGGCGAGCGCGTACTCGACGGCGAACAGCGCCGGCTGGGCGAGCCGTGTGTCGTCGAGCTCCTCCGGGGAGCGCTCGTCGAAGAGGAGCTGCCGCAGCGGCACGGGCAGTTCCGCGTCGAGCACCTCGGCGCACCGCTCGATCGCGGCGGCGAAGACCGGCTCGCTGTCGTGGAGTTCGCGGCCCATCCCGGGGTACTGCACGCCCTGGCCGGTGAAGACGAAGGCCGTCCGGACGGGTTTGGCCGGATGCCCGCCGCTGACCGACGCGGGTGCCCGGCGGGTCCGCCACAACCGGAGATCGTTGGCGATACCGAGGGCGCCCCGCCCGGTCACCGCGAGGCGGTGGCGGTGCGCGGCACGCCCGGCGGCGGCGGTGAACACGGCCGCCGGCAGGGCCTCCTGATCGGTCCTGGCCAGGTGATCCGCCCAGCGGTCGGCCAGCGCGTCCAGGCTCTCCGGGGACTTGGCCGACAGGACCAGCAGCTCGGCGGGGCGCGGCCGCGCGCCCTCCCCGGCGCTGTGCCGGGGCAGTGGTGCCTCCCGCAGGATCGCGTGGGCGTTGGTGCCGCTGTAGCCGAAGGAGTTGACGGCGGCCAGGCGCGGGACGTCCCCCCGGGGCCAGGGCACGGCCTCTCCGGGCACCTCCACCGCGGCGCCCGTCAGATCGATCTTGGGGTTCAGGTGGTCGAGGTGGATGCTGGGGTAGATGGTCTCGTGGTGCAGGGAGAGAGCGGCCTTGACGACACCGAGGAGGCCGGCAGGGGCCTCGGTGTGGCCGAAGTTGCTCTTCACCGACCCGACGTAGAGCGGCCGGTCCGCGGTGTGGGCGTGGCCGTAGGCGCCGGCGATGGCGTTCATCTCGATGGGGTCGCCGACCGGGGTCCCGGTGCCGTGCGCCTCGACGTAGTCGACCCCGGCGGGATCGACGCCGGTGCGCGACAGCACCGCCCGGATCACCTGCTCCTGGGTGCGGCCGTTGGGCGCGGTCAGCGCGGGGGTGCGGCCGTCGTGGTTGATCGCGGTGCCGAGGACGCTGGCCAGGATGGGGTCGCCGCGCTCCTCGGCGAGCGACTCACGGCGCACCAGCGCGGCCACGCAGCCCTCGCTGCGGACGTAGCCGTCCGCCTTCGCGTCGAACGCCCGGCACTGCCCGCCCCGGGAGAACAGGCCCAGCTTGCAGAAGGAGATGTGCACATCGGGGGAGAGGATCAGATTGACCCCGGCGACGATCGCCGAGTCGCACTCGCCGGTGAGGATGGACTGCCGGGCCAGGTGCAGCGCGGTCAGCGAACCCGAGCAGGCGGTGTCGACGGTGAGGCACGGCCCCTTCAGGTCGAGGAAGTGGGCGATGCGGCCGGCGCTGATGCTGATCTCGTCGGCCATCGAGTCGTAGGCCGTGATCCCGGTGAGGCCCCCTAGGTCGTGCTTGAGGAAGGCGTAGTTGTTGCTGTTCATCATCGCGATGAAGACGCCGGTGCTGCTGCCCCTGATCTCGTCGGGGTTCTGCCCGGCGTGCTCCAGGGCGTGCCACACGGTCTGGAGGAGCAGGCGCTGCTGCGGATCCATGCGGGCGGCCTCGGCGTCCGAGATGCCGAAGAACGCCGCGTCGAAGCGGTCGACGTCGTCGACGAATCCGCCGTGGCGGACATAGGTCTTGCCCAGGGCCAGGGGATCGGGATCGTAGAGCGCGTCCACGTCCCACCGGCTGGACGGGATCTCCTCGACACAGTCCCGCCCTTCGCGCAGGACCGTGTGCATGTCTTCCAGCCCGTGGACTTTTCCGGGGAGTGTGCACCCGACTCCTACTAAGGCAATGGGCTCGGCATCCATGCGGGCATCTCCTCCGACGAATCAGGGCGGCACTGTCGTGCGGGCGGCCGACAAGGGGGCGCGGCCCGGGACAGCCATCGGTTGCGGAGCGTCACGCGAATTCGGCGCAGGCATCTAGAGGCATCGAAGCGGATTGCGGTTCTATGCGCAGGTGTTGACCGAATTGCGCTTCCGCACGCCCTCGCAAGGCTAGGTGCGGGTAGGTGACCGGGGCAAGGAGTTGCGGGGGGCGGAGGGACGGCGCTCCTGTAGTGCGTCGGCGGCGCGCGGTGTGCCGGGTTGGTACTTCTCACGGCTTGCACGGCGCACGAAACGGCGCGCAGCGCTCGACAGGCGGCCAAGGGTGCGCCGGCGCGAACGCCCGTTGTGCGGAAAGGTGCCCGGCGAACCGGAGGTGAGGCGGCGATCGGCGAATCGGCCGTGTTCGTGCGCGCCCGTCCGGGTGAGGTGTGGCGGGGCGGCGGCCGTGGAGGAACTCCCTTACCGCCATGAGGTGTTGCGCTATGTGCAACGATCATTGCGTGTGGTGCTGCACCGTGCCTAATATCCGGTCTCACGCGAGAGGCACCGGGTGCGGCGCGGCCCCTGACGGCCGCGGTGAGCGACGAGCCGGTGCGCCCGCACCTTTCCCCACAGCCTTCTCCCGCTCCTCCAGTGCGGGTCCCCGTGCGAACAATGGAGTTCCCATGCTTTCCGATGTCGCCGCACCCCCACCGACACCCCACACCGGCGGGCTGCCGGCCCTCATCGGCGGCACCGGCGGTCTGCTGACCGTGGCGGTCCTCGGTATCGCCCTTCTGCTCTTCCTGATCATCAAGGTCAGGCTTCAGCCCTTCGTGGCCCTGCTCACGGTCTCCATCGCGGTCGGCCTGTCCGCCGGGCTGTCGGTCACCGAGCTCTTCGGCACCGTGCAGAAGTCCGACGCCGTCTCGATGATCGAGAGCGGCATAGGCGGCATACTCGGGCACATCGCGATCATCATCGGCCTCGGCACGATGCTCGGCGCGATCCTGGAGGTGTCGGGCGGCGCCGAGGTCCTCTCGCACCGGCTGCTGAGCCTCTTCGGGGAGCAGCGCGCCCCCCTCGCCATGGGTCTCACGGGCCTGATCTTCGGCATCCCCATCTTCTTCGACGTCGGCATCTTCGTCCTCGCGCCGATCGTCTACGCCACCGCCAAACGGTCGGGCAGATCGATCCTGCTGTACGCGATGCCGTTGCTGGCCGCCCTGTCGATGACCCACGCGTTCCTGCCCCCGCACCCCGGCCCGGTCGCCGCCGCCGGCCTGTTCGACGTATCGCTCGGCTGGGTCATCGTCATGGGCATCGTCTGCGGCATCCCCGCCGTCCTCGCGGCCTGGGCCTACGCGGCCTGGATCGGCAAGCGCCTCTTCGTCGCCGTCCCCCAGGACATGGCCGAAGCCGCGGAGGAGGCCAAGGCGGCGATCGCCGCCGAACAGGCGCAGGGAGGCGTCGCACCGCGCGGGAAGCCGGTCTCCCTCTCCGTCGTGCTCAGCATCATCGGGACGCCACTGCTGCTGATCCTGGCCGCCACCTTCTCCTCCATCACGCTCGACCCGTCGACACCGCGGTCCCTCGTCGAGTTCCTCGGCAACCCGTTCGTGGCCCTGACGATCGCCCTCCTCATGGCGTACTACCTGCTCGGCATCCGCCGCGGCTGGTCCCGTAAGTCCCTGGAGACGGTCTCGACCGCCTCCCTGAAGCCCGTCGGCAACATCCTTCTCGTGGTCGGCGCCGGCAGTGTCTTCGGCGCCGTCCTCAAGGGGTCCGGTATCGCCGGCGCCCTCGCCGACACCTTCGGTGGCATGGGACTGCCCGTGATCGTTCTCGCCTACCTGATATCCCTGGTCCTGCGCGTGGCCCAGGGCTCGGCCACGGTCGCCATCGTCGCCACCGCGGGCATCACCGTCCCGCTGGTCGAAGGCGCCGGCCACTCCCAGGCCTACCTCGCCCTGGTGATCATCGCGATCTCGGCCGGCTCGATCTTCGCCTCGCACGTCAATGACGGCGGCTTCTGGATCGTGGCGAAGTACTTCGGCATCTCGGAGCGTGACACCCTCAAGTCCTGGACGGTTCTGGAGTCCGTCCTCTCCGTGACCGGCTTCGCGGTCGCCGCGGCGCTGAGTACGGTCGTCTGAGACCGTTCGCCCCGCCGCGGGGGAGGAGGCCGACGGGAACCGGCTGCGACCCGGCCCCTCCGGAGCAACCCCACGACGCCGACACTCAACCAGTTCATGTACTTGCCCCGATGATTCCCCGCCCGGGGTTTTCGCTTGGACTAGGGTCACTTGGCCAGGGGCGGCCGGGTGGCTGGGGGCGGGATGGCGCTGGAGCAGTGGCTTGAGCGGGCTGTGGGGGCATTTCACGCATGGGCCGGGGAGTACGAGGCGTACGCGGCCCATCCCGCCATGGCGGTGGACGAGGGCGCCTGCGCGTCGGCGTTCGCGGAGCTGGACGTTCGCCTGCGCGGCAGCTATCCGTTCTTCCACCCTTGCTACGCCGGGCAGATGCTCAAGCCGCCGCACCCCGTCGCCGTCGCGGGCTATCTGGCCGCCATGCTCGTCAACTCCAACAACCACGCCCTGGACGGCGGTCCGGCCACCTCGGCCATGGAGGAGGAGACCGTCGAGCGGCTCGCGGCCATGTTCGGCCTGCGGACGCACCTGGGGCACCTCACCAGCGGTGGCACCCTGGCGAACCTGGAGGCGTTGTTCGTCGCCCGTGAGAGTCACCCCGGCCAGGGGATCGCCGTCAGCGCCGAAGCCCACTACACCCATGCCCGGATGGGCCACCTGCTCGGCATGCGGGTGCACACGGTGCCCGTCGACGTCCGCGGGCGCATGGATACGGGTGCGCTGGGGCAGCTGCTGTCCACCGGGGAGGTCGGGACGGTCGTCGCCACCACGGGGACCACGGCGCTGGGGGCCGTCGATCCCCTGCACCTCATCGTGCCGCTGGCCCGGCGGCATGGTGCGCGCGTCCATGTGGACGCCGCCTACGGTGGTTTCTTCACGCTCCTCGCCGACGAGGAGCCCTCGGGGGCTCTGGTGGCGGGGGATCCTTGGCGGGCCATCGCCCACTGCGACTCGGTGGTGATCGATCCGCACAAGCACGGCTTGCAGCCGTACGGCTGCGGGGCGGTGCTCTTCAGCGACCCGGCGGTCGCCCGCTTCTACCGGCACGACTCCCCGTACACCTACTTCACGTCCCAGCGGCCGCACCTCGGGGAAATCAGTCTGGAGTGCTCACGTTCCGGTGCCTCCGCGGCCGCCCTGTGGCTGACCCTCAAGCTGCTGCCGCTGACGCGCCAGGGGCTCGGCGCTGTCCTCGCGGCCGGGCGCAGGGCCGCACTGCGCTGGGCGGAAATGATCGACGCGTCGCCCGTCCTGGAGCTGTACCAGCCGCCCGAGCTCGACATCGTCACCTGCCACCCGCGCACCACACCCGCCACGCTGTCCCGGATCGGCTTCGCGAGCAACGAGGTGATGCGCCGAGGTATGACGGCCGAGGAAGACCCCGTCTTCCTCAGTGTCGCCCGCATCGGCGCCGCCGACTTCACCGCCCGCCATGAGGCAGCCGCCGCGGACCGTGATCACACCCACATCCTGCGCAGTGTGCTGATGAAACCGGAGAGCGAGCTCTACCTGGAGCGGTTGCACTCCCGGGTGGAGACCCTGGCAGGAGCATCGGTCAAGGAGGAACCGCCGTGCCACAGCTGACCGGGTTCCGGAGCGGTGCCTCCCGGGCCGCCGGGGACATCGAGGGCGTCGACGGGCAGGCGGGGCTGCGCCTGCTGGCCGAGTCCGTCGACGAGGTCGTGTGGCTGGACCACTGCCCCTTCCTGAGCGCGTCGTTCCAGCCGGCGCCGTCCTGGCTGAGACATGAGCGGGTCTCCGCGTTCCAGCCGCTGCCCGAGCCCCCACCCGGCCATCGGCCGCCCCCGCCCGACCCCCGCCGGCTGTGCGTGTCCTTCGCCCCCGAACACGGCACCAACGCCCGTACCTGGGCCCGCACGTACGGATACCGGCTGCTCGCCCCGGATCCCGGTGTCACGGCCTGGGCCGCGGACAAGATCCATGCCGTCGAGCTCTTCGCGAGGGCGGGCGTACCCACGCCGCCGTCACGGATCGTCCCCGCGACGGGCCGGGCACCGGCCGGGACGTACTGGAACGACCGCTGGCCGCGGGCGGTCGCCCAAAGGAGGCAGAACAACCTCATCGGCCGCGGGACCGTCCTCGTCGACTCCCCGTCGGACCTCCAGGACTTCCTGGACACCTGGCCGGGCGAGCCGGTCAAGCTCAGCCGTTACGCCCCCGGGATCTCCCTGACCGTCACCGCCTGCGCGGGACCGGACCGCACCATTGTCTCGGCGGTCTCCCACCAACTCGTGGGGCTCCCGGAACTGGCCGCCGGCTGGGGCACCCACTGCGGCAACCAGCTCGTACACCCCGACGACCTGCCCGCGGGCTGGTACGGGCAGGCCCGCGAGGCCGCCCGTCGCGTGGGTGAAGTGCTCCGCGGACGCGGCTTCCGCGGAGTGTTCGGCCTGGACCTCGTCGAGGACACCGGCCGGCTGACGGCCGTCGAAGTCAACCCCCGGTTCCAGACCGTCGTCTCCCTCGTCCAGGCCGTCGAGCGCGGCGCGGGACTCCTGCCGTCCCTGGGCCTGCACATCCTGTCCTTCCTGCTCCCCGCCCTTCCCGATCCGGTGGCACGGGAACTCCCACCGGGCCCGCACCCCAGCCAGCTCGTGGTGCACACCGCCACGGACACCACCGTGCACGACCTCGCCCCCTCGGGGCGCTACCGAAAAGCCGGCCATGAAGTGACCGGCCCGCTCCCCGCCACCGTCGGCATCGCCGCCGACGAAGCCCTGTGGTGGGGCATCGCCCGCCCCGGACCCGTCCGTGCCGGCGACGAGCTGGCGCTCGCCCAGTTCGGGCGGCCCGTCGCGGCCCTCGAACCACGCCCGCGCCCGGGACCGGACGCACTGGCGTGGATCGACGCGTTCCTCCGGCGGTCCCGGATCGGCACCGAAGGCCCCTCCGGCTTCCCCGGCCAGGACCTGCCGCACACGTCACCAGCAGGCGCGCCACCAGCAGCCGGACTCCCGCCCCTGCGGCTGGACGAACAGCGGATGCGCGAAGCCGGCCACCACACCATCGAACTGATCATCAAACGGCTCACCACGACAGATGACCGGCCGCCCCTCCACGTACCCTCGCCCGACACCCTCCGGACCGCCCTGGACGAGCCCCTTCCCGAGCACGGCACCTCGGACCTGCCCGCACTCCTCGACCACGTCACCCACCGGGCACTCGGCGAGGCGACCCGCCTGGACCACCCGCGCTGCTTCGCCTTCGTCCCCTCGACCGGCAACTTCCCGGCCGTACTCGCCGACGCGCTCGCCGCCGCCCACCTGTCCGTCCCCGGAGCCTGGCTCGTCGGCGCCGGGCCCACCCAGCTCGAACTCACCACTCTCGGCTGGCTCAAGGCACTGCTCGGCCTGCCCGACAGCCACGGTGGCCTGTTCGTCAGCGGCGGCTCCCTGGCCAATCTCACCGCCCTGGCCGTCGCCCGCGACCACCACCTGGGCGCCGACCGCGCACACGCCCGCCTGTACTGCTCCACCCAGGCCCACCCGTCCGTCCCGCGCGCGGCGCACCTCCTGGGTCTCACGCGTGACCAGCTCTCCGCCGTCCCCGCGGATGAGAACCTGCGCCTGGACACCTCCGCCGTCGCCCGGCGGATCGCCCGGGACCGGGACGAGGGCCTGCGCCCCTTCGCCGTCGTCGCCACCCTCGGCACCACGGGGACCGGCGCCGTCGACCCCCTCGACGAACTCGCCGGCCTGTGCGAGCGGGAGGGGCTGTGGCTCCACATCGACGGAGCCCACGGTGCGGCGGCCGCCGCCACTCCCCGCGGTCACCATCTGCGCGGCGCCCTGCGGCGGGCCGACTCCCTCACCGTCGACCCGCACAAGTGGCTCTTCCAGCCCTACGAGGCCGGCTGCGTCCTGCTCCGTCGCCCCGGGCTGCTGCCCGCCACCTTCGCGCTGGGACGCCACGCCCTGGACACCGGTTACCTCCAGCCGACCGCATCCCGGGGCGACGAGGTCAACCTCTCGGACCACGGGCCGCAGCAGAGCCGAGGTCTGCGGGCCCTCAAGCTCTGGCTCTCGCTCAAGACCTTCGGCGCCCAGGCGTTCCGGCAGGCCATCGAGCACGGCATGGACCTCGCCGAGCACGCCGCCGCGCTCATCGCCGCCCACCCCGATCTGAGGCTGGTCACCCCGCCCAGCCTCGCCGTCCTCACCTTTCGCTACCACCCGGCCGACGCGCCGGAGGACTGGGACGCCGACGCCGCCCAGGAACGTGTCAGCCGCGACGTCTGCGCCGGTGGTCAGGCCCTGATCCTGACCACCCGGGTGCGCGGAGCCACCGTGCTGCGGATGTGCACCATCAACCCCACCAGCACCCGGGCGGACGTCGAGGCCGTCCTGGAATCGGTCGCTCGTCAGGGCCGTGAGCCCTGACGAGGAACGGTCGCCCGGCCATGCTCAGGAGAACACCAGCCCCGACGGGCCCCCGATCACCTTCACCCCGCCGCCGGCGCACTTCAACGGATCGGCCGTGAGCTGAACACCGGGCGAAGCGACCCTCCGGCCCGCGAACCTGCCGGACGTCACCTTGCCCGCGACCAGCACCACGGCCTCACCGGCGGGCTGCGGCACGATTCCCACGTCGTAGACGACCGTGCTCCGTTCACCGGTGTTCCAGGTGATGTGCTCCTCCGTGACCGAACGCGACAACAGGCAGCTGTTCTCGCCTTCGCCCTTGATCACGGACTTCGCCGTCGTCACCGAAGGATCCGTCGACGCACAGCGGTAATCACCACGGCCGGTGATCCGTGTGGGCTTCGTCAGGAAGGTCAATCCTGGTGAGAACGCGATGGAGTTGATTCCTACGCAGCTGAGGACGGCATTCGCTCTCTCTTCGGAGTGCGCGGCCGCGGGAAGCGCCGCCGGACCCGCGGCCACCAGAACCACGGCCACGCCCGCGTACCCCCACGCCTTGCCCCACCTGTGCCCCATGCCCATCCGCTTCCCGTCCTTTCCCGATCGCGACCGGCCACTGACGACGGAAGAATTCTCCGGTTCCCGGCCCATTCCCGAGGGGCGATCGGCGACGAGGACCGAAGCTGACGCAGCGTCCGCGCATGAGCGGCGCGGGAGATCCCCCGCACGCGGTGCCGTTCATTCCACCGAATGCCCGTGCGGCCAAGGGCCACCCCGATTCCGCTGCCCCGGTGGGCGTCGGCGGGTCGAACACCGGGCGACGTCCGGGGCCGGCCTTCACGCGGCACGCCGTTCGCTGATTCGCTGGTCGTGAAGGGGAGAGGGAGGAGGTGGCGTGGACATCGACGTGACGACCGCTCTGCTGGTCGCGGTCGTGGGAGTCCTCGGGACGCTGCTGTCCGCGCTGCTGGTCCAGCGGGCGGCCGACCGCAGCCGGCAGCGGGAGCGGGAGCGTGTCGAGGAGCTGTGGGGGCGGCGCAGCGAGGCGCAGGAACTGCGGTCGTGCTACGTGGAGCTCAACGCCGCGGCCCGGCACTACCTGGCCGCGCTCACCGACCAGTTGTACGCCCTCGGGCGCGACGCCGACCTGCCGTACGTGCGACAGCGGCTCACCGAGGCGCGTGACCAGCACCGGGAGGTCTACGCGAAGGCGCAGATGCGGATGCCGGAGCGGGTGCTCGACCACGCGGGCACCTTCGGTCGCGGCCTGGGGGCGGTGTACGGCATGGTCCGGCGGCTGGACGACGGTTTGCCGCGGCCGGGGGACGCGCCGGCCGCCGTACAGGAGGGCATCGATGCCCTGTGGGAGCGGCTGCGGGAGCTGCGTCGGGAGATGCGGGCCGATCTGGGCGCGACCCGGGCGGACTCCGGGCGGTGAGGGGGAGAAGCCGGCGGGAAGGGGGAGCACCGTGTCCGTACCCGCGGTCACCCCGGCATAGGGATTCACCTAGTCCTGATCGTTTTACGTCAGGAGAATGTCAGAAACACTCGCGTTCGATCGGGGTCCGGGTTTAGATGAGGCATTCGGATTTCCGGACCGGAACGCCGAATTCCAATAATGGCGTGGGCGCCCCCTGTTTCCTCGTGCCCGCAATCCTGTGAATGGAGTAGTCATGAAGATGGTCAAGGCGATCGTGAAGCGGTTCAAGAAGGACGAGGACCTCGCCAACCACGCGTGGGTCCTGCACGTCATCTGATGCACCGTCGTCGGCGGAGGGCAGTCGCACTACTGCCCTCCGCCGACGCCGCAGAGCAACCCCTGGCTGCCGCGGTCCGCGGCGGCCACGACCGTGTCGGATTCCGCCGTAGGCCGGGCCGTGGCGCGGAGCGGCGGTCCCGCCCGTTCCCCGTCCGGAGTTCTCCGCCTGCCGCGGGGAACGCATTTCATCGCCATTCCAATGGAGGCGGGATTCTCGTGGAAGAAATGGCGCCGGCGGCGGTGCGCGACCATTCCGTCGTGTACGCCCCGCGGATACAGGAGCTGCTGGCCAGGGAAGAGAAGGTGTTCCGGATCGACGCGACCACGGTCGGCGTCTCCGACTGCCATCTGATGGCCGAAGTCGTCGCGGCGCGCCCCGTGCTGGCGACGGAGCGCTCGGTCTTCAAGCCCGCCGCGGGGGCCGACATCCACCACGACAGCGCGACACGGACGATCCGCGCGCTGGGGCAGGACGTCATGGCGGGCATCCGGACTCCGCCGCCCCCGGCGCGCGGGCTCTCCGGCTCCTGGCCCTACGCGGCCACCTCCTACCTGCGCCGGTGGCTCTTCGCGTCCGACCCCCTGCCGGTGTCCTTGCTGTCGAAACGCGGCATCACGCGCTCCGACACGCTCTCCCGGGTCGTCGACCGCGCCGTCACCGTCTGGCCGGGATCGGGCGCCGAGGGCGGGGGCACCGCGCTGGCGGAGCAGATCCGCGACGCGTCCGGCACCCAGGACAGGAAGCAGGCCGTCGCGCTGTACCGGCGTGCGACGGCCACCCTCTGCGACGGCGTGGCCGCGCTGGCCGGCAACGCCCTGTGGCTCATGGGGCCGGCACGGGAACAGCGAGGAGCCCGCGCCGACCTCACCGCGGTCCTGTGGGAGACACTGCGGCTGCTGCCGCCCGCGTGGATGCTGTACCGCAAGGGCGGGGACGCGTACACCGCACTGCACCCCGAGATCCGTCCCACGGACAACGTCGCGCTCTTCCCGCTCCTGATGCACCGTCATCCCGACTACTGGACCGACCCCCTGGAGTTCCGGCCCGAGAGATGGGCCGGGGTGGCGGACCCGGAGAAGACGCCCGCGTTCATGCCGTTCGGGTTCGAAGGCGCCCGCTGCTGGGCCAAGCACCTGGTCGTCCCCCTGGCCGAGCGCCTGCTGACCGTCGGCCTCGACAACGGACTCGCCATCCGCGGCCCCCGGCGGGACGCGGAGGTCCCCCTGCGCTCCCTGCTCTCCGTCCGGTTCGACGCGGAAGCCGGGTCGTGACCCGCTGCGTCGCGCCCTTGCACCGCCCGCCGGTCCCGGCGAGGACAGCGTGAGCACCCCGCGGAACCCTCCCGCGGCGGAACCCGCCCCCCACGGCCGCACCGGGCAGACGCCGCCGGCCGTGAGCACCGAACACCCTTGACACCACGGGAAACACCATGGAATCGCCCACGCTGGCCGCCTGGGTCGGCGACCTCGAAGGCTTCACCGGTCACCAGTGGCAGCGCCGGCCCGCGGTCTTCACGCCGGAGACCCTCGCCTCGCCGTTCGACCTCGACGAGCTGGACGCCGCCTTCGACGGAGGGCTGCTGCGCACGCCCTACCTGGAGATGGTCCGCTCCGACAAGGTCACCGTCCCGCCCGATGCCTACACCACCTCACGCGTGGTCAACGGCACCACGCACCACGGCTTCGCCGACCGCGGGAAGGTCGTCGCCCTCCTGAACTCCGGGGCGACGCTGCTCCTGCGGTGCGTCGACCAGTGGCACCGCCCGACAGGCGATCTGGTGGCGAGGCTGTCCGAGGAGCTCGGCCGGCGCGTGGAGGCGTTCTTCTTCGTCACACCCGCCGGTGCTCAGGGCCTCGCGGTGCACCGTGACGACGCCGACGTGTTCGTCCTCCAGGCGGCCGGGCGCAAGACCTGGTACGTCCACGACGCACCGGCGGTCGCCGACTGGTCGCTGGGAGAGCTCCCGGACGACGAGCACTCCCCGCTGCTCCTGCGCGGCGTCCTCGAACCCGGCAGCGTGCTCTACGTCCCGCGTGGCTTCGCCCACCGCGCGGTGGGCGCCGGCGGGCTGTCCGCCCACCTGTCGCTGACGATCCGCGACACCTCCCTCCAGGACCTGCGCACAGCTCTGGAGCAGCAGTTGTCCGAAGGACTGGACCTCCCGGCGCGACCCTTGGGCGAGGCCGCGATCGCCGACGCCTGCGCCACGCTGATCGACCACGTCCGGGCGAGGCTCGACACGATCGGACCGGAGGACCTGCGGCTCGCCGCACGAGCCGCGCAGGCGCGGCGGCCGGCCGCGGCGACGAGCGCGGAGACGCTCGCCGAGACGGCCCGGAAATGGGAGGACGCCGGCGCCGGCACCAGGCGCGCCGGGCTGGCGCCCGTCAGCCGCACGTGGCGCAAGCTGCGCGACGCGGCGCGCACCACGCGCTGACGGACGATCACCACGTGGCCGGAGCCTCAGCCGTTGGTCAGGGTGCGGCCGAGGAGGGGGAGCAGGCGGTCCCAGTGGCGCTGGAGTGCTGCGGGGTCGTAGGCGTCGGTGTCGGACATGGTGAAGCCGTGCACCGTGCCGGGGTAGATCTCGGAGGTGTGGTCGACACCCGCGGCGTCCAGGGCCCGGTTGAGCTCGCCGAGGGCCGCGGGCGTCAGGTCGGTCTCGGCGTGGCCGAGGTGGACCTGGGCGGTGAGCGTGGAGAGGAGGCGGCGCAGGCCGTCGGGTCCGTCGGCGCCCACGGGGCCGTGGAATCCGGCGACGGCGGCCACCTGGCCGGGGTGTGCCGCGGCGGTGCGCATCGCCAGGAGGCCGCCTATGCAGTAGCCGGTCACCCCGACCGGGCCGGTGCTGACCTCGGGCTGGGCGGTGAGGAAGCTGAGGTAGGCGGCGGCGTCGCTCAGGACCCGTTCGGTGGTGTGCGCCTCGATCAGGGGCATCAGCTCGGCGAAGACCGCGGGGCGTGCCTCTTCTCCGATGTACTCGGGAAGCTCGATCACCGGTGCCGGGCCGTGCCGGTAGAAGAGGTTGGGGACGAGCACGTAGTACCCGTGCCCGGCCAGTTCGCGGGCCATCTCCCGCAGCACGGGCCGCAGGCCGAAGCCGTCCGCGTACATCAGCACCCCTGGGTGCCGCTCGCCGTGGCCGGGGAAGGCGGCGAAGGCGTCGGCCTGGCCGTCCGGGGTGGGGATCTGCAACATCTTGGTGGGAATAGCGGATCTTCCTTCCTTGGTTCGCCGAATTAACGTTCGTGTCACTAACGTTTCCGGCGCGGATGACCGTACATCGTTAGTCGGACTAACGCAATGGGTAGGATGAGTGCCATGACCGGAGCCGAAGCCGCGGACGTGCCAGACGACGGCGGGCGCAGAACGCCCGACAGACTGCGCCGGCAGACGAGCCGGCAGCTGTCGCAGCTGACCGCGCGGTCGGACCGGCTGATCAACGACGGGCTGGCGCGGGTCGACGCCCGCAAGTGGCACTACGCCGTGCTCGCCTCGCTACAGGATCACGGGCCGGGCAGTCAGGCGGCGCTGAGCGAGCGCACCGGCATCTACCGCAGCGACATGGTCGGCGTGCTCAACGAACTGGCCGAGCGCGACCTCGTCGACCGGGCGCCGGATCCCGGCGACCGGCGCCGTAACATCATCACGATCTCCCCCCGAGGCCGCCGCCACCTGCGCCGCCTCGACAAGGTCCTGGACGACCTCCACGACGAACTGCTCGCGCCGCTGAACCCGGCCGAACGCGACCAGCTCGCGCGGCTGCTCACCCGCTTGCTGGACCACCACACCCCGGCCCCTGACCACATGTGACCACGCTGGCGATCCCCACTTTTCGGCCGGAGGGAGGCTGAGGGCATCCTCAAGGAGCCGTCCCGGCGAGGTCAGTGGCCCAGTGCGGCCATGGCCGCGTTGTGGCCCGGGATGCCGCTGACCAGGCCACCGCGTACCGCGCCCGACCCGCACAGCAGGACGTTGGAGTGGGCCGTCCCCACGCCCCACCGCGCAGCCGCCGAGAGCTCGTCACCGTCGTCCGTGCAGGGGAATTCGAGTGCGGAGTGGAAGATGTCGCCGCCGGGCAGCCACAGTTCCCGCTCAAGGTCCAGAGGGCTCTTGGCCTCGATGCACGGGCGGCCGTCGCTGTCGACGGCCAGGCAGTCGGCGAGCGGCTCGGCGAGGTGGGAGTCGAGCTGTTCCAGCGTGGCCCGGAGCAGTCGCTCCCGGGTGGCGTCGTGGTCGGTGGTGAACAACCGGGCCGGTGCGTGGAGTCCGAAGAGGGTGAGGGTGTGGTAGCCCTCGCGGGCCAGTGCGGGGCCGAGGACGGAGGGGTCCGTGAGGGAGTGGCAGTAGATCTCCGAGGGCGGGGCGGACGGGATCCGGCCGGTGGACGCCTGTCGGTAGGCGGTCTCCAGCTCCTCGTACCCCTCGCTGATGTGGAAGGTCCCCGAGAAGGCGGTGTGCGGTTCGACGCCGGTGTCGCGCAGCCGGGGCAGGCGCCGCAGCAGCATGTTGACCTTGAGCTGGGAGCCCTCGGCCGGCGGTGGGGGCCGCTCACCCAGGAGCCGGGCCAGTTCGTGAGGGGAGGCGTTGACCAGGACGTGCCGCGCCGCGAACGTACCCCGCGTGGACGTCACCTCGGCCGTCCGGCCGTCCGTGGCGATGCGCGTCACCTCGCACTCCGTGAGGATGCGCGCGCCGGCGGAACGGGCCGCGTCGGCGAGGGCGTCGGTCAGTGCCCCCATGCCGCCCACGGGGACGTTCCAGTCGCCCGTGCCGCCACCGATGACGTGGTAGAGGAAACAGCGGTTCTGTCGCAGCGTGGTGTCCTGGGCGTGGGTGAAGGTACCCACGAGGGCGTCGGTGAGCACCATGCCGCGCACGAGGTCGTCGTCGAAAGCGGCCTCGACGGCCTCGCCGAGGGGGCGCTCGAAAAGGGCTTCCCAGGCGGACCGGTCGTCGATACGGGCGCGGAGTCCGGCCCGGGTGGGAAGCGGTTCGGTGAGGGTGGGGAAGACCCGCTCGGCCACGTGCCGGGTCATGCCGTGGAACCGCTGCCAGGAGTCGAACTCCTTGTCCGATCCCGTGAGCCGGGCGAACGAGGCGCGGGTACGGGACCGGTCGCGCTCCACCAGAAGGCCGGTGGGCCGCCCCGCACGCACGCTGGGGGAGTAGGAGGAGACCGCGCGCCCGCGGACGGCGAAGCGCAGCCCGAGGTCCTTCACGATCTTCCGGGGCAGCAGGCCGACGAGATAGGCGTAGCGTGAGACGCGGGCGTCGAAGCCGGGGAAGAGGCGCGTGGAGACGGCCGCGCCGCCGGTCCGGCCGAGGCGTTCCAGGACGATCACGCGGCGTCCGGCACGGGCCAGATACGCGGCGGCGACCAGACCGTTGTGACCGCCACCGACGATCACCGCGTCGTACGTTCCGGTGGCCTGCCCGGCCCCGTGGCGGGCTCCTGTCCGGTGGGCGGCGGCCGGGATCGGCCCAGGTGTGTCCCTCGAAGGCGCCATGCCTCTTCGTAGCACGCGTCGATCGGCGCGGCCAGACCCCGGCGCGGCGGACCGGGGCAGCCGGAGCCCGGACTGTCCCGGAGGCCGGTGGTGAAGGGCCGTCAGCGGCCGCCCGGGCCGTCCCAGCCCCGTTCGAGCAGGGCGAAGATCTCGTGCAGGGCACGGTGCGGGTCGAGGTGGCGGCGGGCGAGGAGGGGAGTGTCCAGGGCGAAGCGGGCCAGGGCGGCGCAGGCGGCGTCGTCCTCGGGGGCGCCGGTCTCCTCGGCGATGGCCCGCGCCAGGGCCGTTTCGTGACGCATCCACATCCGGTGGGCGTACTCGCGCAGCGCCGGAGTCTCCTCCACCATGCGGCTGAACTCCGCCAGCAGCGACCCCGAGGGCTGCTCGCCCGGCGGATGGGGGATCGGGGTGTGCGGGCTCAGCGCCAGGGTGTGCAGGCCCACCGTCGTCAGCAGGTGCTCCCGCAGGGTCTGCGGGACGGAGACGCCGGGCGCGCGCTCGCGCACGGCGGCGACGAGGGCCGCCTCGATGTCCTGGTCCAGGTCGAAGACCAGGGCCTCTTTGCACGGGAAGTGCTTGAACAACGTGGTGACCGATACGTCGGCGGCGTCCGCCACGTCCTTCACACCGACCTGGTCGTAGCCGCGGTCGAGGAAGAGCTCCAGGGCGGCGTCGGCCAGGGCCTTGCGGGTCTGGGCCTTCTTGCGCTCGCGGCGTCCGGTCGGTGCGTTCACCGGCTCACCATACCCCGCCGGCCGCCCTTCAGGTTGAGTCAGGCAAAAAGTTAAGTCATTGCACTTTCATAGTGGGTGTGCTTTCGTGAGAGTGTCGCGTCCTGCGCGCATTTCCACACCCTCCCGCCGTCGAAGGGGTCCTTCGTGAACGCCACTTCCGCTCGCATCGCCGTCGTCGGGGCCGGCCCCGGCGGGCTCATCTGCGCCCGCATCCTCCAGCTGCACGGCTGGTCCGTCACCGTCTTCGAGCGCGAGGCGTCCCCCGCGGCGCGTACGCAGGGCGGCACGCTCGACATCCACTCCACCACCGGCCAGCAGGCGCTGCGCGAGGCCGGATTGCTCGACCGGTTCCACGCACTGGCGCGCCCGGAGGGGGAGGTGTGGCGACGGCTCGACCCCTTCACCGCCGAGGTCCTGGAGGTCGACCGGCCCGCCGACGGCCACGCCACCCGGCCGGAGATCGACCGCGGGCAACTGCGCGGGCTGCTGCTCGACTCCCTCGCGACCGGGACCGTGCGCTGGGGACGTCCGGTCAGCCGCGTCGTCCCCCGCGGCGACGGCACGCACCGGCTGCTGTTCGAGGACGGCACGGGGGAGGACTTCGACCTGGTCGTCGGCGCCGACGGCGCCTGGTCGCGCGTCCGTCCGGCGCTGTCCGACGCCGTGCCGCGCTATACGGGCGTCACCTTCGTCGGGACCGGATTCCACGACTCCGACAGCCGTCATCCGGCGTTCGCCCGGCTGGTCGGCGAAGGCACCATGTCCGCCCGGTCCGGCGGCAAGGGGCTGACGTCCCAGCGCAACAGCGGCGGTCACCTCGACGCTGTCGCCATGTTCCGTGCCCCGGAGGACTGGTACGTCACCGCCGGGCTCGACTTCGCCGACACCGCCGCCGTACGCGCCCACCTGCTGGAGATGTACGACGGCTGGCACGACAGCCTGCTGTACCTGCTGCGGGCCGGCGACAGCGGTTTCGTCAACCGGCCCCTGTACGCCCTGCCCGTACCCCCTGTCTGGGACCATGTGCCCGGCCTGACGCTGGTGGGCGACGCCGCCCACCTGATGCCGCCGCTCGGCGTCGGCGCCAACCTGGCCCTCCTCGACGGCGCCGAACTCGCCCTGGCCCTCGTCGCCCACCCGGAGACCGACGCCGCGGTACGGGCCTACGAGGAGATCATGCTGCCGCGCGCGGCGGAGCTGGCCGCAGGCACCGCGCAGGGGCTCGGCCACTTGCTGCCGCCGGAAGGGGAGGCCGAGTCCTTCCCGGGGGCTTGGTCTCCCGGGAGGCCGCAGGCCTGACGGGTATGGCGCGATCTTCACTGGCACCGGTGATCAATGGTGGCTTAGCGTGCGGGGGCGGTTACGGCAAGCACTCCACATGTGAAGGAGCGTCATGTCCGGGAAGATCACTTACAGCCTCAACATCGCCACTGCCAACATCACGGACGCGGGTACCGACGCGGCGGTGAAGATCCAGCTCATAGGCGAGAAGGGCAAGAGCCCGGAGATCGAGCTGGACAAGCCGGGAAACGACTTCGAGCAAGGTGATTTCGACATCTATCAGATCACCATCGACGACATCGGCGACCTGAAGAAGGTCCGCCTGTTCCACAACAACGGCGGAATGCAGCCCGGCTGGTGCCTGGGCGCCCTCTCGATCAGCTGGAGCCACGAGGAGAGCGTGGGCGTGGCCCCGAAGATAACGTCGCAGACGTGGTGGCCCGAGCTCGGCTCGGTGACCGGGAAGGTGTCGGTGAAGGTGGACGGCAGCCTCTTCGGCCTTCCCACCGAGGTGACCGTCAACGGGGTATGGCTGGCCAAGGATTCGGGCGGTATCGACAAGACCTTCGACCTGAAGACCGGCGGACGCAAGGAAGTCATCATCCCGCCTGTCGTCTTCGGGCCGATGGGATGACCTGACCGAAGCGGCCGGGACCTGCGCCGGCGGGCCCGGCCGCGCCCGGCGCGGCAACGACCGGCAGCGTGAGCCCTGTCCGCCCGTCAGAGCTCAAGATCCGCTGACGATCGGGTGCCGAGCAGTTCGCGGGCTGCCTGGAGGACTCCGTCGCTGAGCTCGGCGAGGGGCGGGTCCCAGTTCTCGTTCCAGTCGGCCGCGTGCCTGGCCAGGCGGACGATCGGTTCCAGCGCTTCCGGGTGGTCGAGCTCGGTGGCCGCATCGGCCCGGATCCGGTCGGCGCCGGTCAAGGGGTCGAGCGAGCCGTCAGCGATCCGCGAGGCCAGCCAGTAGGCGAGAGCCCACCGGGCGGCCGCCGGGTCGGCGGGGGCCCGGAAGCCGAGTCCCAGTTCCTCCAGGACCGTGTCGAACAGCTCTCGCGCCTCCGACTCCTCTTTGCGGCCGAGGCCTGCCAGGAGCGGGAGCGAGGGCGACTCGACGCCGGCCAGGAGGGCGTCGAGGCCCGCCTGGACGAGCCGGTCGGATCCGACCGTGCACCCGAACCCGCGCTCGCGAGCGAGCACGCGCAGCTGTCGAACCGCGTGGGCGTGGGTCATGTCCGTCGCTTCCGTCGCTTGTTTCGCATGGTGCGGGAAGGACATCGTGCCATTGGCGCGAGCGGCTGAAGGACCGGGTCTCGCGCGGCCCAGGCGTTGTGGGACGGAGGTTTCGGTGCTTGGATTGCCTGCGCCGTCGCCGCGGCCGAGCCAACGGAGGGGAACCCGAACATGATGGGCGCCAAGCAGGTCAAGGTGGGATTACGGGTCCGGGATCTGCAAGCGTCCGGCGATCTCTATCGCCGGCTGGGATTCCGTGAGATCCCCAACGACGAGCAGCCGAATCTGCGCTACCTGACCTTCGGCCACACCTGGCTCATCCTGTCGGACATGCATGCCCATGAGTACAACCGGCCGGAGGAGGAACAGATGGTCAAGGCCGGGCCGCTGGGGCTCGGCTTCGCGCTGGCCCTGCCGACGTCGGATCTGGACGCCGTGTACGACCTGTGGCGGCGCGAGGGGCTCCCCGTGGTGAGTGAACCGGAAGTCACGGCCTGGGCCCGGATCTTCGTGGGACAGGACCTGGACGGCTACGAGTTGGTGTTCGAGCAGTTCCACGACGAGTACCGGCCCTAGCCTCTTGTGCCGCTGTGAGCGGTAGGAAACTTGAGGCACGCGGGACACGGCCGGGACGTGGCTTCCTCCGCCCGGTCGGCCACCGGCACCCGCGCGCGAGGCTCCT
The DNA here is from genome assembly GCF_002192455.1 of Streptomyces albireticuli. Lineage (NCBI taxonomy): Bacteria > Bacillati > Actinomycetota > Actinomycetes > Kitasatosporales > Streptomycetaceae > Streptomyces > Streptomyces albireticuli. The sequence continues at coordinate 7,909,074 of NZ_CP021744.1, forward strand.
GCGGCTGCCGCCTGTGACATCCTCGGTGACGTGACGAGCGAACCTGTCAAGGACAAGGAGTCCGGCGTCGCAGCCGACGTCGTCGCGCTGGCCAAGGTCGTGGCCGCGTTACGCGCCGAAAACGAGCGCCTTCGCCACCAGGCGTCCACCGCGGCCGTGCTGGAGCGCGCCAAAGGTCTTCTGATGGCACGGTCGGGGTGCTCGGCCACGGAAGCGCACGAGGAACTGGCGCGGCGGGCGCGAGCCGACGGCCGCACGCTGACCGAGGAGTGCTGGATCGCCCTCGGTGACATCCCGCAGGCGGCCCAGCCGCTCTTCCTCCCCGCCCAGGGCGTCACGGACGTTCCCCGTGTCCCGGACCAGTGCTCCCCGGAGCCGTCCCGGCCGGCGACACGCCGCGGCCCGGCCCCCGCCGCCGGGCGGGCCGGGCAAGTGCGGGAATCCGGCACGACCTCGCGCACGCCCTCCCGCACCGCACTCCTCGGCGACCTCAGCGGGGCGCTCACCGGTGCCACCTGCCCGCAGGATGTCGCGGAACGGCTGCTGGACCACCTGGCCGGGCCCCCGGTCCGGGCCGACGCCGTCCTCCTCTTCTCCCGCACCCCGCACGACGCCCTGGAGCTCGCCGGGCACGCCGGCGCCGGGGCCGCGGTCGCCGCCCAGTGGCGGTCCGTGCCGCCCGTCGGCGGCATCGCCGCCCTGGACGCCGTCCGCCGCGGCGAAGCCGTATGGCTGGAGGACCCGGTACAGGACGCACAGCGCTACCACCTGATCGGGCAGCCGCCGCAGAAGTGGCGCACCCGCGCCTGGCTCCCGGTCACCACCGGCGGCAGGGTCACCGCGGCCCTCGGCGTCCTGCGCACCGTGGACGCCCCCTTCGACGAGGACGTGCGCGAGCTGCTCCGGTCCGTAGCCCGGCTGTGCGCCGGGAGCCTCCGCACAGGGGGTGCGCGCCCGGGGGCACTCCGGCTGAACGGACGACCCGGGCCGTCCACCAGGTCCGGGAGGTCCGGGACCCCGGAGCCGTCCGGATGGTGCGCGTCGGCCGCGCGTCCCGCGCGGCCCGGCTGCCCGGAAGGGCCCGAAGACAGCACGGCCGCACTCGTCCAGGCCGTCCTCGACGTCCTCCCCGGCCCCGCCGTCCTCCTCACCCCCTTGCGGTCACCGGCGGGTGACGTCGAGGACTTCCGCATCGACGCCGCCGCGCCGCGATCCTTCGACGTCGCCGGCCGGCGCGGCCGCCAACTGGTCGGACTGCGGGTCCTGGAGTGCTACCCCACCGTGGCAGGCGCCGACGCCTGGCAGGGCTACCTGCGGACACTCACCACGGGGACACCGTACGAAGGCGAGCCCTTCACCTACGAGGAGGTCGTCGCCGGCCTGCCGCAGCGCTCCACCTACTCCGTCCGAGCGGCGAAACTCGGTGACGCCCTCGTGGTCACCTGGACGGGTCACGGCGACATCGCCCGGCAACAGGCCCTGCTGGCCGACCTCCAGCGGCTCGGCAACCTCGGCTGGACGGACTGGAACCTCGTCACGGGCGCCATCACCTGGTCACCCCAGGTCCACGCCGTCCTCGACCGCGACCCGGAATCGGGCCCGCTGCCCCTCGACGCCTTCCCCGGGGACGTCCTGCCCGAGGACGCCCCGGACTTCACCCGCGCGCGCCGGCAGCTCCTGAGCACGGGCGCCCGCGTCGACCACCTGGTCCGCATCACGACGCGGGGCGGTGTCCGGCACCTGCGGGTCGTCGCCGAGGCGGTGCCCGACGCCCACGGCACGCCCGTCGAAGTGCACGGCTTCGTCCAGGACGTCACAGCGCAGCGCACCGCCGAACTGGCCCTGACGGAGAGCCGGCAGGCCGTCCTGGCCCAGCGCGACGTCCTGCGGGCGGAACGGACGGTCGCCGCCCGCCTGCAACACGCCCTCCTGCCGCTGCCCGAGCAGTCGCTGAACCTGGGCGACCTGCGTGTCGGCGTCGCCTACCTCCCCTCCCACGACGACCTCAACGTGGGCGGCGACTGGTACAGCGCCCTCGAAATGCCCGGCGGCGGCATGCTCTTCGCGGTCGGCGACGTCGCCGGACACGGCATCGACGCGGTGGCGACGATGGCCCAGCTGCGCTTCACCGCCAAGGGCATGATCGTCACCGGCTCGTCGCTCACCGGCGCGCTGCACCGGCTCAACACCCTGCTCCTGCACACCCGCGACCACCATGCCACCGCCACCCTCGTGCTCGGCCGCTACGACCCCGCCGACCGCTGCCTGACCTGGGTCCACGCGGGCCATCCGCCGCCCCTGCTCGTACGCCACGGGAAGGCGGAGTTCCTCTCCCCGCCCGAGGGCATACTGCTCGGCGCCACGCTGCAACCCTCCTTCGGCGAGGCCGTGTGCCGGATCGAACCCGGCGACCACCTGCTGCTGTACACCGACGGCCTGGTCGAACGCCCCGGAGAACACCTGGACGAGGGACTCGGCCGCCTCGCCCGCGCCGCCGGGACCGAACTGTCCGCGGACGGCCCCGGCCCGCTCGACACCCTGCTGTCCCGTCTCCTCCCGGACGAACAGCGCGACGACGTGTGCCTCCTGGACATCCACCTGCCCGCGTCCGCCTGACAAGCGGCCTTCGCGAAGCTGCGGCACCGCCGAGTGGGCGGGCCCGCCGGTTCCACGAGCGGGCCCGGCGGGTCCGACCGCGAGGTGCCGGGCCGCTCACGCGTGACCCGGGCACGGCGCCCTATCGCGCCTTGACCGCCTTGAACTCCATGACGTCGAGGTCACCCGCGCCGTACTGGTCCTTCCAGTACAGCGCCTTGTCGTTCGGGAAGGCGGGGGATGCCGCGAAGAAGAGGTACGAGCCGTCCCAGCGTGTCTTGACACGGAACGAGTCCCCGGTGGAGACCAGCATCCAGGGATTCTGCCGGCAGCTGTCCATCAGGACGATCCGGCGCTCGTAGGAGTGACACAGCATGGGCGTACCGCCCCGCCGCTGCATTCTGATCTGATACCCCTCACCCCATGTGGAGTTGTCGTCCTTCTCGAAGACGACGGGTATCCCGCGGTCTCCCGCGCTGTTCGTGTAGCGGACCGAGTCGCCTTCCGCGGTGAGCCCGCGGTCGAGCTTCGTGGCCACCAGGTAGTAGGGGACGCCGGGCTCCACGGGACCGGACCCCGCGCCGGCGGCGGCCTGCGCCGGCGCGGGCGCGAGGGACACCGCCAGCAGGGCGAGGGAACCGGCCAGGACGGCCGACAGGCGGACTCGCGGGAGACTTCCTGAAGCCTGCTTCACCGGATTGCTCTCCTTCGGAACAGAACGTGTGGCCTTGAGCGGAGTCCGTGCGTTCGGCCGACCGCCGCCACCGGTACGCCGCTCATGATCTACAACAACCGGCGTGTGACGAAAGGGCTTTGTCGACTTGCGACGGCTGACCCCGATCTGTGCCGCTCCGGGCCGCGGTGCACGGCTGCCACGCGTTCCGCCGGGAGCGGTGTGCCGCCGGGGCGTCCGGCGGCACACCGCCGTCAGGAGCCCACGGGCTTGAGCTCGCCGGTACCGAAGGGCTGCCAGGAAAGAAGGTGCCGGCTCGGAGCGGTGCCCGACCGGCCGATCGTCACCCGGGCTCCCCTGGGGACGACGGCCGTCAGCCGGGAGCCCGGGAACCGCGGATCCTCGGGGTCCGGCGGTGCCTGCCGTGCCTGGACGCTGGTGAGCCGGTCCGTGCCGTCGGCCGAGACCGTGACCGTGAGGGTGGGGGCGTCGTCGCCCGGTGCGTCCTCCTCGCTGACGAGCTGCCCGGTGAGGAAGCCGTCCGTCTCCGCCGTGTACGTGAGCTCGTCCGCCTCTCCCAGGCCGAACTCCGTGGGCAGGTGGGTGAGTGTGGTCTTCCCGTGGACGGTGAGGTCGCCGATGGTGAGGTCGGGCCGGGCGACCGTGACCGTGGTCGTCAGCGCGTACTCGGCGACGCCGCCGTCCTCCCGCACCTCCACCGCGAGCACGAAGGTGCTGTCGCGGTGCAGGTCCGGCGTGGGCCAGTTACGGACGTCGGTGACGTCTTCGGTCTTCCCGGCGTGCACCATCGTGTACGTGGCCCCGGGCCGGCTGTCGCCCCGCCAGGTCAGAGCGGTCGGCGAACCGCCCTGCACGAGGATGTGCCTGGGACGGAAGTCACCCACGCCGAACCCGACGGGGACCTTCGCCAGCGGCCATTCCTCCTGCCGCGGCTCACCACCCTCGTGGACGGCCTCGTCGATGGTCAGTTCGCTGGTCCCGACCGCCGAGTTGACCTCGATACCGGCGATCGTCAGCTCCACCTGGTCCCCGGGGGGAAAACGCCGGCTCAGGGGCCTCGGCGTGAGGACGAACTCCCCGGTCTCGGCATCACGCTGGAACCGCCAGTGCTGGCCGTTGTCGAGGTACGGCACACCGCTGTCCGGTTTCGTGGTCAGGTCGCCGGGTCCGCTTCCCACCGGGAAGGAGATACGGACCTTGTCGACGTGCACCGCGGTCCGCTGGTGATTCGTGAGGGTGATCCGCAGTGCGACGGTCGCCGGTGTCGGTCCCTGGGAGATCTGGGCCGGTGCCGGGTCGGTCTCCACAACGCAGGTCAGCACAAGGGCGCTGTCTTGAGGGCGTCGTACTTCCATGGCCTGGTTCGCTCCGTCTCTCCGGTCTCCGCCGCTCCGTCAGCCCCAGGCGGGGCCGATGGCCATGTAGGCGTAGCGGTCCAGCGCCGATCCCAGCGCGAACTCCCCGACCTGCTCGCCGTCGGACACCCGCAGCTTCTGCACGGAGTCGGCGCCCTGGCTGGTCACGTAGAGGTGCTCGCCGTCCGGTGAGAGCGCGATCGCGTTCGAGCGGTCGCGCACGCGGATGGGTGTCACCTCGCGGATGGCGGCGACGTCGATCACCTTCACCTCCGCGCCGCGGTTGGCGACGTACACGTACCGGGAGTCCGGTGACGCCACGAGCTGCTCCGGGGACTGACCGACCGGGACGAGGGGAGGCTCGCCGCCGCCCGCGGTACTGGCGACGGCCACCATGTTCACGGGCACGATGCCGAAGGCCAGGGTGGTGCCGTCGGGGGTGAGAGCCAGGCAGGACGCCATGGTGTCGCCGCCGAACCCGCCGGTGACCGCGTGCTGCGCGGTGTCCACGACCGCCACGGCGGGGTCGGACTCGCGGCCGACGTAGACGCGGTCGCCCTCCGGCGAGGCCACGACGCCCTCGGGCCGGGGGCCGATGTCGATGCGACGCGCGTCGCCGGTGGTGAGGTCGACCGCGTACACCGCCTCGTCCGAGGGGTCGGTGACGTAGGCCGCGGAGCCGTCCGGCAGGGCCGCCACCCGGTACGGCGCCGTACCCGCTCCCACCGTCTTGACGGTGCCCGCCGTGATGTCGAGGAGGGTGAGGCTCCCCGCGCCTCCGCCGCCCCCCAGGGTGGTCGCCAGGACGCGGAACCCGTCGGGGGAGACCACGACGCCACCGGACTCGCGGCCGGTCTGGCTCTGCCTGATCGTCTGCCCGCTGTCGGAGTCGAAGACCCACAGCCGGCCGTTGAACCCGTCGAGCACGGTCAGGAACGCGCGGTACGGCCACCGGTCCCGGAGCGTCTTGGCGCCGGAGGTGACGCGGTGCCGGGCGGGGTCGGTGTCGCATTCGACGTAGCGCTTGCCGTCCCGGGTGACGAGGTAGCCGTTGCTGGTGGCCGGGTGGTTGAAAGCGGCCGCGATGCCGTCGGCGATGCCGGGGTCGGGGTGGTCGGGGTTGTGCCAGAAGTCGGCGATGGTGCCCTGCTCCAGGACCTCGTCGCCGTCGATGTCGTAGTTGACGCACCGGTTTCCGCGGAAGAAGTAGACCGTGCCGTCGGGTGCCGGCAGGCCGGCGTCGATGCCCTCGGCGAAGTCCGGCGCGTCCTTGCGCAGCCCGGGGAACCTGTCGCCGATCGGCGCCGGGGAGGCGTTCGGCGGCACCGTCGCGTTCTGCGCGAAGTCGTACAGCACACAGGTCGCGCCCTTGAACAGGTACACGCGCGCTGAGTCCGTCGAACAGGCGGCGTCGAAGCCGTTCCGGTACGTGCTGGGGAGTCCGGGCCACAGGTCGCGCACAGCGCCTCCTTCGGCCGGCGGGGCCACCGCCGCCGCCTCGTGCCGCACGGCCCAGCTGCCGCGGACCATGAAGACGGAGGCCCGGGACTCGCCCGAGTCCGGGATGCTGAACGCCGCGTTGACGCCCGGGGGCGTGAGGTCGGTGGTGTCGGTGCTCTCGGTCATGACGGGAACTCCAGGGGTCGCCGGGCAGGGACGGAACGGATCACTGAGGGGGAGGGGTGGTCAGGGCGCCCGCCCCGAACGGGAACCAGGTCAGGGCCGCGCTGAAGCTCGTTTCGCCCTTCTGGACCACTCGCACACGCGAGCCCTTGGGCACCGGGACGAACAGGCTCGCCTCCTGGTTGAGCGTGCCGCCCCGGGCGTCCCACGACTGCGTCGCGAACTGCTGCCGCCTGAGTCCCGGGGGAGTGACGAAGACCTTGAGCTCGGCCGGCACCTGGTCCTGCGTGGTCTTGATGTAGCCGGTGATCACACCGTCGGTGTCGGCCTCGTACTCCGCCGGACTGCTCTCCGTGCCCCCGGCGATCTCCGCGGCCTGGCCGAACAGGCGCACGGAGCCGTTGACGTCGAGGTCGCCGACCTCGAGGTCGGGCACGGTGACGGTGACGGCGGTGGTGAGGCCGTAGGTGACGGGGGAGCCGTCCCGCACCGTCGTGCCGAGGATCATGAACGCGGTGGCGCTGGTGAGGCCGGGCGAGGTCCATTCGCCGTTGCCGTCGGCGTCGATGAAGCCGTTGGCCGGACGCCGCTGGTCACCGTAGAAGAGCTCGTATTCGGGGCCCACCTCGCACTTCCAGGTCAGCTTCACCGTCCCGCCGTGGGGGACGTCGACCTGGTCCGGGCGGAAGTCCTCCAGCATCGCGGTCGGCGACGCCTTGGCCAGCCGCAGTCCGCCGGGTGCGGGCCGGAGGCTCTCCGTGCCGCCGTCCGTTCCCCCGCTCTCGCTGATGCCGAGCGTGACCGCGCCGACCGTGTGGTTCACCGTGACGTCCGCGAGGGTGACCACGATCCGGGCACCCGGCTTGAGCTCGGTGCCGGGCGCGGCCGGGCGTACGTGGAAGATCCCGCCGCCTTGGTGCTCGGCCGACCAGCCGGCGTCGTCCGTGGACGCCCTGATGGTGTCCGGCGCGGCCGTGAGAGCGTCGGCTTCCTTTCCGACCGGGACGGCGAAGGCGATCGTGCCGCAGGAGACGGGATCCGGGCCGGAGTTGGCCAGGGTGATGCGCACGGTGGCGTGGGCGGGGGTCTCCTCCGTGCCGACCCGCAGCGGGGCCGGGCTGGTGTGGACGCTGTAGGCCAGCGCGGTGGCCGTGGTGGTCATGACGTGCTCCCATGGGTCGGGGCCGGGCCCTGCGCGGGCGGGCGCTGCCGGCTCTCGTCGGTCTCGCCGAGCGCACCGCTGAGCTGGAGGAAGCCGGTACGGGCGGCAGGCGCGGCATCCGACAGCGCGAGGGCCGCGTCAGGGGTGGTGAGGGGCCGGACGGTCCACGTTCCCGGGCCTCCGGCCGGTGCCGCCGGTTCGGCGGGGGCCGGTTCGGCCCAGGTCCACGTGCCGCGCCGGCCTGTCGGGCCGGGCATGACCATGTGCTCGGTGGGCGTGCTGCCCTGCTGGTCCGTCACCAGGCGGGTCCCCGCCAGCAGCGGGCCCGTACGGAACGACAGCTTCATCCGGGACAGGGGCTCGCGCACCCAGGTCGGCGGCAGCAGGAGCCGGCTGACGGGCAGGATGTCGGTCACGGCGTGGACGGCCGCCCAGGGGTCGGCGAGGAGCGTCACCCAGGCGGCGGTCTCCTCGTCCCGGGCGCGGGCCTCCGGCGACGGAGCGGCCGCCGGCCGTGCGGGCAGCGCGATCTCGCTGCCGTCGATGGGGGACACGTACTCCACGTCCGCGGCCCCCGGCTCCGGGACGGCGTGCAGCCGTGTGTAGTCGGAGCCGCGGAAGAACCCGGCCAGACCGTCGCCGAGCATGTCCCCGGCCCCCAGCCGGACGTTCCACAGGTAGCCGCTGACCTCCGGCACCTCCGGCGGGCTGAGGACGTTCTCCCAGGACGAGGGCGTCATCGCCGGACCGTTGAGCTCGAACCGCAGCCGCGAACGGAGCAGCGCCATCGGACGCCCCACCAGGGCGGCGAGACTGTCGTCGTCCCCGCCGGGCACGGTCGCCGACATGGCCTTGTCGACGACGGACAGCAGCTGGGCGAAGGCCGGGGCCCCGCCGTGCAGGAGCCCGGTGACGAAGCCGTGCAGGTGGGGCAGGGCCGCGGCGAAGGCCCGCCCCGAGTCCGTCGCCGGGTCGGGATCGGGATAGGCGGAGCCGGGCAGCGGGTACCAGGTCGACACCGGCCGGTGCGCGGTGTCGAGCACGATCCGGATCTCGCCCAGCCCGCCGCCGTCCGGGGCGTGGACGAGCAGGGACCCGGACAGGTGGTTGGCGATCAGCCAGCCGCACACCGGGCTCTCGCCCGCGGCCTCCCGGGGACCGGCGTCCACGTCGACGCGGTGGTGGTCGTCGCCGGCCGAGACGAAGTCGAAGCGCAACCGGGCGGGCTGGAGCAGGCGCGGCGGCAGCTCGACGTACCGGTACGGGTTCTGGGGGCTCACCGTCTTCCGCGGAGTGACGCTGTCGGCGCGGTACGGCTTCACCGACTCCTTGTTGTTCTCGTTGATGACGGCGAGCGACCGGCCGAAGCGGTCGATCACACGGAGTTCCTCGAAGACGATCTGCCCGGCCCTGACCGGGCGGAACTCGCGGGGCGTTCCGGAGCCGGACGCCGGGCCGGGGTCGGGCACCTCGCTCAGCGGGACACGGGTCCGGCTGTTGTCGACCAGCCGCGCGAGTGCGTCGTCCGAGGCGGGGGCGATGCCGGTCGCGGGCGTGTGCTGGGCCAGCCAGTTGTTGACGCCTTCCATGCGCTGGGACAGCTCGTCCCATTCCTCGGCCCGGTCGCGCAGCTCGCGCAGCTCGGCCACCGGTCCGCCGCGGTACGTGCGGGCGTGCTGCGCCAGGCGGGCGCGGGTGTTGAAGGGAGGCAGCGGGGTGAGCAGGGCGCGCCCGCCGACCAACCCGTCGGGAGCGACGTTCTCGCCCTTCCAGCGGTAGCGGGTGCCGTCGAAGTACCAGTTCTCCTCGTCGCCGCTGCGGTACGGGGTGGGGTAGCACGTCGTCCGCCAGATGAGGAGCAGCGGCGACCAGGGCTGCTCCCACGGCCGCGTCCAGCGGGCCACGGTGCCTTCGACGTGGGTGTCCTGGTGGGCGAGCGCCTCCTCCAGGGCCGTCGTACCGGGTGCCGCGCCGGGAGTGACGGCGGCGCGGTCGAGGAGGAAGAACTCCCCGAGGAGCGCGGTCAGCACACCGGACTCCGGCAGCTGGGGCAGCGGGGGAGCGGGGAGGGCCTCGGGCGGCCGGACCGTCCCGTCACCGATGCGGATGCCGGTCACGGTCTCGCCGGGGGCCCGGCAGGGCAGGGCGTCCTCGTCGGTGAGCGGCCGGTCCAGCCTCGCCCCGCGCACGATGAGCGACGGGTCGGGGGTGCTGTGGAAGGCGGGGTCGGCGCACCGTTGCAGCTCGCGGCCCGGCGCCAGGCCGCGTTCCTCGGCGTAGGCCTGAACGGCCTCGGCGAGCTCACCGGCGGTGTCGCCCCACGGGATGCGGGAGCGCAGGCCGTTTGTGCCGAAGACGGTGTCGAGCTGCTGCTGGACGCGCCGGGCCAGGGTGCCCTCCTGCCGCGGGTCGAGTTCGGCATCGCACGCCGCGTCCCAGCCGTCGGGCCGGCGGTTGCTCCCGCCGCGCAGCCACCAGAGGCCGTAGAGGCGGCGCTGGAGGTGGGCGAGCTCGCGGGAGGCGGCGTCGTGCTCCTCCTGCACCTGGTTCAGCTCGGCCAGCCATTGCCGTTCCTCGTCGGCCTGCTCCGGTGTGCGCGCCGGCCAGGCGGTGCCGACGGCGGGGCGGTCGACGATGCGCCAGGAGTAGCCGCCGTGCTCGGCGTCGAACCAGGTGCGGCGGGTGGCCTGGTCGAGGGCCGTTTCGCCGCCGTCGTCCAGGGCGTCCAGCAGGTCGTAGGTGAACGCCTCCCACAGCAGGGACGCCTCGGGGTCGTCGAGCGCGGCCGGGTGCAGGGCGGTCTCGGCGTCGGTGACGATGTGGCCGACGGCCACATCGATCTTGTCCACCTCGATGTCGGGTTTGGCGGAGAGGGGAGGGGCGCCCGCGCGGTCCCAGTGCAGGCCGAGGGCGGTCCCCGCGTAGAACGAGCGGGTCGGGGCCGCCGAGGTGCCGGTCGTGGACCAGCGCAGGGAGTCCAGCAGTGCCCGGACGTCGCCCTCCGGGGGTGCGTGCAGGATGTCCCAGGAGGGATCGGAGTACCAGCCGATGACGGCGTAGCCGAGCAGGGCGGGGCCGGTGAGGTCGGTCAGCCTGTCGTGGAAGGAGAAGACGTTCTCGTTGTACGGCTGGTACGTGGCGAAGGTCGGCAGGCCCGGCCCGATCGCCGTGAGGAACTTCCGGCGTCCCTCGGGCTCGGTCCAGGGAGCGTCGGCCAGGTCGTGGGCCCGGCCGATCAGCGTGGGCCGGGGGCGGTCCGCGGCCGGATCCGGGTCGAGGAAGGCGCTCGTGCCGTCGAGTTCGTCGAGGAAGTCGCTGTCGACGACCCAGCCCGCCGCGGCCGGCGTCTCCTCGGGGCGGTCCGCCGGGCGGCTGTAGCGCACCACGAGCCAGCGGTTGGGAACGACCGGGAACTCCACCTTCGCGGCCGGGCCGTCCTGGAAGCCGCGCCGCAGCGCGTCGGGCAGCAGCCACTGCACATGAACGCCGAGCCCCGGTTTGCCGGGCGCGTCGTCGAAGGGGTCGGGCTCGGGCGGCTGCCGGTCCTCGAGCTGTTCGAAGTCGGCGTACCAGCGACCGGGGGGTTCGATGGCTCGTACACGGTCGTTGACCAGGAAGGCGTCCACCTGGACGGGGACGATCAGGGGCGGCTGGGAGCTCATCGTGCGGGTCCTCACTGTCGGCCGGGCCGGTCGAGGGCTGGGGCGGAGGCGGAGGGGGAGAAGGTGATGCACTGCGGGGCGTTGACGAGCTCCACGGCGAACGCGCCGGGGGAGAGCGGATCGTCCGGGCCGAGCTGCCCGGCGGCCCGGAGGGCCACGGCCATGGCGGGGACGAGGGGGTCGTCGCCCGCGGCGAGGTCGAGGATCTCGCGTCCGCCGCCGGCGGCGGCCCGCAGGAAGCGGGTGATGCCCTCCTCGCCCTCGGGCGGGAACGTCCCTCCCTCCAGCGACTCGCCGACCGGCTCGGTGAGCCTGCGCAGCCCGACGCGGTCGCCCTCGTCGACGCCGAAGTGGATGCCCTCGTGCGGTTCGCGGAACCGCACCTCGTCGGGGACACCCTCGAAGAGGCACAGCAGCAGATCCGGTCCGATGATCACGCGGTGGACGGCGGTCAGCGGCTCCGCCTCGCCGTCGCCGCCGGTGACGCGCGGCTCGATGACGACGTCGGGCCAGTTCCGTACGAGCGCGGACCGCATGAGCAGCCCGGTGAGCGGCCGCGGCTCGTCCAGCGCCTCGCGGGCGAGCTCGTCGACCGCGGCGTCGAGCGAGGTGCCGATGCCCGTGCTCAGCACGCCGTCGCGCAGGGCGGTGCACCACTGCGGGTCGACGTGGAAGAGGCGCAGGCTCTCGGGGGGCAGCATGCGCGCGTCGGGCACCAGGTGGCTCAGCGGCGCCGCCATCAGCAGCTTCACCTGGTCGACGGCGCTGATCAGCGGGGCGAGGTGGGCGGACAGCGCGGCCCGCAGCCCTTGCCGTGCCCGGTCGTCGCGCGACCGGTCCAGGAGGGCCTCGACGGCCGGGGGCCGGGGGACGCCGCCGGCCCGGAGCCGTGACACCGGCGCGCCGCGCGTGTCCGCGTCGGCGGCCGTGGTGGTGGCCGCGGCGTGCACCCGGTTCCCCAGTCCGCCGGCGATCAGCTCGTGGAAGCGCTCGTGCGCCGGCCCCGGCACTGCGTCCAGCGGTGTCCTCGTCCGCATCAGCGCGCGTCCGGCGATATGACGGGCCCGGGAGCGGAACGCCGACAGCGCGCCCGCCAGGGTGTCGTCGGAGAGGGCGAGGGACCGGCCGAGGGTGAAGGCGGCGGCGTAGCTGACGTCGAAGACGCCGGTGTCCGTGAGGTAGACGAGTGCCTCGTCCGCCTGCCGGTAACCCTCGGCGGGGCGGGGGACGGCCGGGGCCACGACCGGGGTGAAGGGGCCCCGGTACCAGCTGAACGTCCGCTCCCCGGAGGGCAGGACGTAGTCCACGGGCGCGTAGCCCAGATCGAGGCGGTCGGTGGCGGCGGACCGTGCGGCGGTCCGCTGGGGGCGGAGGCGCAGTCCGAGGCCCGCGGGGTCCTCGGCCATGTGCCGGATCAGCGCGTCGAAATGGCCCGTGGGGTCGGGCCGTGCTTCGAAGGACCACGACCACAGGGAGACCATGCGCACGACGGGCCGGGTGGGCTGCTCCCCGCCGAGGTGGTCGGCGAACCCCTCCAGCGAGACGAGGTGGGCGGCGTAGCGCCCGGCCGTGCGGGGGAAGCGGTTGGCCACCACGACGGAGTAGTCGCCGGTCTCCAGGAGTTCGGCGGAGGCCGGCGCCGCGCCGGGCGGCTGCCACGGCCGGACCTTGCGTACGTGGCACAGGAACGGCAGGTCGGCCCGGCGGGGTACGAGGTCCTTGAAGAGGGCGGCCGGGACGTCGACGGTGGTGCACGTGCTGTCCCACAGCTCGGGCGGGACGTCGTCGAGGTCGACGCGGGGGAGGAGGACGTCGCTGTCCGCGGGGGTGAGGAACTCGCGGACGGACCTCGTGTCGGTGCGCCCCTGGGCCTTGGGGTCGCCGGGCAGCTCCTCCTCGGCGAAGAGGAGCAGGGCGAGCCAGGGCAGGCCCGCCAGGTCCGGGCTGATGGCACGTTCCCAGGGCAGGATGAGCCGGTTGAGCGTGAGGTGGGGCAGGACGCGGTCGAAGGCGCCGACCTCCGCGGGGGCGGGGTGGAGGGCGTGGACGAAGGACGCGTCGATGGTGAACTGCGGCGTCCGGATCTCGAAATCCTGCTGGACGGGCGGCAGTTTGTCGGTTCCGACCTTGTCGCCGGACACCTCGTGTTCGAGGGTGAGCCGGTAGAGGCCGCCGGGGGCGGGCGCGATGTGGTCGTCGTGGAAGTGGATGTCGAAACGGGGAGTTTCGGTCTCGTCCCCGGTGGTCCCGGCAGCGTCGGGCTGCGTCATGGCGGATTCCCTCGCGCGGTTGGGGGTGTCAGAGCGTTGCGGGGCCGAGCGTCATGGGTTCGGCGGTGAAGGTGTTGTCCGCGAGGCCGGCGAAGCCGTCCAGGCGGTCGTGCGAGGGCGGGGCGACGCCGAGCGCGGTCAGCTCGGCGTGGAGCGCGTCGCGGGCGGGCACGGTCGTCGTGGCGATCCCGGCGGCGATTGTGCCGATGCTGGTGGGGTCACCCGGCCGCCAGGGCGTGGGTACGGGGCCGGTGGGCCGGTCCGCGGGGCTGATCGGCAGGGCGTCGCTGGGGGTCAGCCTCTCGAAGCCGAGGGAGACGTCGGTCATCCTGCCCGGTGTCGGCCCGTCCACGGGCTTGGGCACGGTGACGCCGAGCCCGGTGAGCTGGTCCTTGACGAGCGGGTCCGGCGGGAGGCCCTCGTCGTCGGGGTCGCCCGTGCCCCACAGCGCCTGCGGGACGTTGTCCTTGAGCGGGTCGAGCCGCCAGCGGCGCTCTTCCGGCACGTCCGGGTCGAAGGGGTCGAACGGGTCGCCGCCGAGGAGCACCGTGAGGCGGTGGACGGAGGACTGCCCGGTGGCCCGCATGGGCCGGATGTCGAGGGTCTTGCCGTTCACCTGCTGTGAGCCCGCCGTGGCCCGCGACGCCGGCAGGGCGGTGGACGTGGTGAAGGAGAAGCCGTCGGCGGAGACGACCCAGCGGTCGTCGCCGGCGTTCGCACGCCGGGCGCGTGTGCCCTCGTCCTCGGGGAGGATGCCGGTGAGCGGTGTGATGCGCAGCATCTGGTCGCGTGCGGGCAGTTGCTCCTGGAAGTCGGTCCAGGAGACGGGATCGGGCTTGCGCTCGCCGCTCGCCCCGAAGGACACGTCGAAGTCGATGCACCACAGGTGCACGGTCGCGACGCCGCCCACGGGCGGGCCCCAGACGTCGAGGTCGACGCCGACCTCGCCGCGTACGGTGAACAGCCACAGGTCGACCGCGAAGCCGATGCGGACGCCGATGCCGAAGCGGAAGTAGAAGGGCTTCCACTGGATCAGCGCGTCCACCCGGGCGACCAGCCAGGCCTCGACGATGCCGGAGTGGAACGACACCTCCAGCCGGCCGCCGGCCATGAACGCCGACGGGGTCAGCGCGCAGTACGCCTCGCCGCGTACGGTGACGACGTCGGAGATGCCCCAGGTGAAGCCGAGCCGCGGCACGACGGGGTAGTGGTCGGGCCTTTCGAAGTCGGGGTGGTAGCCGCCGAGGGCGAAGACGAAGTCGCCCTTGTGCGGGCCGCCGAACCAGGTGCGGTAGGCCAGGCCGCCCGTCAGCCGGCACTCGGGGTCGAGGACGTACGACTCGGGCGTGAGCTCGGCCGCCAGTGCCAGCATGCTGTCCCGCGAGGTGTACAGCGCCTGCATCGCGAGCTGGACCTGGGCGTACGTCTTGCCGCCGGAGTTGCGCCGGACGGGGAACGCGGCCGTGGCCAGGCCCAGGACGGCGACGGTGAAGTCGTCGCCGAACTCGACGATCGCCAGTGCCTGGCCGGAGACCAGCTGGAAGACGGTGAAGTCGATGCCGAGGGCGAACCACACCTGACCGGCCGCCGGGCTCAGCCACGGGGGCCGGCCGTTGCTGCCGTCGAGCAGGTCGTCCAGCACTTCCAGGGGCGGGCGCTCCACACCGCCGTGACCGAGTTCGGAGATGAACGGGAACTCCGGGGTCTGGCTGGGCGCGGGGAGCCGGACGGAGCTGTTGTAGCCGAAGCCGGCGGCGATCCCGCGTACCTGGAACGGGGGTGGGCCGAGCCCCTTGCGGCCCGCGAGTACTCCGTACAGGAACAGCGACGGGTAGCCGTCCTCGGCCCGGGCGTACGCGCCGAGGACCTTGACGGCGGCGAACCGCGCCTCGATCACGGCCATGCCCGCGAACAGCATGTCGTAGGGGGGCTCGGACTCCTTGACGAGGAAGGCGCCGCCGATCCTGACGGGCGGGCGGTCGTAGGACAGGCCCAGGCCGCTGAGGGTGGGCCGGAAGGTCCAGTCGCCGTGGTCCAGGCCGATGGTGAAGCCGAGTTCGGAGGCGCTCAGCTCGATGCCGCCGGCGTCGACCGTGGCGTCGATGGTGATCCGCGCCGTGCCGTTCGCGTAGGACAGGCCGAGCTCGGACACCCGCAGCGGGCCGAACGTCGCGCCGACCGGGACGCTCGCCTGTGCGGGGATGTCGTCCGGTTCCTCCTTCACCACCGCGAGCGGGCGGGGCGGGGGCGCCGGTACCGGCCCCGGACCGGGCACCGGCTGCCTGCGGCGCAGCGGATAGACGAGGGCGTAGTTCTTGACGGTCGTGGCGACGCCGGCGGTGACGGCCAGCGAGGCGCCGGCGGTGAGGTTGCGGCTGGGCAGGCCCAGGTTGACGCCGGTGTTGGCCATCAGGTCGTTGAGTGCCTTGACCTTGTAGGCCTTCAGCGCGGCGGAGAGGTGGAAGGCCTGGAGCCCGGCGAAGACCAGGTCGTCCTCGACCGGGGCGTGGTCACCGATCGAGGGCAGGTCGGCGAGGCCCGCTTCGTACTTCCCCTGGAGCAGGACGACGCGGATCCGGGGCCCCGCGGCGCCCGTTCCGGCCCGGTGCGGCAGTGAGGCGTAGGCGAGCTGCACGTACTCGGTGGCGGCCGAGAACACGAACGCCCGCTTGTGCTTGTCGTAGGCGAACGCGACCTGTTTCAGCACGGGGACCAGCTGGTCCGGCAGGTCGGCGGGGGCGGAGCCGATGGCGTGCGCGACGTCGTTCCAGGACAGGCCGTCGTCGGACGACCAGTCGCCGATCACCGTCGTGCCGTCCAAGGTGGCGGTGAACGCCATCTCCTTGGGCTTGTCGTCCGCGTCGGAGAACTTCAGCACCAGCGCGGCGGACAGCCCCTGGCCGCTCGCGGACAGCACCAGGTGCGGAGCGAAGGAGTCCTCTTCACCGGCGTCGTCCTCCGTCGCCGGAAGCGTGAAGTCCAGGGCCATCCCTGTGACCAGCAGGGCGGCGTCCACGGTGAAGGAGACGCGGACGGGGCAGGGGCCTTCGACCACGGTGAAGGAGTACGTGCCCTGGACGGTCACTTCACCGCGGTTGGGGACGGCGCCGCCCACGGTCAGGTCGGACGACGCCAGCCAGGTCTCCAGCAGCGGGCCGATGCCGGGGATCTCCCCGAGCCGGTCGACGGGCAGGAGGAAGTCCTCACCGGAGTCGGGGAACAGGCCGAGCAGCTCGTCGAGCGATATCGCCATGGGTTCTTCTCCCCGGACATGGGCGACGAGTGGGCGTGGAACCGGGCGGCATCATGGCATGCGCGGGACAGGCCTTCATGCATATGCCGACAACACCTGAACTGAAGTGAATACATCTGGCCAATGGTCGAATCAGCGTATAAAGGGCGCCTCTGTGGGAGGCGGTCCAGGCCCCGCAACGGGCACCTCGGCGGCGCAAGGGGGCGAGCCCCGCAGGGCGGCGGGGCTGATCGATGTCCGCGGACGTCGCGATATCGCCCCCGGCCGGTTGGGGCGGCTGGGGCCAAGGGGGCCGGTCGTGCTTCCTGACCGTCGGCGCACACGGTTCCCGGCCCTCGTCGTCGGCGCGGCGAGGCAGGCGGTGCCGGCGGTCTTCGTCGCGGCGGTTCCGCGCGGGGCCGGCGCGGCTACGACACCGACCCGACCAGGGCGGTCAACAACGCCTCGACGTGCGGCCGGGGCCGGTCGCGACGCCGGGCGGCGGTGGCCACACCGATGTAGCGCGCGGGGCACGGAGGGTCGATGGGGATCACGGCCACACCGCTGACCGACGGGTCCAGGGCGATCCGCGGGACGAGGGAGACACCTACGCCCGCGGCCACCAGGGTCTGCGCGAAGAAGAAGTCGGTCGTGGCGGCCGCGACACGCAACTCGGAGCCCGCGAGTTCGGCGTAGCGGTGCATGAAGGCCTGGGCCTTCATGCACCCCATCACCCAGCGCTCCCGCACGAGTTCGGACAGGTCCAGGCTCACCCGGCCGGCGAGAGGGTGACCCACCGGCAGCACGGCCGACATCGGGTCGTCCATCAGCGGCGTCCAGTCCAGCCCGGAACGGTCACCGGGCCGGACCGGCAGCGGTCCGTCGAAGTGATAGGCGAGCGCGAGGTCGGCCCGCCCCTCGCGCACCAACGGCAGGCTGTGCTCCGGCTCCTTCTGGAGCACGGTCAGTTCCACCTCGGGGTGCTCGGCCACGAACCGGGTCAGCACCGGCGGCAGCAGCCGGTGGCCACCGCTGGTGAACGTGGCCACGGTCAGCTTCGTACGCCCCGCCGCCAGCCGGTCGATCTGCTCGCGAGCATGGGACAGCTCGGCCGAGATCGCCTCGGCGGCCTCGACGAGGAGCCGTCCCGGCTCGGTCAGGGAGACGCCCCGCGTGCTGCGTTCGACGACCTGGGTGCCGAGCGTCCGTTCCAGTGCGGCGATCTGCTGGGAGACGGCTGACGGTGTGAGCAGCAGGGCGGCCGCGGCCTTGTTGAAGCTGCCGCTCCGGGCGACCTCGCGGAGCGTACGGAGCCGCTGGACGTCGATCATCAGCTGTCCTTCATACGGGTTAAGCACGTCACTACTTCTGCTGATGATCGCATTCCGGCAGGCTCGTGCACACAGCGAGGCGAACGCCCCGCGCCCCCCTTGCAGAGAGAGGTTTCCGCCATGCGCGCACGCCGCCTGGGTGAGGTCCACGTCAGCGCGATCGGCCTCGGCGCCATGCCGCTGTCCGTCGAAGGCCGGCCCGACGAGGACGCGGCCGTCGCCACGATCCACGCCGCCCTCGACGCCGGGGTCACCCTCATCGACACCGCCGACTCCTACCACTGGCACGCGGGTGAGACCGGCCACAACGAGTCCCTCGTCGCACGCGCCCTGGCCCGCTACGGCGGCGACACCGCAGCGGTCCTGGTCGCCACCAAGGGCGGGCGCGGCAGGCCTGGAGACGGTTCATGGACCGTGACGGGCACGCCCGAACACCTCAAGAACGCCTGCGACGCGTCACGCCGGCGCCTCGGCGCCGACACGCTCGGCCTCTACCAGCTCCACAAGCCCGACCCGCGGGTCCCGTGGGCCGAGTCCGTCGGTGCCCTCGCGGAACTCCTCGACGCGGGAAAGATCCGCGCGGCCGGCGTCTCCAACGTCGACGCCGATCAGATCCGCGAGGCCCATGCCGTCCTCGGCGGCCGCCTGGCATCCGTACAGAACCGCTTCTCCCCGGCGGTCCGCGACAGCGCCCCCGAGCTGCGGCTGTGCGAGGAACTCGGGGTGGCGTTCCTGCCGTGGAGCCCCCTCGGAGGCATCTCCAGAAGCGTTCTGGAGATGCCCGTGGCGGACGACTGCGGTACCGGGCACGGGACGTACGAGCCGTTCCACGAGGTCGCCCGCGATCACGGCGTGAGCCCCCAACAGGTCTGTCTCGCCTGGCTGCTGGCCCTTTCCCCGGCCGTCGTCCCCATACCGGGAGCGCGCCGCACGGCGTCGATCCGCGACTCCGCGGCCGCCGCGGATCTCGTCCTCAGCGCCGCGGAGGTCGCCCGGCTGACGTCATCGACGTCGCTGGACAAGCCGTGAGGAGGGGGCGCACAGCCGCCCCTTCCCCGAGAGACGTGAACCTTCCGAGAGCGCGGCTGTCAGTGCCGGGCGCCGATCAGCTGGGCCACCCCGGCACTCGTCAGTTCGGTGGCGAGCACGCTGTTCTCCAGCGGCAGCAGGCGGTGTGCCTTGCACAGCTGTGTCGGCAGCGCCGCGTACTCCTCGCCGGTGACGCGTGCCCAGGACGGGTCGAACCGCACCCGGATGATGAGGTCGCGGGCCTGCTCGGAGACGATCGTCGACGCCAGGAGCCACAGTCCGGGCTCCCGGGCCGTGCCCGGAGGGTCGAAGGCCAGGTGCAACAGCGACGCCGACCGGCCCAACGGGTCGGCCAGCCGGTGCCAGACGATCCGTCCGTCCGCGTCGATCCGGCCGAAGACGCCGGTTCCCGCCTTCGCGGTGCCGAGGAGCACCACCCAGATGCCGCCGGGGCCGTTGATCAGGCCGACCGGGGTGCTGCCCTGCTCCACCGGGACGGGGATCTGGGAGGTGCGTCCGGTGCGCGGGTCGATGCGCAGCAGTGAGCTCGCGCCGTCCTGACTGACGTAGAAGTCGCCACTGCCCGGGTGCCGTGCGGCGAAGATGGGGTGGGGCTTGGCATCGAAGAGGCGGTGACGGCCGGGACGCGTGTGGTCCAGGGCCAGGACCTGGTCGCTTCCCTTCAGGGTCACCCACAGGGTGTCGCCGTACTCGCTGACGTAGTGCGGCCCCCGGCCGCCGTCCGGAACGGCGATCTCACGTTCGACGCGCGGGGCCGCGTCGAGGGAATCGGCCCGGGGATCCACCAGAAGCAGCCGGTCGGCTCCCTCGTGCGTGGCCCAGATCCGTCCGGGATGGCGCGAGGACACCGCCAGCCCGTGCAGCATCGCGTCGGAGGAGCCGAGCGGGAACGCCTTGACGGCCGTCACCTGCTCGGTGCGGGGGTCCAGCTGGAGCTTCACCAGCCGGCTGTTGGACATCTGGGACACGAGAACCATCGGGTGACCCGGCGTTTTGATGATCTCGTGGGTCTCCTCGGCGGGCGGCAGCTCGTACTCCACCACCGTCCGCCGGGAAGCCCCCGCCGGTGGAGCGGCGGCGTCTCTGTACCGCGACCCCGCTGTCGCGGTGCCCGGCGTTCCGAGCAGCGTTCCGGCTGCCGCGAGGCTGCCCAGGGACATCAGTCGGCGGTGAAAGGCGCGGCGATCCACGGTGCTCTCCTGACGGACGCGACTCTTGGGTGACGCGTCCATGCAAGCGGTGCCACCGGATCATCAGACAGCGGATCCGGTGGATTCGCCCATGTGGGTGAGGCGGAAATCGCCGCCGGACCGCGCCCGCCGGCCTTCGCCCCTCGCTCACCTGGCACGATGGCGTAAGAGGCGGGTGGTGTAATAGGGGATGCAGTTTTCTGTTCCCGACCGCTCTTCCGCCCAGGCTCCGGCCCCGGTGCCGGTGAGTGAGGCAGGTCTGTATCCGGTGCCCGACGCGGCGGGCTATCTGACCGGGGAGTGGACCGTCGAACGCGTCCTGTCCGACCTGGCGGCGGACCGCGAGGGAGCGTTCCACGGTACGGCGGTGTTCCGGGCGGCGGACGACGGCCGGCTGACGCACACCGAGGCCGGCGAGCTGCGCTGGGAGGGTTCGACGAGCCCGGCGGGGCGCACGCTGGTGTGGGTACCGGCCTCCGACGGCACCTGTGAGGTCCTGTTCTCCGACGGCCGGTTCTTCCACGACCTGGACCTGCGTACGGGGCACTGGACGGTCTCCCACCCGTGTGCGGCGGACAGCTATGAAGGGCGGTTCGACGTCGTCTCCCGTGACGAGTGGCGGGTGTGCTGGCGTACCACCGGCCCGGCCAAGGACCACGTGCAGCGTTCGGTCTACCGGCGCCTGCCCGTCCCTGGGACGGCGGCCAGGCCCGTCTGAGAAAGCGGGATCCTCGTCGGCCAGGAGACGCGGTCGCCGCGTCCGCACCGGGGACGGCCCGGCTTGCCGAGGGGCCGTTCCGGAGTGATACGGAACGGCCCCTCGGCCGCTTTCGGCGACGGTCGGCTCAGGGCGCGGCGGACGGGAGGGGGAGCAGTGGCCAGGTGTTGGAGAGGCGCATGGCGGACTCCGTGACCGCAGGGTCGGCCGACTTCTCGGCCACTTTCTGGAGGAACGCGTGCGCCGCGGCCTCGTACAGCTCCGTCGTCGACCGCAGCCGCGCCGCGGTCGCCTCCCGGCGCAGCTCGGCGCGCTCGGCGGACGTCGACTCCAGCGCCCGGGCCCGTTCGGCGGAGGCGACGGCGGCCTCCCGGGCCCGCTCCAGACGGGCGCGCAGTTCCAGGTGGGAGCGGTAGGAGTCGAGGTAAGGGTGTTCCCGCAGCAGCCCGAGCAGCAGGCCGATCCCGCCGGACAGCAGGAGCAGGGCGACGAACATCCAGGTCACGGTGGTCGGTTCGAGATGCAGGCTGTCCACCAGCGTCGGAGTAGGCCGGAGATCCTCCATTCCGGCGACGCCTTCGAGGTCCTTGGGGAGCGGCTGCGGATCGCGGTGCCGGAAGACCAGCTTGGCGCGCAGGTGGCCGAGGGCCCAGGTGGCGAACCCCCACACCGCGATCAGCGCCACCGCGGGCAGCCTCATGCCCTTCGCCGAGGCGGTGGCGCCCCGGCTGCGCAGGGCGCGGCCGGCGAGATGGGGGATGGTCACCATGACGACGGCCGCCGAGATGGCGAGCATGCCCGACAGGGCGTCCGACTCGGTGCTGCCGGAGCCGTGGAAGGGCTGGAAGGCGATCCAGTAGATCGGCACCTCCACGGCCGCGATGACCAGCAGCAGGCTCCACACCATCCACCGGGGCAGCCCGGGCCGTACGGGCAGGCCCTCCCACTGGGCGGCGTCGGCCTGCCGGTGCAGGTCGGTGTAAGGGTCCGCCGGGCGGTGGCCGGCCGGGTCCCGGCGGGCGCCGGGGCCTGCCGTGGCGTCGGCCGCGGGACTCGGATCCAGGGTCTGCCAGTCCTCGTCGTCCGGGCCCTTGGGCGGTGCCGGGCCCGTCCCGTCGTCGTCCGCGTCGTCGCTCCCGGGACCGGTGCCGGTGCCCGGCGTACGGCCGTCCCTCCGGCCGTCTCCCTCCGTGTCCTCGTCGAGGTCCAGGTCGCCGAACCGGGCGCGCAGCCAGCGTTCCTCCAGCCGCTCCCGGACGCCGTCCCGGAACCGCTCCCAGCGCACGGCCCGGGCCGCGAGCCGGTCCAGCTGCGCCCGGTTGGTGTCCAGCCAGCGCAGGTTCTCGGCCAGCCGCTCCTCCAGCCGGCGGACCTCGGCCTCGGCTCCGGCGGCGGCCGAGAGGGTGTTCGCCTCCCGGGCGCGCTCGCGGGCCTCCTCGTCCGCGTGCTCCTCGGCCAGCCGGGTGCGCACGAGGTCGCGTACGGAGGCCAGCTGGGCGAAGTAGGGGACGCGGTCCCCGCTGCCCAGGACCCAGGGATCCAGGGCGCCGGCCTCGGCCATCCTGGTGCCGCGGCGGCGGGCGGCACGGAACAGGCGCAGCTGGTCCGGCCTCTCCGGGACGAGGGGAACGCGCTGCGGCCCGGTCGGGTAGGGAGCGCGGCGGGTGTCGCCCGCCGTGGTGCCGGGTCCGCGCCGGAACGGGCGGGCGAACCGTGCCCGGCGGGGCGTGGGCCCGGGGTCAGCGCCGGTAGTCGTCGTGGACACGGGCCTTGGCCCTCCCCTCCATGATCTCCGTCCAGAAGGCGTCGAACGGCTCGTACTCGCTGGGCTTCGCCTCGCGGCTCATGCCGTAGCCGACCGGGTAGACGTCCATGCCGGAGAGCTTCGGCACCCCTCGGGGGCCGACCAGTTCCTCGACGGCGTCCTTGCGCGCCTCGGGGGTGGCGATGGATTCCGGGGTCAGGGAGAACTCGGGGTCGGCCTGTTCGAAGTCGCTGACCACGAGCAGGGCCGCGCGGCCGCCCCCGGAGGGCATCGCCTCGGCGGCCCGCGCGAGTCCGCCGAGGATGTCGGAGCCGCTCTCGGTCTCCTGCGCGCATTTCAGCATGGTGCGGGCTCCCGCCACGGCCCGGACCATCGCCTCCTGGCGGACGGCCGCCACGTCGTCGGTGCTCTTGGCGGGCGGGTCGAGGTCCACGTCGTTGACCTGGCACCGGGAGGCCTTGGACGAGCGGGTGATGGGTGCGAAGGCCATCGTGGCGCAGCCCTGCTTCTTCATGAACGGCACGATCGTCGCGTCGAGTTTGGCCTTCGCGTCGAACCCGTCCTTGGCGGAACCGGAACCCGAACCGTCCAGGACGACCGCGCAGGGGGCATCGAGGGATTCGGGTTTCTCGGTGGAACAGCCGGCCGCGGCGAGCAGCAGGGCGGCCAGCGGCAGGGCGGCGACCGTCCGCGCCGGGCGCCGGGCGCGGAGCGGGTGCGTGTGAGGGGGCGTCAACGGGCTCTCCTCCCTTGGCCGGCGGTGGATCGCGGCCGGTCTCCGGCCGGGACGCCCGGCCCGCCCCGCCGGGGCTGCGTGTCGAGGATCTCCAGCGCCCGGGCCACGGCGGGCGTGCGCGCGTGCACCGACGGGGCCTGCGCCGGGGTGCCCCCGGTGAGCAGCCACGCGTCGACGTCGTCCCAGGTGGCGTCGAGCGTGACGCGGCCGGGGAGCCAGTGCGCGGGGCGGGCGGTGAACGGTGGGTAGGACGGCGCGTCCGGCTCCGCCCAGGCAGGCTCGCCGGTCGCCTCCGGTGTCCGTGCCCCCGGTGGGTGCCGCCGGCGCTGTCGTGCGCGGCGCGGTTCCGTCGCGCGCCGGCGCTCCTCGGCCCGGGCGGCCTGGACGGTCAGCCACACCGCGTCCCAGTAGCAGGTCAGCCGCTGGTTGGCCTCGTGGGTGAGGGACACGGCCCGGGCGCGGCACACTTCGGCGTCGGCCCGCCAGGCCCCGACCATCTCGCCGTAGCGGGCGAGCGCGGCCGGTGAGGGCTCGGCCCGTACGTCGTACTGGGTCACCACGCGCACCGACTCCGCCTGGATCCTGATGATCGCCCGCCGCTCGTTCCGTAGCAGGCGGGAGCGTAACTGGCCGACCGCGCGCAGGGTGCCCGCCCGGGCCTCCATCACGAACGGGGTCACGATCTCCGGGAGGTCCCGGAGCGGGCCGGGTTCCGGCAGCGCCGGCAGCAGAGGGCGCAGACCGGGCGCGTCGAGCCGGCCGCGCCGCCGGGCCCGGAAGGCGGTCACCTGCCCGAGCCGGGCCCGGCGCGCGGGGCCTCTGATCTGGTCCGTGGTGATCATGATGAAGGATTCCCCCTTCTCCGCTGCCCTCGCTCCAGATGGAGGAGGGTATCCGAAGGAAAGCAGAAAGGGACCCGTAATTCGACGGTTTTCCGGTTCCGGACATCCTCCCGCCGAAGTCGCCCGGCTGCCGCCCGGAAAACAACCGGCTTATTTTCCGGAAGCGTTTGCGGTGAGCGGGTAATTCCGTTGATACTCGATTCCCGTCCACCGGGGGAGGGTGCGATGCGCATCAAAATCAACGGGACGCATTTCCCGCTGGAGACGCTCGGCCCGGGCCGGCGTCTCGGCGTGTGGTTCCAGGGCTGCCCGCTGGCCTGCGCGGGATGCATGTCGCGGCACACCTGGGCGGCGGAGGGCGGCCGGGAGTCATCGGTGCGCGAACTGCTGGACCTGTGGCGCGAAGCGCTGGACAGGGGCGCTGACGGACTGACCGTCAGCGGCGGGGAACCCCTCGAACAGGCACCGGCCCTGGCCGGGTTCCTGGCCGGGGCGGCCCTGCTGCGCAGCGTGGCGGAGCGCGCCGGGGGAGCGCGACGGGGTCCGCGGGCCGACTTCCTCGTCTACACCGGCTACGAACAGGACGAGTGGGATCCGCCCAGGCTGCGGGCCCTGCGGCACGCGGACGCGGTGGTCGCGGGGCGGTTCCGGATCGCCGAGCCGACGGCGTTGGTCTGGCGCGGTTCGGCGAACCAGCGGCTGCTGCCGCGGACCGCGCTGGGCCGGGCCCGCTACGCACCCCATCTGCGCCGGCGGGTGACGGGCCCGGCCGTCCAGGTGGTGGTGGAGGCGGGGCGGGAGCCCGGCGAGGCTCCGGCCGCCCACCTCATGGGTGTGCCGGCCAGAGGGGAACTCACTTTCTACGAAAGGTGGTTGGGAGAGCGTGGGCTGCGACTCAGGGAGCGGAGCTGGCGTCCGTGAGGAGCCGGGCCAGCTCGGGTTGGCGGGCCACGAAGTGCACCGTCCAGCCGGGGTGCCGGCTCAGCTCCTCCTGGACTGCCCAGCGGAGCCAGCGGGCGGCTTTCACGGGGGTGAGGCCGCCCTGCCCGGCGCCGAGCAGAGGGAAGCAGATCGAAGCCAGGGGCGGGTCGTACGCGTCGCGTTCGGCGTTCGCCCTGGCGAAGACGGCCGAGACGGCATCGGCCAGTGTCTGCGGGTCGACGCGGTAGCGGATGCCGTCGCCGAGTGGCCGCACGACGGCCGCGTGGTAGATGCGGCGCACCCCGCGCTCCGCGAGGGCGCCGGCGGAGGTGGGAACGACGATCCCGGGCCGCACGGGCAGGCCGGTGCGGCCGTGGGCGCGCATCCAGTCGGCGAGCTCCCGGGTGAGTACGTCGTCGGTGATCTCACCGCCCGCGTTGCGTATCGCGGCGGCCCGGCGCAGCGCGCCCGAGACGGTCGGGCGGAACGTCTTGGACATCTCCATGTGGGTGTTCTCCGAGGACACCAGGATGTCGATGTCCCGCAGCAGTTCCACGGAGGACACGTGCACGGTGATGCGGCGCAGTGCGGCCGGGGGCGGTGTCGGCCCGGCCGCGCGGGCGGGGGGATCGGGCACCGGCTCCGGGGGCTCGGGTGTCACCGGGCCGGCCTGGGCCTCGCGGGCCAGGGCGAGGACGGCGCCCGCGAGTTCGGCGATGACCTCCTGCTCCTGGCCCCGGCGGAAGCGTTCGGGGTGACGCCGTACACGGCGGCCGCGGCCTTGCGGCGGTCGGGGGCCGAGGCGCCGCGCCGGCCGGGGAGGAGCCCGAAGGTGTGCGCGGCGGCCCGGCCCAGCGGATCGGCCCGCCGGTCGTCGGCCTCCTCGGCCGGCGGGCCGGGGGGCCCGTGGGAGGGCGAGGGGCCGGGTGCGGCGGCGAGCCGTCGCACGGCGGCCCGGAGCAGTGCCTCGATGCCGGCGGCGTCGTCCGCGTGGCCGAGCGCGTACCCGGCCGCGGCGGCGGCCTGCCCCAGGGCCTCGGGCCGGACGCGTCTGAGGCCGGCGAGGCCGGGGCGGCGCACGGCGCGCAGTTCCTCGGTCAGGCGGTCGTGGGAGGGCAGTTCGGCACCGGCCGGGACCGCGGGGGATCGCGGGTCCGGCGCCGACGCGGGAGTCTCCGGGCTCATGGCCGACACGATAATCCCGGTGACCGGATCCGGCGGCCGCTCTGCGGAGGAACAGTTGGGAATGATCAGTTCCCATTATCTGCCGCCGGGCGCGCGAAAGGGATATCCGGACCAAGTCTCTCCGGGATGGATGTCGTAAATACTCCGGGAAATGCCGTGCATCTGCGCATTTCCCCTATCGGTGGAACACCCGGCGGGAGAACCGGCGGAAGGCGGAAACCATGACGACGCTGCCGCCCACGGAAGTGGACCCCGACGGATTCGGCGCGGACCGCGACCCCGGACCCGAGGAGACCCGCCGCGGACTCGACCGCGTACCCGCCTCGCTGAGCCGGCGACTGGACCTCACCGAGGTCCTCAGCGACGTCCGGCGCCCGTCCCAGGCAGTCGTCCTGCGGGTCAAGGACCGCGAGGCCCGCCACCGGGACGCCGCGGTCCCGCTGGTCCTCAAGTGGTACCACCGCGCCTTCGCGCCCGACCCGGAAGCACGCCGGGTACTGACCGGCGATCTCGGCGGCCACCTCGTACGCGTCCTGGAGCACGGGATCGCCGACGGCCACCCCTACGAACTGCTCCCCTCCTACGGCGAGACCACACTGGCCCACTACCACGCCCGCCACCCCGGAGCCCTGCCCGCGCCCATGGTCCGCACGGTGGTCGCCCACCTGCACGAGGCGCTCGCCGCCGCCCACGCCCACGAGGTCGTCCACCGGGACGTCACCCCCGACAACATCGTGGTGCGCACCCAGAACGAGGACCGCCTCGACCTGGTCCTCATCGACTTCGGCGCGGCCGTGCACACCGGCCGGGACGAGGAATCCCCGCGCCGCCGCGACTGGAAGGGCAAACCCCTCTACCTCGCCCCCGAGGCGAGCACACACCGCCAGACCGTCACCCCGGCCGTCGACTGGTGGTCCGTCGGCATGGTCGTGGCCGAACTCGCCGGCGGGCGCCACCCCGTCGACTTCCGCGGCGACGAGGAGGTGCTCGCGGAGATCGCCACCCACGACCCCGAACTCCCCCTCGTGACCGACCCACGCCTGCTGATGCTCTGCCACGGCCTGCTGACCCGGGCCCCCGAACACCGCTGGGGCGCCGAGCAGGTGGGCCGATGGCTCGCCGGCCACTCCCCGGCCGTCGCCCCGCGCACCAGCGGCGCCGCGCCCGGCGACCTGCCGCCGCGCTCCGCCGCCGAACCCTTCGCCTTCCTGGGCCGCGCCGTCACCAGCACCGAGGAACTGGCCCACCAGTTCGACCTCCAGTGGCGGGCCGCCGACGACCTGCTGGACAGCCGCCGCGGCCGCGAACGGCTGGTGGCCTGGCTCGGACAGTTCGCCGGCGCGCCCGGCCGGTCCCCGGAGGACACCGAGGAACTGGAGGCGCTGCGCACCCTGCTCGACCGCCCCCCGGACCCCCCGACCACGCTGCGCCTGCTCAACTGGATGGGGCCGCGGCTGCCCGCCTCCTGGCACGGGGTCCCGCTGGACACCCTGGGCATCGCGGAACTGGAGCAGGGCGCGGTACAGGGCGACGACCGCAGCCGGGAACTGGTGGCGCACCTGGTCCGCCACGAGCTGCTGCCCCTGCTGAGCGCCCGGCCCGGCGGCGAGGGCCTCGACGAGGTACAACGCCGCTGGCAGGGCTACCGGGAGAACTGGCGGCAGGCCACCGCGGACCTCTTCGTACGCGGCGGCCCGCGCGAGCGGAGGTCCGCCGACCGGCTGCTCCACCGCGGCGACCTGGATGCCCGGCTGCTGCGCCTCGCCCGCGAACCGGAGGGCACGAGCGCCCGGTTGCTGCGCCGCACGGCCTGGGACCGCGGCCGCGGGGACACCCCGCCGCACTGGTACCGCGCGCTGCGCGCCGACCGCGACAATCCGCT
Source organism: Streptomyces albireticuli (assembly GCF_002192455.1). Classification (NCBI taxonomy): domain Bacteria; kingdom Bacillati; phylum Actinomycetota; class Actinomycetes; order Kitasatosporales; family Streptomycetaceae; genus Streptomyces; species Streptomyces albireticuli. Next base: position 7,937,287 of record NZ_CP021744.1, read on the forward strand.
GCGGCTGCTGGCGGCGTCCCTGCTGACCGGGCTCGCCCGGCTGGAGGCCGAGCAGCAGCAGGCGGAGCTGCGCGACCGTGAGGTGGACCGGCTCTTCGCCCAGGAGACCGACGCCCGCTTCGAGGTCCTGCGGCGCCTGGACCGGCCGCCCGCGCTGGGCTGGGCCCTGCTCGGGGCGACCGTGGCCACCGCGCCGTGGACGTTCGTCATCGGCCTGGCCGACCTCCTCGGCCGTGCCGACCAGCGGGAGGTCGTCCTCGCCTGGATGCTCGCGCTGCCCGCCGCGGCGGCCGTCTTCGCGCTGGAGCTGTGGATCGCCGTCTACATCGGCCCGCACACCTACCATCCCGCGCGGTCCCTGGCCGGTCTGGTGATCCGCACCGGTGAACGGCCCGCCCGGGCCGCCCGCTCCCGCGGCCGGCTCAGCACGGCGGCGGCCGCCGCGGTACTGGCCGCCGGGGGGATCCTGGCCGTCTGGGCCGTGGCCCGGGCCCCCTGGGTCTGGCCGGCCGGAACCGTCGCCGCCCTCACCGTGTGGACCGTGCGGCGGTGGTGGGCGTGGCGGCGGCACACCCGCGACGCCCGGCTGGACCGGGCGGCCCACCGGGCGGGCCGGGGCGCGGCACCCGGCCCGGCCCGGCCGCACCGATCGACCGGCCCGGCCCGGCCGGGCGGTCCGCACCGACGGCCCGGCGCACCGCGTCCGGCCGCACCCACCCGGAGGAACGGATGAGCTACGGCCTGTTCTACCCCTCGATCATCGACATCCTGCCGACGGTCGCCTACTCGTCCCCCACCTCGACCACCCTCCCCGGTTTCACGGACGTCTCGGCGGCGGACGGGACCGTCCAGCAGACGGCGGGATTCCTGACCGACGGCTCGCTGCCGGACGGCAGCTTCGTCGACAGCACTCTCATGGACGGTGCGCGCACCGTCGGATCGCTCTCCGACGGTGTCCAGGAGAGCGCCTCGCATGCCCTCGACGCCGCCGGCCACGCCCTCCAGGAACTCCTGGAGCCGGCCGCCGTCGCACTCGGCGCGCTCAGCGGGGCACTGCTCGTGGGCCGGGCGGCACTGGTCACCACCCAGGTGCTGGCCGCGGCGGCCGTCCGGGCCGCCGAGGAGCAGACCTGCCTGGAACGCGGCCAGCGGGTCGCCGCGGCCGTCACCGCCCAGTGGGAGGCGGCCGCCTTCGCGGCCGTACGGGCCAACGCCCGCCGCGCCGCGCTGCTGGCCCGCGTGCGCCGCACGGCCTTCCGGACCCGGCCGGACACACCCCCGCCACCGTTGCCCGACCTGCCGCCACCACTCACCTGCACCGGTACCCCGTTGGGTGCCCTGCGCGGGGAACTCGCCTCGATGGAAGCGGCGTTGCGGAACGCGGAAGCGGCCCACGCGCGCTGGACGATGGAGCAGGCACTGCACACCACCGATGCCCCGGAGGACGAGGACTGGCGCCGGCGCATGCTCTCCCGCCGCGAGGCCGCCGTCCGGGACCGGCAGGCGGAGCCGGCCGAGGCCGCACCCGCCGCGCTGCCCCAGCCGCCCGCGGCCGAGCGGCTCGGCCGGCGGGAGGCGGAGGAATCGGGCGCCGGACTGCTGGCCCTGCTGGAGCCGGGCGCCGACACCAAGGACGCGGAACTGGCCGTGGCGGCCGTACGGCACGCCGTCACGTGCGCCGAGGAGCGGCCGGCCAAGGCCCGCATCCACCTCCGGGAGGCGCGCCGCTTCGTCGCCGACGCCAACCGGGCGGTACGGGCCCGGCTCGCGGCACAGGAGAAGGCCGCCACCCAGCTCGACTTCCTCCTCACCGAGGCGCCGCCCGGCGAGCCGCCGCTGGCCCCGGCCGCCGAGGAGACCGCCCTGCTGCGCAAGGCGCTGGAGGAGGGGTGCTCGCTGAACGCCGACGAGCAGCGCGCGGTGGACCGGCGGGTGGAGGAACGGCTCTCGGACCTGGAGTGCCGCTACACCCGCGAACTGATCGGACTGGCCGTCACCCAGCTCGCCGGCGGGACCAAGGACGTCTCACCGGCCGGTACGGAGGAGGCGGCCCGCGGCGGCTCCGGCGGCGCGGACGGAGCACGGCGCTTCGACCTGACACCGGCAGGCTGGTGGCCCGGACACTGGCTGCGGATCACCGTGCGCGACGGCACGACCGAACTGGTCACCATGTACGAGGAGCGCCCCGGCCCGCGCGGCCCGGCGGACCTGGCCCTCGACGCCCGGCGCTGCCGCGAGGCACGCGGGCACCTGGAGGAACTGCGGGAGGCCGGACGCCGGTGGGGACTCGAACTGCCGGTGTCCTTCACGGAGAGCGGTGCGGCCGTCCCCGGGGTGCGGGGCGCGGACGGTGCGGTCGTCCTGGACGCCGCCGCCTCGGGAACGGAGCGGCGGCGGGCGGCCGGCCCAGGGAGCGCGGCCCACCGGACCGGGCGTGCCAAGGCACGACGGGTGGACGACGACCGGAGGAGCACGGGCCGATGAGCACCTACGACCGCATGGTCAAGTCCCCCGCGGCGGCCGAGGCCCCGCCCCCGGAAGCCGCGGCGGAACGACGCGTACCGCTGTTCATCGAGGAGCTGACCGGAACGCTCAGCGTCCACGCGCAGTACGTCCTGTACGGCAACATCCGCGACCTGCACCTGGTGCGGCACCGCGGCGGCGACCGCCACCACGCGCTCGTCGAGGTGCTGTGGAACTCCCTGCGCGGGCAGGGCTACCAGGCACTCGTCCAGTACGACCAGATCTCGGGGTTCTGCGTCGTCGCCGGACCGGACCGGGACCTCGTCGAGCACCTGCTGACGGAGAGCGGGCCGGCCACGCTCCCACGGGCCGGACGCGGACACCGGCCGCCCCAGCTCCTGGAAGCCGCACCGCAACTGCGGGAGATCGTGACGGGCTGGGCCGAGCGGCGCAAGGCGCCCGCGAACGGCGGGCGCGAGCTGGAGCCGCTGCGGGTCGCCCTGCTCATCGACCACGCCGCGCGGCTGACGGCCGACCCGGGCCGGCTCACCGAGGCCGAGCGGGACTTCTTCGTCGCCTGCCTCAAGCTGGCCGACTCGGCCCCGCTCGTCGAGCCGGGCCCGGCCGCCGTGCTGCGGTCCGCGGACCGCACCGCCCCGGCGCTCTTCAACCCCGTCATCTGGCTCACGGACAGTGAACGGGACCTGCCGAACTGGCTGGTCTCCGGAAGCGAGCGGATCCGTGCGATCGCCGTTCCCGAGCCGGACGCCGACGAGCGGCGCCGGATGGCACGGCTGCTGGAGCGCGAGCACGCCGACGCGACCGTTCACGCGGGCCGGGCCGGGGCCGATCCCGGGGAGCCGGCCGCCCGGCGGGGGGAGAGCGGCCACGCGGACGCCTTCGCACGGGCCGCGGCGGGGATGACCCTGCGGGCGATGCGCGAGAGCGTCAACCTGGCGCTGGCTCGCCGCATGCCCTTCACCGCGATGCCCGACGCCGTGCGTGTCTACCGGCTCGGGGTGGAGAAGAACCCGTGGCGGCGCGAGGAGATCCGGCAGCGGATCAGCGAGGGGGAGCGGCGGATCCCCGCCCGTGTCCTCGGCCAGGAAGCGGCCGTCTCGATGACGCTCGCCATCCTCAAACGGGCGGCGCTGGGTCTGTCCGGAGCCCAGGCCGGCAGCCCCGGCCACCGGCCCCGCGGCACCCTCTTCTTCGCCGGCCCGACCGGCACGGGCAAGACCGAGCTGGCCAAGGCGGTCGCCTCGGTGCTCTTCGACAGCGACCAGGCCTACCTGCGCTTCGACATGAGCGAGTTCTCCGCCGCTCACTCCGCCGACCGGCTCGTCGGCGCGCCACCGGGCTACGTCGGCTTCGAGGCCGGCGGCGAACTGACCACGGCGGTGCGGGCCGACCCGTTCAGGGTGATCCTCTTCGACGAGATCGACAAGGCGGACAAGGGTGTCCTGGACAAGTTCCTCCAGGTGCTGGAGGACGGACGCCTCACCGACGGCCAAGGGGTCACGACGTACTTCAGCGAGTGCGTACTGATCTTCACGTCGAACCTCGGGGTCCAGCGCACGGACCCGGTGACCGAGGAACGGCAGTGGATCGTCGAGCCCGGAACCCCCTACCGGGATCTGGCGCGGAGGGTGAAGAACAACGTCAAGCACCACTTCGAGGCGGTCGTGGGCCGGCCCGAGCTGATGAACCGCATCGGCGGCAACGTCGTGGTCTTCGGTTTCATCACCGAGGAGACGGCCGGCCGGATCCTCGACCTCCAGATCGGCAACATCCGGCGCCAGCTGGCCGCCGAGCACCGCCTCCACCTGGAGCTGGCGGCCGAGGCCCGCGCCCAGCTGGCGGAGTACTGCACCCGGGACCTGTGGAACGGCGGCCGGGGCATCGGGATGGTGCTGGAGACGCACCTGCTCAACCCGCTGGCCTGCGAGCTGTTCGACCGGCCCGCGGTCGGCACGGGGGCGACCGTGCTGGTGCGCGCGGTCCGCGAGACCGAGGACGGACAGGTGGAGATCGAGATCGAGACGCTGCCGGGAGAGGGATGAGTGCGCCCGGACTCGACGACTGGGAGGAGGTGCCGCCGGTCTCCTCCGCGCTGCCGCCCCGGCTCGACCCGGTGCCCGTCCCACCGGACCGTCCCGTCGGCCCGGCCGTGCTGCGCTTCCTGGAGGTCGGGCTCACCCTGACCGTCGCGCCCGGCGCGCGGGTCGGTCTGGGCCGCGACCCGGACTGGGCGCCGCGCACCGCCGTCGCGCTCGCCGGGCACCTCACGGTCTCGGCACGGCACGCGGGCGTGACCGTCGCGGCGGACGGTTCCGCGACCGTCACCGAGGAACCGCCGGGCGCCGTCAACGGCACCCGGCTGAACCGGACCGACCTGGTGGCCGGTGTGCCGTACCCGCTGACCGACGGGGACCGGCTGCGGCTGGGCCCCCGGATCAGCTGCGTGGTCCGGCTGGGCCGTCCGCCCGCACCGGCCTGAGCGGGGGGCGGGGGCGGTGCGAGGGTTTGGCCGGACACCGCCTAGGAGGCGCCCGCGGGCGCGATTAGCGTGTGATCGTGTTCCGGGTCACAGGTGACTCTTCGCTTCTGCGGCGCCGCAGGAGAGATCTCCGCAGTACCGTCGGGAGGAAGACCGTGATCAAGCACCGCTTGGCAATAGCCGCGACAGCCGCCGCGTTCGCGTTGACCCCTGCCGTACCCGCAGCGGCCCAGAACCATCACCCCAGCGTGGCCTCGGCCTCGGCCAACAGCGTCCACTACCTCCAGAACTACCTGTCCGGCAGATGCGTAGATGTCAACGGTTACAGCGCCGACAACTACGCGGTAGTGCTCAACTGGGACTGCAACGGCGGAACCAACCAGCGGTGGGAGTTCCGGCCGACAGGTGACGGCACGCACTTCTACCTGGTGGTGGCGCACAGCGGTAAGTGCCTCACGGTCAACGCCGCCGACGGGGGCACCGGGCAAAGGGTGGTCCAGTTCCAGTGCGTAGGCGCGGACACCCAGATGTGGCGGCCGGTGTACCAGGGGAACGACACCTATCAATTGATCGAGAAGCGAAGCGGGAAATGCTTCAGCCTCGACACCCGCGGGGGACTGGGGAACGGTGCGGGCTACCTCAGCTGGCCGTGCGAGGGCGGCCCCAACCAGCTCTGGAAGCTCCTGAACGTGTGAGGTTCCAGGGTCAGGGACTGTCCGGTGGGAACCGTGTTGATGCCGCTTGGGTCATACTTTCTTGATGTCCAGAGCAGCAGAGACGTCAACGCCCGCCCCTCGCCCGAAGCGCCGTAAGGCGCTGTGGCTCGTCGCCTTGGCCGCGGCCGCGGCCCTGGGCGGTCTGACGTACGCCTTCACCGGGTCCGAGGACACCGTTGACGAAGGTTTTCAAGAACGCCCGCTGGCCTGCTCGGAGGCCATGTACGCCATGGGCTGGGTACTTCCCGACCACGCGAGCGACCAACGGTGCACCGAGCTCAGCGGCGGCCTCGCGGGCCACACCGAGTCGGGCACCTTCCGCATGTCGCGCGCCGATGCCCGCCCCTGGCTCGCTTCGCTTTCCGGCGAGCGGATACAGCCGGACGGGGCGGAAACCGACAGCGTGGTGGAACGGAAGGAAGGGCTCGCCCTCGGCATCCTCAGGCCGCCGGGCAGACTTCAGGCGGACGAGGTGAGGGTGAAAGTCCGCTGGGAGAGCGAGGACTCCGCGGTCGTCACCTTCGAGACGTTCGACCACTGAGGACTGTCCGGTGTCCACCTGACGCGTCAGCCCTCGGGGACCGAGATCCGCGCGCGCAGCGGCTCCAGCATCGCGTTCACCTCCCGCACGTCGTCCTCGGCGTCCAGGCGCAGGGTCACGCCGGGTTCGGCGCGGAGCGGGCCGTGGCCGCAGCGGTCGCCGAACAGCTGGAGGGCGGTGCGGGGGCGGCAGCGCTTGGACTGCCACAGCAGGCCGTCCGCCCCCGCGCAGTGCTCCCGGATCAGGCGTGCCCAGTAGCGGGTCTTGTCGTAGTCCTCCTCCTCGCAGTCCACGAGCCAGGCGTCCTGCCAGACCGCGGCCAGGCCCTCGGCCGTGGTGAGGTCGACCAGGGACAGCTCCGCGGTCGTCCGCAGCACCGACAGGCGGTACCGGGAGGCCTGCGCCCAGGGCACCAGCCGGGTGCCCGTGGCGTCGTCGAAGTCGACGGAACGCAGGAGGACCTCGGACAGCGCCGTCACCGGGTCCAGGGCGGCGTACAGGTAGGGGTACGGGTCCTTCTCGGTGGCGTCGAAACGGCTGCCGCGGAAGAACTCGTGGGCGAGCCTCGGGTTGAACTCGGCCGCCTCGTAGTCGTCCAGGTGCAGCCGCCACAGGCGGGTACCGGCCGGCAGCGGGTGCGTCAGCGGTTCCATCGGGATTCCGGTGGGCGGGATCTGGCGGGCCATCAGTCGCCCTCCACCAGTTCGCGCGCGGCCCGGGCCAGCTCCTCGTCGGGTACGGACCCGAGGAGGTCGGCCGGTACGCCGCCCAGCCAGCGGTTGCCGCCCAGCCACCAGTCGGCCGCGCCCCAGGGGTCCCGGTCGGCCATGAGCAGCCGGTTGATCCGGCTGACGACGGCCAGGGGGCGGGTGGTGCCCGCCGCGAACTGGAACCGCGGGTAGCGGTCCCCGAGTGCCGGGTGGCGCAGGCGGATCAGCCCGGGCTCGCCGGGGGCGGCCGCGACGTCGGCGGCGGGCAGGGCGGGCGCGGCCAGCAGCCGGGCGTGGACCGGGTCGGGCTCCGGCGGACCGTGCAGCGTCGCCAGCAGGGCCAGCACCGGTGCGCGGTCCACCTCCAGGGCGTCCGGGGCGCCGGCGAAGCGGACGCCGTCCCGCAGGGCCCGGGTCACCGGGTGCTCGTCGGGCAGGGCACGCAGCAGCCGCCGCAGACGGCGCAGCGTCGCCCGCACGGCCTGGGAGTCCGCGGCGCTCGCCAGGTTCTGAAGGAGCCCGGCCAGTTCCTCCTGTTCGTCAGGGGCGAGCGCCGCGAGGGTCTGCGGCCAGTGGTCGCCGAGCAGGGCGACCAGGTCGTCGGGGGTCATGCGGCCGGCTCTCCTTCCCCGTGGTGTGGCTGCGGGCGGTGCGGAAGCCGGTGCGGCCCGTCGGTGCGCGGGGCCGGTGCGGGGTTGCCTTGGTGGATGAAGGCGCCCCAGAAGGCGGGTCCGGACAGCTCCGGGCGGGCGGCGGTCCGCCGCAGGTGCGGTGTCAGGCCCGGCACCGGGGGCCGGGCCCCGGCGGGCGCCAGCATCCAGCGCTGGGCCGCCCGCAGGGCGTCGGGCGGGGCCAGCCCGGCGGCCACGTGGTGGTGGAAGACGGTCATCAGGACGGCCGAGGCTTCGTCGCTGACCTTCCAGCGCGAGCCGACGGCGTCGGCCGCCAGCCCGTGCACGAACGCGGTGGTGACGGTCAGCGCCTCGTCGTGGTCGCGGGTGCTCAGGTCGGTCTCGCAGGCACTGAGAACGACCAGTGGCCGTCCGGCGTCGGCCGGGGCCGTCGGGGCGTCGAGCAGCTCCGTCACCGACAGCCGGCCGGCCTCGGGGCCGGCGCCGGCGGGCCGGGCCAGTTCGAGCACCGAGGAGCCCGGGTCCGCGCCGGCCGTGCCGTGGCAGACGAGGTGGACGACGGCGACCGGCCGCGCCGCGGGCGTCTCCGCGCCCAGCAGCCCCAGCACCTCGGCCGGCGTGCCGTCGGGCGGTGGCGGTTCGAAGTCGCGGGTATCGAACTCGCCGTACAGGGCCGCCCGCGGGTAGTACGCGTCGTGCACCGCGAGCACCTCGTCCTCGGCCATGTCGAGACCGGCCGGCACACAGACCAGCGCCTGTCCCCGGGCGAGCGGCAGCCTCCGGGTGCGCGCCGCCCGCAGGAACTCCCGCCCGGAGGCCGCGTACGTCATGACGACCGCCTCGCAGGCGCGTACGGTCGCGGGCGCACCGGCCTCGCGCCACCGCTCCGGGACGGTGAGCCGGGCGGCCTGCCAGGGCACCACGCCCAGGTTCCCGCAGGCGACGAGGGCCAGCCGGACCGGTGCGGCCGGTGACGCGGGCGCCGGCCCGGTGAGCAGGCCGGCCTCGTGAAGCCCCCGCTCCCACAGGCCGAGTCCGTCCAGGACCGGCCCCATCACCCCGGTACCGGCCCAGTCGCACAGGACGTCCAGCGCGGCCTCCCAGCGCTCCGCCCCGCCGGGGGCGGAGAACCGGACGCCGGTGGCCTCCAGATAGGCGGCGACCGGGGCGCGGCCCCGCGCGGACAGGGCCGGCAGCGGCAGGACACGTGGCGGCCGGTCCGGCACCAGGAGCAGCGCCCAGCCCTCCTCGTCCTTCTCACCGGGCAGCAGGTAGACGAGCGCGTCCGCGCCGGACCGGGCGAGCGCGTCCCGCAGATCGGTGACCTCGGGCACCTGTCCGTCCTGCCCTTCGTCTTGTCCGCGCAGGAGTTCCAGTGCCCGGCGGCGCAGCCCACTGGGCAGTTCGGGTCCGTCGAGCGGCCCGTCGAGCAGGGCCGTCAGCAACGTGGACGGTTCCGCGCCGGGGGCCGTGCCTCCCGCGCCGGGCCGGGCGTTCCGCCACTGCCGGGCCAGCTCCTCCTCACCGAGCGCGGCGAGCCGTTCCGGCACGGTGGCCGAGACGGCCGCGGCCGCGAGCACGAGGGCGCGGCCGGCCTCCAGACAGGCCACCGCCTGGTCCGGGCGGTCAGCCCGAGCGGCCCAGGAAGCGGCGGTCAGCCCGCGTGCGGCGCCGCCGCGGGCGACTTCCAGCCCGTGCTGGACACCCTGTTGGAGCAGGACGTCGGCGGCGGTCGCGCGCAGCGAGTCGCGGGCGTCGGCGACGGCCCGCGCCAGATCGGGCCCGGCGCCGCCGCCGGCCCGCGTGGCGTAGCCCTCGGCCAGCTCCCAGTACAGCGCGGAGGCGACCTGAGCGGTGCCGGAGGACAGCTCGCCCCGGGCGCGTTCCAGCTCGGCGAGGGCCTCGTCCAGCAGGGCCGGCTCCGGCTCGGCCCGGTACCGGAGGGTGAGCGCCATGGCGATGCCCATCCGGGTGCGGATCCGCTGGTCGGCGACGACGGGCGTGTGCCGGAGGGACTCGCGGGCGCGCTCCACCGCCGCGGCGACCCGCTGGGGTTCCGGATCGAGGAAGGAAGTGAGGGCCATCAGCGGCGCCCACAGGGCGTCCATGAGCCGCCGCGCGAACGGCTGGGACTGCGCGGCCGTGTACGCCTGGTCCAGGTGGTGGCTCCCGCTGCGCAGGGCGTCGGCGTCGGAAGTGGCCTTCGCGAGGGCCAGATGGGCGTACCCCAGGAGGAAGAGCGGCATGAACCGCTGCGCGCCCGCCGCCTCGGGGCTCTCGGCCTGCCCGCCGGTCGCGTCGGGCCCGTCCGGGGCGTCGAGTTCGTCCAGCAGGTCGAGCGCCTCCCCGATCAGGTCCTCAAGGGCCGGTACGTCCTCGGCGTCGGCGGCCTGTGACAGCTTCGTCATCAGCAGCATCTGCCGATTCGACCGAAGTACGTCCAGGGTCCCGGGCCGGCCTTGCGGCTGCTGCGCGACCAGCGGTCCGACGCCGGGCGCGAGCGACTGCTGGAGCAACTGCTCGGCCACGGCGGAGTCCAGTCTGCTGCCGCCGGTCAGCGCGGATCCGGCGAGAACCCCGGGCAGCACCCCGCGCACGAGCCAGGCGAAATCCTCGTCCTGCCCCTGCTCCTCGGAGGCTCTGCGCAGCAGGCGCAGGGCCTCCTCGTACTGACCGGCGTCGCCGGTACGGGCACCCAGGAGCGCGCGGGCCATGGCGAGCACGCTGTCGGACACCTGGAGGCCCGTCTTCGGCGCGGGCTCCTCGGCCTCCCGGAGCAGGCCGGAGATCTGGTCCGCCGAGAGCGAGCCCGGCTGGGCGATCTCGGCCATCAGGCCGAGCAGCGGCCGCAGTTCCTGCTGCTCGTCCTGGGTGGGGGGCCGCAGGCCGGCGGAGGGCAGTTCCTCCGCCGAAGCGGGCATCATGCGCATCAGCGGCTGGACCAACTGTGCCATCGGCCCCAGCAGACCCTGGTCCAGGGTGTTCATCCGGCCCACCAGGCGCAGCATCGCCGGGCCGTCCCCGGCGGCGAGTGCCGCGTGGAACTCCGTCTGGAAGGCGAGGATCTCCGCCATGCCCTGCGGCAGTCCCTCGCGCTTGCTCGCGGCGAGTTCGTGGGCGAGCTGTTCGAACTCGGGCAGGGCCTCCATGAACCCGGGTCCGTCCAGTCGCTCGGGCACCGAGACGTCCAGGAGGTTCTGCACCGCCTCAAGGCTCAGCGGGCGACGCGCGCCGAACCGGCCCGCGAGCAGGACGAGCAGGTCCCGTGCCGCGTCCGTGCGCATCTCGGTGCCGAGCCGGTCACCTTCCCGCGCCTGCCGGAGCAGGGCGATGGCCTCCTTACGGTCCGCCTCCTCGCGCGTCTCGGTCCAGCGGGCGCCGATCAGCGCGCCCAGCCGTGCGAGGACCGCCGGGAGCACCGCGTCGCCGGGCAGCCGGTCGGTCAGCTCCGGCAGCAACTGCCGGATCTCCTCGATGAGCGCGTCCCGTTCGGCGGCGGGCGGTCCCTGCGCGGGCTCCTCCGGCGCCGGTAACGCGCGGGCGCCCGTGGATCGCCGCACGAGGTCCCGGGCACGGTCCGCGAGTTCGCCGACGGGCTGCCCCGCTGTTTCGTCCTGTATCCCCAACACCCCTCCCCGGCAGGCGGATCCGGACCATCATGGCCCGTTCGACCGGTGTGTGGGGAGTGGTCGGGCGGGTCCGCGGAACCCGGCCGGTAATCGACCGGGGAGCGCCCCGTGCTGCGGCATGGTCGGCGGTCCGCCCGGCGCCGCGCGATGACTTGGCGGGCTCGCCTCGGCCGGGACAGCCGGCCCGGCCGTTCTCCCGGGTGATGCCGGTGTGACTCCGGACCCGGCCGGTGGTGGCTCACTTGGGCGGGAGCTCGGCGGTGACGTCCATGGCCCAGGTCAGCCAGTCGTCCAGGATGTCGTCGTCGAGGGTTTCCTCCGCCAGCAGGACCCAGCCCTTCTGTTCCTTGCCCCGGATGACCAGGGGCGCGGCGCCGGGGCGGGCCAGGGCTTCGGCGGTTCCATCCTCGCCGACGCGCACCATGAGGCCCTCGTCGTACAGATTGGCCAGGGCGTTTCCCTGGAGGAGGAAGGTCAGGCCGCTGAACATCTTCTTCGCGACCACCCCCTCGGGCTCCAGCCGCTCCTTGATGCGTTCGGCGAGTACTTCGTCGTAAGCCATGGCTCCACCTTGTTGCCGGACGGCCCGGAAGGGCCCGGTTGTGGTCATCGTTTCCGCCGGCCGTCGGTGCGGCCACCCGTCGGGCGCCCGGGAGGACGAGGGAACCCTTCCGGCGGCCGGAGCGACGGGCTGCCGTGCCGGCCGCGGTCAGGGTTCCAGCCGGTCGCTTCCTGGCCCTGGTGGTGGGGCTGGAGGATCTCGTGGACGGTTCCGGCGTCGTCGCGCAGAGTCGCGGAGATCCCCCACGGCCTGGGCTGCGGCTCCTGGAGGAAGGTCACGCCCCGCGCGGACAGGTCGGCGAAGGCCGCGTGACAGTCGGCGACGGTGAACGTGCAGCCGACCAGGACACCCTTCTCGATCAGCGCGGTGAGCTGCTGGGCGGAGGCGGGGTCCATCATCGGCGGCCCCGGGACCATCAGGGAGACCTGCACCTCCGGCTGGGCCTTGGCACCCACGGCGACCCAGCGCATGCCCTCACCCAACGGCGCGTCCGCGCGCACCTCCAGGCCGAACTTGTCGGTGAAGAACGCCAAGGCCGAGTCCTGGTCCAGGACCCAGACCACGGCCCTGTTCACTCCAGTAATCATGATCTTTCCCATCTGCGGCGGAACATCGGACGCTTTCGACCGTAGAGGCCCTTCGCGGAGTGAAATCGAGGGGACCCCACGGTCGCTCACATGCGGGCGTCCGGCCACGGCCGCCTCGCTCCCACCTCGGCCGGCCACGGAGCGGGCCGGGACCGTACTCCTGGCACCATGCCGTTCTCCGGGCGCGTCGCGCAGACGTCCGTCACTGTGTGAGGCCGAGGCTCACGGTGCCCCTAGGGTGGTCGCGGGGCTCGGTGGGCGGACGTTTCCGGCACGGGTACGCAGCCAGATCTCGCTGCCCAGGCTGGGGCCGAGGGAACGCAGTGCGTCCGGTGTGGGGTGGACCCCGAGCAGGCTGGTGCGGACGGCCGCCGCGTCGATCAGGCCGGCGCGGGCGAGGTGCGAGTCGTCGAACAGCTCCACCAGCGCGGCCCGGTTGTGGCGCAGGCTGTGGTGGAAGTCGACGCTGTACTCGCCTTTGGTGCGCCGGCGCAGGACGGAGCCGGGGACGATTCCGTCCATCGCGGCGGCGAGTACCGGTTTGTACCGGCCGGGTGCGCTGCGCTCGGACACACGGATGGCGAGCGCCGCGTCGAGCACCTGGTCGTCGAGGTAGGGCGCGGCGTACGCCAGTCCCTCGCGGGAGAAGACGTGGTCCAGCTGGCGGACGCCGCGCCCACCGTTCCGTACGCAGGCGAGCGCCGTGTGCTGTCCCCGCCGGGGTGCGAGGGCCTCGGCGGTCCCGGCGGCCTCGTGGAGCAGGCTCTGCACGGCGCGCACCGCGTCAGGAGTTGCCCACGAGGGCATGCGCAGGTCCACGCCCCACGCCGTCGAGGGGGCGCGGTGGCTCGGCGTGGTGGGCGGCGGCTCCGGCTCGGTGAGGCTGTCCGCCCAGGCCGCCACCCACTGGGCGAAGGTCCGGCGGTCGGCCAGCCGGCGCAGCAGCGGCCACAAGGGCCAGTGCTGGGAGTCGCGGTGTGCGCGGAGGCGGGCGAACGCCGCCAGCGGATGGCTTCGGACGTAGTCGTGCAGGTGCGGGGGAAGCGCGGAGAACAATTCGTCGCCGCCTCCGCCCGTCATGTGCAGGCGTGACCCGCGGGCGGTCATCAGGCGGGCGGCCGTCGTGATTCTGGCGCTGTCGCGTACCCAGGGACCCGGTTCGTCGGTAGGGACCGTGCTGCCGGTCATATCCGTCAAACCGCTGTACCACAGGGGCCATTCATGGGGGGACGGTGTCACATGCCCGACGCCGGGGAGCATGGCGGTTGCGTGTGCCGCCCAGGCGTCGTCGTCGTTGTCGGGGTCGAGGCTCCGCCAGCGCAGGGTCACCAGCCGGGCCTTCTCCGGCCGACTCCGGTCCTGTTCGTGGGCGGTCAGAAAGCACAGGCTGGTGGAATCCATGCCTCCTGAGAGGTCCGAGCTCACCGTGCCGCCGCCGGCCGTGCAAGCACGCACCGCGGTGGTCAGCGCCTCGCGCACCGCGGGCACCCCTTGCGCCAGGGTGAGTTCCGCCTCCGGAGGCGTCCACCACCGCCGCGGACGCGCCCGGCCGTCCGCCTCGATCAGCAGGCAGTCACGGAGGCGCAGGCCCTGCACACCCCGCCACACGCACCGCTCGTCCAAGGGATACGGAAGAGGCGAGGCCAGCAGGTGCAGAGCCAGGATCCCCTCGTCCACGCCGGGCCCGGCCCCCGTGGCGGACGCGGCCGCCGCGGCGAGTCTGTCAGCTCTGTCGGCGGCCACCACCGCCCCGCCCACGCGTGCGTGGAAGAGCCGCCGCACCCCGGACGCGCTGCCCCGGGCCCGGACCCGGCCGTCCACCGAGGCCAGAAGATGAAAGCTGCCCGTCAGATCTCGGGCCGCCCGCTCCACGTCCGCGAGATCACGGACCCGGCCGGCCCGCGCGGACAGCTCACCGGCGGTGACCGGGCAGCGCCCGATCACCGCCAGCCGCCGCGCCCCGGCCGCGCCCACCGTCACATGGCCGTCCGGCCAGCTGCCCAGCACCCACGGCCGGCCGGAGTGGTGAGCGACGGCCTCGGTCGCCCAGGGACTCAGCAGCCGCGCGGCGGCCGAGCCCGAATCACCGTCCGGAAGGACCACGAACCACACGTCACCAGCCATGGATCGACGGCCTCGGTCTCAGCTGGGCCCCAGGTACCACTCATAGGGAGGAAATCCGCCCTCGTACTGCGACCCGAGGGCCTCGCCGCGCGTGAGATCGGCGAAGTCACCGACCTCCACCATCACCGGCGGTTCGTACAACTCCTGCTGATCCATGGAGCACCCCCTGATGTCCGTGCACAGTGCAGATCCGCACCTAGCCCGGAAATGCCCGAAGCATCCCGGACCACACCGGGGAGCGCATACGTTTCTACCGAACGAGTGACGAGGGGGCGACGCCTGAGCAGTCGATCGATGTCGCCGGTGGCGGTGGCGGTGGCCGGGCACGGGGCGGACTGGTTCGAGATCGTCGCCGGGACCTCCGCCTGCCCGCCCTTGGCGCGTGCTCCGTCAGTGCCCGCAGGTCATCAGGATTTCATCGACCGCTGTCATGGTCGTTCGGCGACCTTGGCCGACGAGTACTCCAACTACATGGGGAGATCGAATGAGACGAGGGAGAATCGCGGCCGCGTTGACCGCTCTTCTGCTGACAACGGGGCTTTCCGTGGTTCAGGAGTCCACAGCGCAAGCGGCTGCTCCGTGCGAGGGCACCTACACGATCGTTGTCGGGGGCACGGGCAGCTCATGGAACAACGACCGCTTCTACGGCAACATCCAGCAGCATGTCGGGTACCCCACCCAGATTCCCAATGGTGCGAGCGCCCGGGCAGGCGTCAATGAGCTGAACCGGCTGGTCCGCGACCAGCGCGCCGCGTGCCCGGGCCAGCACGTCAAGATGGCCGGGTACTCCTTGGGCGCCGGGGTGGTCCACATCTGGGTCACCGAGAACTGGCGGACGTTCGACAACGTCAACGCCATTCTCATCTCGGACCCCAAGCGTCAGGGTCCTCCCGGAGCCAACGGTGGAGCCGTGCCGTTCGGTGGTCTCATAGGCGCTCCGCTCGCCGGCGCCGACAGGTCCTTCGGCAACATCCCGGTCAAGACGATCTGCCACTGGGACTACGTCTGCGACGAGTCCGCCGGCATTTGGACCTACCCGAACAACCACGTCAAGAACTACCCCGAGGATTTCAACATGGATCACCACAACGACAGCGCCAACGAGCAGTGGTACAACGGTGCCTGGTACCCCTGGTAGCTGACGCGCACGTACAGGCCGTGATCGATCTGCGAGACCGAGAGCATCGAACGGGACGGCACCTGGCGGCCCTCGGGACGTCAGGTGCCCTGCTTGCCAGGGGCCGCACAGGCCCGCTGAACCCCCCACATCGCTCTCCACCGACCCCGGAGTGGTTCACCTCCGTGAGTCAGGGAGAGCCCTGATACCGCTGGAAAGGTCGTTCAGTTGCTTCCTCGTGCCGAATCAGCCCCGATGACCGTCGCCTGGATCACCGCGAGCTTTCCGCCTGAGGTCAGCGGAATCTCGCTGGGAAATGTGGAGCGAGCCCGGTGGTTCGCCTCGCAGCAGGACGTGCGTCTATGCCTGCTGGTTCCCGAACTCACCGACGGCAGCACCCGGGTCACGACGGGCGCGCAGGGTTTGGAGCTGTTCTCCTACGCCGCCAAGCCGTGGCTGCCCTATCCGATGCTGCGCGTCCCGCGCCGAGCCGCGCTCGCGCAGATCGACAGCGCACTGGAGAAGATCGCGCCGGACCTGGTGGTCGTCATCGACCCTGAACGATCCTTCGTATTCGGATCGTGGGGGTTGCCGGGGCACGCTTACGCACGACGGCACGGCGTGCCTTATGTGGCCCAGTATCAAGGCGACCATTTCAACTTCGCCCGTAGCTACCCGGTCTGGCGCCACCTGGCGACCTCGTTGTTCCCGCCCGTCATGCGTTACGTGTACCGCCACTTCGACACCGCCATTTGCGCGACCCCTTACGCCGCAGACACTCTGGGCGGCCTCAGCGACGTGCGGATCGAGCAAGTCCCCTTCGACAGCGTCGACGTCGACTCGTTCAGCGCCGACTGCGCCGACCCCGCCGTTCTCTCCAAGCTGGCACCTCGCTACGACGGCCGCGGCAAACGCGTGCTCTACCTGGGTCGGCTTGCCCGTGAAAAGCGTCTGGACCTTGTCATCGAGGCCTTTCTCAAGCTGAGCACCACCCCCGGCAACGAGGACCTCTCCCTCTTCATCGCCGGCGAAGGCCCGCCCGACATCACCGCCCAGATCGCCAAACTTGCCGCGGCCTCACCCCGGATCCACCTCCTGGGCTTCGTCCGCGGCGCCGACCGCAGCGCTCTCTACGCCTCCTGCGACGCGTTCTGCACAGCCTGCCCCTACGAGACCTTCGGTTGCACCGTCGTCGAAGCGATGGCCTCCGGGATCCCTGTGGTCAACCCCTCCAGCGGAGGCATCACCAGCATCCTCTCCGACGGCCATAACGCCTACCTCTTCGAACCCGACAACCCCGTCGCACTCCTCAGGTCCCTCCGCGCAGCTCTCGACGACAACGGTCACGTCACCGCCCAAGCACGCATTGACGCCGACCAATTCACCATCGAAAGGTGCTGCAAGCATCTCCTCAGCAGCTACCAACGCCTGGCTGCCGTGACCACCGGCAAGCGCGAGAAGTGCGTCCACTGCCGATGAGGAGGAAGGCCGTCCGCGACGAGGCCGGTCGCCTGGTTCACCGCCTGGCACGCGGCCTGACGTCGAGGAACGGGACAGCGGGCAGCTGAGCGACAACCCAGTCGCAGACGTGCGGCCGCTCGCTGCGGTCGCCGGATTGCTCGGGTCGGCGGTCCAACTCGCCATCGCCGCCTCCGGGTCGGCCGACGCTGTGCTGTCGCCAGCGTGGTTGCGCCGCTGTTCCGTACCACCGAAGGCGCGCGGAGCGCGAGCGGCGTCCCCGCCTTCGGTCTGGTCGGTCAGCAACGGTCCACCAGACACGGCCACCGTACGGCGCGGTCCGCCATGTACCGGGGAAAGGGCCTGAACCGGCCGGTGCCGGACGACTGTCCGGACGACGCGGGGAGGGCCAGCCTGCACGGTGTCACCCGGGTCCCCGGGCGGCAGCGAGCACCGAACGCGCCCCGGCGGGGCGCGTTCGGTGCGCATCGGTGCGGGAATCCTCCCCTTGCGCGAGTGCGGAGCCCCGCACGCCGGCCGACGCGGCGGAGAACCACACCGCGAAGAGGCCTTGAGCACCTCGCCGGCCCCCGTCCCGGTCGCGGGACCGGAACGCGCCATTATCGCCGGCTCGTTGACAGCCAGGGGCGCCGGGCGTTGACTGAACACCACGGCGTAGGGCTACGACGCCCGGGCATCCTCCGGGCGGCGCCCCCGTCCAGCTTCGCCCGGACCCCGCGGAACTCAGGGAATCCTCCCTGTCCCCGTCTGGAGGCCCGGTCATGATCTTTTTGCTCGTCCTTCTCCTGCTGGCCCTGGTCCTGTTCGGGTTCGGCTTCGTCGTGCCCCTGCTGTGGATCGCTGCGGCCGTCGTGCTGATCGTCTGGATCCTGGGTTTCGCCCGCCACCGTCGAGGCCACCGGGGCCGTGGACGCCGGTACGCCGGGAGCCGCAGGTAATCCGCACCAGGCCCGTCCTCCAGGGGAAGGGCGGGCTGCACGGAGATCACACGCGCGGTAGCCGAGCCCTACGGATGAGAGAAGGCCCTCTATGAGCCTCGCGAAGAAAATCAGGGACAAGAAGCAGGTGCTCCACGGCAGGATCAAGCAGACCCTGGGCCGGGTCACCGGCAGCAGGCGGCTGCGGACCGAGGGGAGGACGGACCGGGCCGAGGGAAACCTGAAGCAGTCCGGCGAGAAGGCCAAGGACGCCTTCAAGCACTGACCCCGTACGCCCCGGGTGGTGCCCACTTGGGTGGGCGCCACCCGGCAGGCACCGGCGAGGGTACGAGCTCTCAAGGGCAGGCGGGAACGAGACGGAGCAAGCCGCGGGGTGGAAGAGCGGACAGTCCAGGTTGGTTCGGTCCCAGCGAACCTGGTGCCCGTCCCCTGCTACCCCAGCGGAAAGGGCCGCGGAGATCGACTCGCTGGGATCCGGTCTCAGGCGGCTTCCGGCGGGTGCTCTTCGCGGAAGCTTCCCGGGGGTTCAGTGCGGCCGCTGATGCGGCCGCTCTTCTGTCTGTGATCACCCAGGTGCGGGACGAGTCCGTCGTCCGCTCCGGCACCGGGCTGCCCCTCAGTACCGGGAAGGGCTGGGAGCAGCCTGCTCAGCCCACTGGCTTTGAGCGCCCGGGCGACAGCGGGACATGGCGCGAGCAGGCAGAGGTCGCCGCCGGAGCGCCGGGCTTGGCGGGCGGTGGCGACGAGCAGTCCAAGGCCCAGGGCGTCACAGGAGGTGACGCCGGACAGGTCGAGGACCAGCCGGCTTCCGGGGCTGTGGGATACGCGCAGGAGACGCTCGCGCAGCACCGGAACTCCGGAAAGGTCCAGGCTTCCACGGACCATGAGCACGTGGTCTCGTGGCCCGCCGGAAGGCGAGGAGCGACGGCCCGGTGCGGACACGCGCGCGCTTGCCCCTCGGGAGGCTTCTGCGGGGGTGAGGACGGTGCTGCGTTCTACGGACACCACGTACCTCCTCGGAGCGACTCACATCTCGATGCTGCCGAGGGCCGGGGCCGCGATGCCCAGCCTAGTCCCGCCGCCACGTTACGAACAGGCTTGAACGGAGCGGCCCTTGAGTTTGCCGCCGGAGGCTTCAGGGCCCGGCTCGATATGGCGACAGTCACCGATTCGGGTGAGCACGGCTCGGGCTCATCGACCCGGAGCGCGTGCGCGCCGCCCTGCGCGCACCGCACTCCACCGCCCGTACGCTCATCCCCCTGGAATCCACCCTCGCCTGCGAGGGCCGGCTCCAGTCCCTGGCCGGCACTCTTTGCTCCCGACCCGTACCGGCCGGGAGCCGCCATGACGTTCGTCCTGGGCAGCGACAGCGGCTATGGGATGCAGGCGTCGCCACGTATGACTGCCGCCGAACCGGTCGGCGTCAGTAGACGATCGACACGATCTGGCAGGCCGCTTCGGCCAGTTCGCGGTCGCCGTCGATGCGGGCGCGGGCCAGGGCGCTGTCCGGCTGGATGCCGCGGGTGCACAGGCGCCAGGCGGTCTCCGCTTCCAGGCCGACGAGCGCGGCGGGACGTTCGGCGTCCGGTTCGGCGAGCGACCAGTGATCCCCGGTGGCCGTCACCGTCCAGCTGCCGCCGGCCCGGCCGGCGATCCGTACCTGGATCTGCGTGCCGACCGGCGCGGTGACCTCGCGCAGGGTGTGGGGCAGGGCCCGCATGAAGGTGTCCAGGACCAGGGACAGGAAGCGCGGATCGGGGTCGGTGTCCTGGCCGACGGCGTGGCGGATCTGCTGGCGGTGGGTCCAGTACTCGGTGAGGTCGCGGGCGCTGTCCAGCCACATCGGCGCCGGATCGACCCCGGCCCAGGACACCCCCAGTGAGGGTGAGCCGGGGTCGGTGGCCTCGAAGAACCGGGCGACCTGCCCGCCGATCAGGTCGAGTGTGTCGGTGAGCGCGGCCGGGCTCACCCGGCGGTGGGCGTCGACCCACTCCTGGTTGATGCGGTGGATGAACGCCTCCAGCGTTTCACCCGGCGCGAAGCCGGGGCCGCCCTGGTGGCCGTCGCGGTCCCGGGCGAGACGCCCGTAGAAGTCGCCCAGGACGTGCGCGGCAACATCCTGGACGGTCCAGCCCGGCACCGCCTCCTTGCCCCAGTCGGCGGGTGCCAGGCTTCTCAGCGTGGTCATCAGCGCGGCCTGCTCCGGGGCGAACAAGGAGCGGGCATCGATCGGGGCGCCGAGCCCGGAATGGCTGGGCATGTCATGGGGCTGGGCGTTCATGGCTCAAGGCTGCCGACCGGATGACCGTTCCGCTAGTGAATATCCCCTTACGGCGGCTTTCTTCGGATACCTTGCGTAACCGTGCCGACTGGCCGTACGTGGGGGCGATTTCCCCCAGCCCCGCCCCTTCCCGAAACCGGGGAGGGCCCCGGGCGCCCGGCCGCGCTGACGCGCGGTGGCCTCAAGCGCCGGACGGGCTTGATTTCGCCCGGTTCCGGGCAACGATTCAGCCCGTCCGGCGTTTGAGGACCGGGGTCCGGGGCGGAGCCCCGGTATCGGGAAGGGGCGGGGCTGGGGAACAAGCCCCGCGCAGCGCCACCCGCCCCCGCCCCCGTACTCCGGAACGCGCAGCCCTCAGCCCGCCCTCACCTCCGGATTGGCACAGTGAGCCAAGGGCCTGCCGTCGAGGAAGCGCGCGACCTCCGCGGCGACGATCCGGGCCGCCTTGTGCGCGACCTGCCGGCTGCCGCCCGCGATGTGCGGGGTGAGCACCACGCCCGGTGCGGACAGCAGGCGGGCACCGGCCGGTACCGGTTCGGCGGGGAAGACGTCGAACCCGGCGCCCGCCAGGTGACCGGAGTCCAGGGCGTCGCAGACGGCGTCGTAGTCGACCAGGGCGCCGCGTGCGCAGTTGACGAGGACGGAGCCGCGCGGCATGGCCGCGAGCTGTGCGTGGCCGATCATGCCCCGGGTCTCGTCCGTCACGCGCGCGTGCAGGGAGACGATGCGGGAGCGGCGCAGCAGCTCCTCCAGGGTGACCTGCTCGGCCAGGCCGGCGAGCGCCTCCGCCGGCACGTACGGGTCGTGCACCAGGACGCGCGCGCCCATGGCGACCAGCACGCGGGCCACGCGCGAGCCGATGGCTCCGAAGCCGACCAGCCCGACGACGCAGCCTTCTATCTCGATGCCGCAGGCGTCGTAGTCGTAGTAGTCGCCGCGCCACGTGCCCCGCTTGAGGTCGGTGTGGACGTCGCCTATGCCGCGGGCGGCGGCGAGCAGCAGGGCGAGGGTGTGTTCGGCGGTGGCGGTGGCGTTGCGGCCGGGGGCGTAGCTGACGGCGACGCCGTGGCGGGTGGCGGCGGCCAGGTTGGCGTTGACCGGGCCGCCGCGGCTTATGCAGAACAGCTCCAGGTCGGGGCAGGCCCGCAGGACCCGTTCCGTCAGCGGTGCCATTTGAGTGACGCACACGCGTGCCCCACGCAGCGCCTCGATGAGCTCGTCCTCCGTGCCCGACGCCTCGTCGACGTCGGCGACCTGCCCGAAGGGGGTGTGCGGCCAGGGCAGGGTCAGCTCGCGGACGTCGAGCGGGGTCTCGGGCGCGGCGGCGCGGAGTTCCTCGGTCAGCAGGCGGGGGAGGACGAAGTGGTCGCCCGCGGCAAGGACGGTGGTGGTCACGGTGGTGCTCCAGGGAGGATCGGACGAGGGGTCAGGCGAGGGTGGGGGCGCCGGCGGTGACCGGCGCGTTGAGGCGCAGCAGGGACGCCTGCCCCTCGCGCAGCCGCAGCTCGGTCAGGGCCCCGTTCTCCAGGGCCGGGAAGACGGCGCGGTAGCGGGAGAGGGGGATGCCGAGCAGCGCGCACAGGGCGAGGCGCAGCAGGGTGGAGTGGGCCACGACGAGGACGCGGCCGCCGGGGAGGTCGCGCGCGGTCTCCGTCAGGCAGGCCACGGCTCGGGCGGCCGCTGCGGCGGGGTCCTCGCCGCCGGGCAGGTGATGGGCCACCGGGTCGTCGAGGAAGGCGGCCAGTTCGTCGGGGAACGCCTCGGCCATTTCTGTACGTGTCAGGCCCTCGCCCCGGCCGAAGTCGACCTCGGTCAGCCGCTCGTCGACGTGCAGGGGCAGCCCCAGTGCGGCCGCGGTCGGCCGGGCGGTGAGCCGGGCCCGGGACAGCGGCGAGCACATCACGGCGTCCAGCTCCTGCCCGGCCGCCCAGGTGCCGAGGGCGTCGCCCTGCCGGCGTCCGCGGTCGGTGAGGGCCACGTCGCTGCGGCCCGCGTAGCGGTTCTCGGCGTGCCATTCGGTCTCGCCGTGGCGTACGAGGAGGAAGTCGGTCACTGCTCGGCCTTTCTGCGGGCGTGCGCCGCCACGGCCGGCTCCAGCCAGCCGCGGCGGGTCAGTTCGTCGACGAAGTCGAGGTAGCGGGGAAGCAGGCGGGCGGTGCGCGCCGGGTCGGGGTACAGCTCGGTGCGCACCCGGACCATGGCGGCCGCCGCGTCCTCCAGCGTGGCGCCCGAGGCGGTCGCGGCGAGCACCGCCATGCCGGTGGCGCTGCCGGATCGCTCGGGCAGCCGGACGGCGCGGTCCAGGAGGTCCGCGCGCAGCTGCGACCAGTAGGCGTTGCGGGCGCCGCCGCCGGTGAAGGTGACGGGGCCGTCGACGGGGGCGCCGAGGTGGTCCAGGTAGTCGAAGCAGAGCCGCTCCACGCAGGCCACGCCGAGGAGGAAGGCGTGGAAGTGCTCGGCTTCACCGGAAGGCCGGCCGAGGACGAAGGGGCTCGCTTGTGGGGCGCGGAAGGGGAAGCGTTCCCCGCTCGCGCCGGTCAGCGGGTACGCCACAGCGGTCGAACCGGAGGCGGCGGCCTCCCGGGTGAGGGCGTCGAGGTCGGCTCCGGGGAAGTGCCGGGCGATCACCCCGGCGCCGCTGCTGGACGCCCCGCCGGGCAGCCACGTACCGCCGGGCCCTCGGTGGCAGTAGACGACGCCCGCCGGGTCCCGCACCAGGCGGGTGCTCACGCCCTTGAGGACGAGGGTGGTGCCCAGGACGGAGTTCCAGGCGCCGGGTGTGAGTGCTCCCGCGCCGATCTGCGCGGCGCAGCCGTCCGTCATCCCCGCGACGACCGGGGTGCCGGCGGGGATGCCGGTGGCGCGCGCCGCGTCGGCGCACACGGTGCCGAGGACGGTGCCGGGGCGTACGACCTCGGGCAGCAGCTGAGGCGGGACGCCCAGCGCGGCCAGTTCCGCCTCCGGCCAGCGTTCCCCGACGAGGTCGTAGCCGGTCTTGAGGGCGTGGCTGGCGTCGGCGGCCGTCTGCTGTCCGGTCAGCCGCCAGGTGATCAGGTCCGCCTGGTGGAGCAGCCGGGCCCCGGTGGGCAGCGGTTGCTGTTCCAGCAGCCACAGGAGCTTGGGCAGGGCCCAGGACGGCTGCATGGAGCGGTAGCCGGAGGCTTCCCACACCGCGGCGCCGGTGGTGTTGACGCGTTCGGTGCGGGCATGGGCGCGCCCGTCGTCGTACATCAGGCCGGGGGTGAGCGGTGTGCCGTGGCTGTCGGTCAGCAGGATCGTGCCGGAGGTGGCGTCGACGGCGAGGCCGCGCACCCGTTCGGGGGCGATGCCGGAGAGGGCCTCGCGGCAGGCGTCGGCGAGGGCCGTCCACCACTGCTCGGGGTCCTGTTCGTGGCGTACGCCGTCGCGCCGGCCGGTCAGCGGCCGGGAGGCGGCGCCGATCGTCCGGCCGGTGCCGTCCACGGCGACGGCCCGGACGCTCTGGGTGCCGAGGTCGAGGCCCAGGTGGACGGCGTCGGGGTCGATCAGGAGGGAGGGGGCGGGCCGCGGATGCTGGTGATCAGGCATGGGTGGCGTTCCCTACGGGTGCGGGTGCCGACGTCTGGGCGGGTACGTGCGTGGGTGCGGCGGCGGGCGACCAGCCGAGGGAGCGGGCGGCGTCGCGCCAGGTGAGGAAGGAGGCGTAGAGCTCGTCGTAGAAGGCGCTCCGCCGCGGGTCGGGATCCCAGCCGGCGCGCATCCGGACGTACTTCGCCGCCGCGTCGCGCATGCTGGGCTCGGCCCCGGTGAGCACCAGGCCGGTCAGGAACGCGCCCTTGGCGCCGAGTTCGGTGTCGGTGCTGCGGGCCGTGGGCACCCCGGTGACGTCGGCGATCAGGCGGCACCAGGCGTCGCTGGCCGATCCGCCGCCGCACAGGCGCAGTTCGCGGACCTCGGTGCGGGAGGCCCGCAGGCAGTCGCGCACCACCAGCGACAGGCCCTCGAACACGGCGCGGGCTAGGTGGGCGGGGGTGTGCTCCAGCGACAGGCCCCAGAAGGTGCCGCGGGCGCGCGGGTCGAGGAAGGGGGCGCGTTCCCCGGCGGGGGAGAGGTACGGCAGGAAGGCGAGGCCTCCGGCGCCCGGCCCGGTGCCGAAGGCCAGCTCACCGAGCGCGGCGGGGCCCTCGACGCCGAGGGTCCGGGCGGCCCAGTCCAGGACCTCCGTGCCCGACAAGGTGGGGAACGCGCGCAGGACGCGCTCGCGGCCCCCGTAGGCGATGTTGATCCCGCAGGGCTCGCCCGCGGTGTCGACGTCGCGGGTGACGATCTCGGTGCACAAGGTGGTGCCGAGGATGCCGCAGGCCTGGCCCGGGTCGACCACGCCGGCGCCGCGGGCGGTCGCGGCGATGTCGTAGGGGGCCATGACCACGGGCAGCCCGGCGGGCAGGCCCAGTTCACCGGCCGTACGCGTGGTGATCTCGGCGATGCGTTCGTCCTCGCCCAGGACGCGCGGCAGGAGGCGGCGGGCCCAGGTGAGGCCGAACAGCTCCACGATGCGCGGGTCGTAGTCGCCGGTGGAGTGGTCGAGGAAGGGCGCGGACGCGTCGGACTCGTCGATCGCGGTGACGCCGGTGAGCTTGAGGAACAGCCAGCCGGCCGCGGTCAGGGCCGTCGCGGAGCGCTCCAGCCGCTCCGGGTCGTGCTCCGCGAGCCAGCTGATGAGCGCGTTGGGCATGCCGCCGCACGTGAGGGAGCCGTTGCGCCGGTACGCCTCCTCCAGGACGCCCTCGGCCTCCCAGCGCCGCAGCAGACCGCCGGCGCGGCCGTCGGACCACAGGACCGCCGGCCCGGTGGGGCGGCCCCGGCCGTCGACCAGCCAGCAGCCGTCGCCCTGCGCGGTGAGGCTCACGAGCCACACGGAGCCGGCGTCCGGGCCGAGCCGGGACAGGGCGCCGCGCACGGTGCGGACCACGCCGTCCCACACCGCGTCCATGTCCTGCTCCGCCCGGCCGGGGCCGGGCCGCAGAACCTCGGTGGCGACGCGCGAGACCGCGATCTCCTGGCCTTGGTCGTCGAAGACGACCGACTTGATCACCGACGTGCCGACGTCGATGGTGAGAACCGACATGACTTCGAGTACCTGCCTCTTCGCAGTGGCCGCGTCACCAGGGACGGCGGCCGGTTCGCGGACGTAGCGAAACCCGCCGCCCGGCAGGGCGTCAATCAGCCACAGGGCATTTCCCGCACCGCGGGACGCGCGCGATGTGAGGTCCTTCCCGGGACCGGCACGGGCAAGGGAGGGCCGGGACACGCCGTGTTAGGTTCGTGTGAGATTCACATGACGGTGGCGGCGTGACTACCCGGTACGGGGGTGCGCCGGGGGAGGGGCGGCGGCGTGAGTGGCGGGGACGGTCAGGAGGAGCGGCGCCGGCGGCTGCGTGACCTGGTGACGGCCAAGGGGTTCGTCCGGACGTCCGCCCTGGCCGAGGAGTTCGGCGTCAGCGTGATGACCGTGCACCGCGACCTCGACGCGTTGCAGGCCCAGGGCTGGCTGCGCAAGGTGCGCGGCGGGGCGAGCTGCCTGCCGTCGACGCAGTTCCACGGCAGCGTCGGCGAACGCATGACGTCCATGACACGGACCAAGCAGCGGCTGGCCCGCGCCGCGGCCGACCTCCTCGCACCGGGCCGCATCGTGATGATCGACGACTCCACGACGTGCCTGGGCCTGACCGGGCAGATGGCCGGGCACACACCGCTGACCGTCATCACCAACGCGCTGCCGGTCGTCTCCGCGCTGGCCGCGGAACCCGGGGTCTCGCTGATCGCGCTCGGCGGCACCTATTTCCCGGCCTACGACGCCTTCATGGGCCCGCACGCCGCGCAGAGCGCGCAGGCGTACCGCGCCGACGTGCTGTTCATGTCGACGACCGCCGTCACCGGCGGCCGCTGTTACCACATGTCGCCGGAGACGGTGCAGGTCAAGCAGGCGATGATGGCGTCCGCGACCCGGCGCGTCCTGCTCGTCGACCACACCAAGTTCGCCAACCAGGGCCTGTACGCGCTGGCCCCCCTCACCGACTTCGACCTGGTCCTGGTGGACGACGCCGCCCCCGTGCCGGAAGTGCGGCGGCTGCGCGAGCAGGGTGTCGAGGTACGCGTCGTCCCCGGTCGCTGACACCGCCGGGCGTGCTCACTGCCGGAGTCCCTCTTCCCCAGCGTGAACTCCACGTGTGTGAAATTCACGCGTACTTCACGTACCGGAGCGGGCTCAAGGCCCTTGCAGTCACCTTCCTGAGCAGGGCCGACGCTCCGTATCCGGACCCGCGTGACGCGGACCGGACGGCGATTTCACGCCACCGTCCTGAGCTGCCGCGAGGGTTTTCCCGTACCGCGTTGACGCCCGCACCGCCCCGTTTCATCGTGGCGCTTCGTCGTGGCGCACACCGACGCGTTCGCCTCCCGTGCCGCGCCGCGCCCCTCCCACCCCGTACAGCCCCCGGAAGGTGGTTGCCGTGACCGTTGTCATGGACCCTGCATCGTCGGCCGACCGCGCCCCCCGAAGACACTGGACCGACCGCGCCGGCCTGCCCCGGGCCCTCGCCTGGGGATATGTCGGCGTCCTCGTCTTCATGATCGGAGACGGCGTCGAGTCCGGCTACCTGTCGCCCTACCTGCTGGACGAGGGCCTGTCCAAGCAGCAGGTCGCCCTGCTGTTCAGCGTCTACGGCGTGACCGCCAGCGTCGCCGCCTGGATCTCCGGTGCGCTGTGCGACCTGTGGGGCCCGCGCCGCGTCATGACGCTCGGCCTCGGCATCTGGGTCGCCCTCCAGATCGTCCTGCTGCTCTTTGCCCTCCCCACGACCGACTTCCCCCTCCTACTGATCAGCTACGGCTTGCGGGGCCTGGGCTATCCCTTGTTCGCCTACGGCTTCCTCATCTGGGTCACCGCCGTGACGCCCCGGCGGCGCCTGGGCTCAGCGGTCGGCTGGTTCTGGTTCGCCTTCACCGGCGGCCTGCCCACCCTCGGCTCCCTCGTCGCCAGCTTCGCCGTGCCGCGCGTCGGCGCCTACAGCACGCTGTGGCTCGCCTTGGGGCTGGTCGTCGCGGGCGGTGCCCTGGCCCTGCTGCTCGTCCGCGAACCCACCGGCCGCCGCCGTCTCGCCCCAGCCGGGGAACGCCCCCTCGCCACCTTGTCCGGCTCGCTCGCCATCATCTGGCGTCGCCCCCGCATCGGGGTGGGTGCGGTC
This sequence comes from Streptomyces albireticuli, assembly GCF_002192455.1. Classification (NCBI taxonomy): domain Bacteria; kingdom Bacillati; phylum Actinomycetota; class Actinomycetes; order Kitasatosporales; family Streptomycetaceae; genus Streptomyces; species Streptomyces albireticuli. Next base: position 7,964,792 of record NZ_CP021744.1, read on the forward strand.
GTGCGGGCCGTCAACACCGCGCCTCAGTTCGGCTTTCTCGTCTTCCTGCCGGTGTTCTTCACCGAGACGCTCGGCTTCACCCTGAGCGAGTGGCTGCGGCTGCTGTCCGCGATGTTCGCCACCAACATCTTCTTCAACCTCGTCTTCGGGGTGGTCGGTGACCGCATCGGCTGGCAGCGCACGGTCGCCTGGTGCGGCGGCGTCGGCTGCGCGGTGACCACTCTGCTGCTGTACTACGGGACGGTCGCGGCCGGCGACGACTTCCCCGTGGCCGTGGTGCTGGTGAGCCTCTTCGGTGCCACGCTCGCCGGATACGTACCGCTGTCCGCCCTGATGCCGTCACTGGCACCCGACCACAAGGGGCAGGCGATGTCGGCCCTGAACCTGGGCGCGGGCGCCAGCACCTTCCTCGGCCCGGCCCTGGTGGCCCTGCTCCTCGGGCCCCTGGGTGTCGAGGGACTCATGTGGGTCTTCGCCGCTCTCTACCTCACCAGTGCCTTCCTGACCGGGTTCCTGCGCCTGCCGGTCCCGGGGAAGGGCGCGGATCGCTGAACCGGGCGGGCGATTCCAGGCGCCGCCTACGGGGCGTGCACGCCCGGAGAATGACCGGCACGTCGGGCGGCCCATGTGCGGGTGATACGGGCTACGCCGGTGACCGCGGCCACGCCGAGGCTGACCACGCTCAGGGCGGTGAGGCTTATGACGCTCGGGTTGACCCAGGAGGGGACGAGGTCGTGGGTGGCGCCGCACCAGCTGTGCAAGGGGAAGAGCGGATCACCGTCGTGCTCCCCCGCGAACTTGCTGTCGTAGGAGGCGCCGCAGGTTTCGCTCCGGTCCAGGCCGCCGAAGCCGGCGAACATTCCGTAGGCGAACGCCAGCGCGGCACCGGAGCCTGCCAGCAGCCCGATGCCGCCCCACAGACCTGGTGCGGACCAGGCTCCCGCCCTGATGCCGCGCAGGACGAGTCGGCCGCCGTGCCCGAAACCGGCGAGAAGCGCGAACGGAAACGCGATGAGCGCGAGTATGAACATGTCGACTCCTGCTGATTACCTGCGTGCGGCCATGCGCGCCTGGGCGCGTCGCGGCCCGGTCCACCGGCGCGGCTTGAGCCGGCATGGTGAACCGGACAGTGCGACCTCCTGGCGGGGTATCAGCCGAGGGACGTCGCCAGCAGCCTGGCAACGTCGGCGATCAGGGCGTCGTCCGCCTTGGCCTCCTGCGTGTGCTTGGTGGTGAGCACCGCCAGCACGACAGGGGAGCCGTCCGGAGCCCAGGCGATGCCCACGTCGTTGGCGGTGCCGTAGTCACCGGTGCCGGTCTTGTCCCCCAGTGTCCACCCGGCGGGCAGGCCCTCGCGAAAGCGGTGGTCGCTGGTGGTGTTGGCGCGCAGCCACGCGGTGAGCTGCCTTCGGTCCCGGGGGGACAGCGCGTTGCCGAGCACGAGCCGGGCGTACGTCCGCCCGATCGCGTAGGGAGTGGTGGTGTCCTCGACGCGCCAGGGCTCGGCCGAGTTGAGCTCGGGCTCCCAGCGGTCGAGCCGGGTCGTCCGGTCTCCGACCGAGCGGCAGAAGCGGGTGACGGCGGCCGGGCCGCCCAGCTCACGGAGCAGGAGATTGGCCGCCGCGTTGTCGCTGCGGGTGAGCGCGGCGTCGCACAGTTCCGCGACAGTCATCCCGTCGGCGATGTGCTTGCCCGTCTCCGGAGCCCAGCCGGACTCGTCGACGTCCTGCCGGGTGTACCGGAGGCGCTTGGCGAGGAACTCGCCGTCCCGGTCGAGGTCGCGCAGGACAGCCGCGGCCGCGAGCGTCTTGAACACCGAGCACATCGGGAAGGTCTCACCGGCCCGGTAACGGACCGTTCTGCCCGTCCGCACGTGGTGCCCGAAGACTCCGACGCGGGCGTCGTGCTCCCGCTCAAGCTCCGCGAGTCGCAGGGAGACCTCGCCCTCGCCCGACGCCGATGCGTGGGCCGTGCCGGCGTTCGCCGTGAGAGCTGCCAGTGCCGCCCCGGTGCCGAGGGCCAGCATCGCGCGGCGGGACAGGAGAGCCCCTGTGGTTGCCTGGATCATGTTCTTCTCTCTTGCCACGGGCAGGAAGGACATGGCTCAGGACGCGAACTGGTGATCCATTAGTTCCGCTGGTTCCGCTTCGGTGCTCACTCAACGGACGTCCCCGCGCGGCCACGCGGCCTGATCGACGCGGCGCCGCCTGCGCACTCTTCATGGCGATCCGCCCGGAACAGCCATATATTGATGATCATGTGTGCTGGCATCAGCCCATTCCGGATCCAGATCCCGCAGGCCGATCTCGATGACCTGCACGACCGTCTGGCGCGCACCGCCATCGCCTTCGGAGAGCTGATGACCCGTCTGGGCTACGAGCGCTTCGGCGTAAAGCGAGGGGACCTCGGCGCGGGAGTGACCGGCCGGGTGGCGATGCTGCTGCCGACCGGGTGATCGGCGCGCACACTCATGGTGACTGGCTCCAGCTCGGCATGGCCGGCGAGGATTTCCCGGTGCCGGACGGCCTGAGCACGGAGGAACACGCCGGGCTCGAAGCCGCGCAACGCAGCTGGTCGCAGATACTGGGAACTGGCCCACGCCGACAACCCGGGCTGGGGCGGTTCTTCAGGCGTACCCACGGCCTCCTCGCTGTTCTCCAGCGACCCGTTGGTCCGCAAGGTCCTCGGCCCCGGCGACAGCGCCGTCTTCTTCCGGGAGCACGCCGAAGGCGGGCACTTCCCCGCGTTCGAGGTTCCTGATCTGTTCGTCGACGACATCCGCGCCTTCTTCAGAACACTCCGCCACTGACACGGCGGCGGTATGAAGGATCGCCAGCCGGCTTTGACACCAGCTGAATCTCTGCCTGCGCTGTGCGGTGCGGCAGCGGCTGTTCACGGCCGACGCGCGGGAGCGGCGGCAGTGTCACCAGGAGGTTCCTCAGCACCGGGACCGGAGCCAAGGCGCTGACGCCACCGGCAGCAGTGGGATCGTGCATCTGGTGATGCCTTCCGGGGAGCCACAGGCCGGCCATGCGGACCTGGCCGATCACCTCCTGGACGACGATGAGCCGAAGGACGGGACGATCGCTTGGTGGGAAGTCCTCATGGACGGTCAGCCCGAGTTCGTGGAAGAGCTCGTGGCCGCCGGAGCCGACCCTTGGCGCCCCGTGCTCGGTGGCTGGTCGCCTGGACGGCTCAGCCTGGCCGGACCCACGCCGGACCTCTTCGTGGTCCCGGAGGGGGAGCGGGGACTGAACGCCGCCGAACGCGCGGCAGCGGTCGAGGCCAAACGGCTCCGTGCCCACACTCACACCCGAAGAGGTCCTCCTCGCCTACCTCCACCAGCACCACGCCGTAGCCCACGCCTGTGCCTGGGCGGGACTTCGCCCCACCGACGCACGCGCAGTGACCGGACCTCCCGACACCTGGGTCGAGCTCCCCCTCCGTGACTACTGGAAGAGTTGACGGGTCCTCTGTGCCCCTGGGCACCGCTTCCTGGTGGCCGGCCCGCCCTCATGCCGTCCCGGACACCGACGTCGTTCCACTCACGGGGTGTTCGAACGCGTGCGGCAGCGCCCAGATGCGCCTGTTGCCGTATCGGCGCACCATAGGCGTGACTCACCCGCACGTGCGGAGAAGAGGCGCTGCCATGGCTGAGCGCATCGTGATCCATCACGGCCGGTACGAGCACTACGACGGCGACGAGTGAAGGCCCCTCTGGGCGCTGATGAATTCCGCGCCCAGAGCGACTCGCCGGACAATGCCGACGCGCGCAGGGCCGACCGCGGTGAGTGTCCGCAAGTCAGGCGAATCGGGGCCTGCGGCGAAGGCGGCCGTAGAGGATGAGGGCCTCCATGGCCGCGAGCAGTCCGCCACAGGTCCAGGCCATGCCGGATGACAGGCCGTTGACGTTGTTGCTCAGTCGCGTCGCCAGCCAGTCCTCCGGGTCCACCACCAGCGTCACGCGCCGCCCCGGCTCGAAGTCCTCCTGACAACCGTCGGAATCGTCGATCTTGTAGGTCAGGCTCCGCCCGGCGTCCGACCGGACGACGGTGCAGGTGTGCCCCGCGCCGTGCTTCCTGTGATAGCTGCTGGTGTCGGCTATCACCGCCTCGTACCGGGTGCCGCGCCGATCCAGTACATAGTCGTCCATCGCGGGCCCGACGAAGAGGACGAAGGCGAACCCGAGGATCGCCACACAGGTGCCGGGCCCGGCCCCGCACAGCGCTCCGGCCACGACCAGGAGGGGCAGGACGACCACGACACCGGCAGCTGTCAGCAGGCCCGACCCGCCTTGGTTGAGCCACCCGCAACCCGCCAGGATCAGGGGCGTGAGAACGACAAGACCGAGGGTGAAGGGCCATCTGGGCAACAATGCGGGGCTTTTCAGCCCCACCCCCTTCATTGGCGGGCTGCTCGTCCGGTCCCTCGCCACCTTCACTTCCTTCCTGTGCGTTCGCATTCCAAGATCCGGGAGACCTTCTCACAGTCACGGCTCCAGGTGAGGACGTGCCCTGCTCCGGCATAGGGCCGATGGATGGTGATCACGTCTGCCTGGGCCAAAAACACCGTGCCCCCTGCCGGCTCGCAGCAGAGGGCACAGTCGTTTCAGGCGGTCAGATCACATGCTCGGTCAGCATTCGATGACGCCCTTGGCGATGCCCGTGAACGCGCCGCGGAGCATGCCGATGGCGACTCCTTCGGGACCGGCCAGGGCGCCCATGGCACCCGAGACGACGATGCTGGTGCCGATCTTCTTGGCCATGCACTTGTCGTGCTCGTCGCTGTTCTTGGCAGCGGGAGCGGCCATGAAGGACTTCGCCCCCGTCATCCCCTTGACGGTCTTCTCCGCCGCGGTGGAGGTGCCGCCGCCCAGGGAGAAGGTCGGGGGCGTGATCGTGCCGGTGATGGTGTCGCCGGTGACGTCTTCGATGGTCTGGGTGACGGTGTTGCCGTTCACCGCGAGACTGACCTTGTGGGTCGTGCCGCTGGTGTCCGTGACGGTGCCGGGCTGCACCGTGGCGATCGTGCTGCCGTTGGCGTCACTGACCTGGACACCGCCCTTGTGGGCGGTCAGCTTGCCGCCCGCGGGTACGTCCATGGTGCTCGACGCGGTCTTCGCGAGAGCGGTGGGCTTGATGTCGTCGCTGCTGGTGCCACTACCGGGCGCGTTCGTGCTGGTGTGGGCGACGTACATCGTGGAGCCGGCCGCCGAGTTGATGACGGGAACGGTCACGGTCGCGTCGGTGGTCCAGGGCTGGTTGTCGGTGTTGAAGGTCCACGTGCCGGTGACCTTCTTGCCGACGGCGGCGAAGTCGACCCAGCCGTAGTTCTTGGACGGGACGTCGATCGCGATGCCGTTCACGGTGGTCTCGTCGGACTGGTAGGTCTGCGTCGCGGTGAGCTGGTTGGCGATCATCGCCTGGACCGGGGTGGAGACACCGACGGAGGACGACAGGCCCGCGGAGTACGACTGTGCCCAGCCGGAGTGGTAGATCGTGGTGAAGACCTGCTTCATGGTGCCGCTGGTGTCGTTGAACCAGACCGACGAGGCGGGCTGCCGGGGCAGGACTTCGGGCTGCCCTTCGGACTTCTGGGTCCACGAGCAGGTGGAGGTCTTCTTGGCGCACAGGTCGGCGTAGTAGTCGAGGGCGAGGCTCTTGGCCTCGGCCGCCTTGGACGCAGGGATCGTCCATTCCTGGCTCGCGCTGCCGTTGCAGGTGTTGGGCTGGGCGAGGATGCCCCACAGGTGGAGGCCGCCGCGGTTGTCCATGCAGTACTCGGTGCCGGTGGAGTCGTCGCGGCGGACGATGCCGAAGGCGTTGGGCTTGCCGTCCACGGGGCGGAAGTGCCACTGCTCGCCGTCCTTGCCGCAGGACTGCTGCACGGCGGGCTGGGAGGCGTAGACGCACTTGCCGGAGGAGGTGCTGGCGATGTTGAACGTGCCGGGGGCGCTGAGCTTGATGAGGCGCCAGTTGGTGTAGTTGGTGCCGTCGGGGGTGACGGAGATCTGGTTGCCGTCGCGGTTGCCGGTCGCGTTGAGGGTGCCGTCGGTGTTGGTGAAGGTGTAGTTGTCGGTCGCGGCGGCCGCGGGAGTCGCGGTCGCGGCGAGGGCGGGTATGAGGAGGGTCAGGGCGGCGGCCGGCGCGGCGAGAAGTTTCGCGGCTCTCTTGATGGTTCTGTTCATGTTCGCTTTCTGTGGTGGTGTGTCGTTTCTGTGGTTCTCCTGTCGCGTTCGGTGAGCGTAGGGTGATAGAAGCCGGAATGACGGATTCCTGACGAAACTCTTCAGTGATCTAGGACACCTCACTCACCGGCCATAGAGGCGTCCGTCGCGACGCCTTCGGCTCCCGCCGGCCGACGCGCCGCTCACCCGCGCGGTGCGGCGACGGGACGGCACCGTATACGCGGGATGTCGGCCGCCTGGCGGGACTGTCGGTGATCCTTGGGCGATGTGTCGGTGGCCGCTGGAACCGTGGTGCCCAGTTGCCGGCGGAGCAGTCGCAGCCGCCTTCACCAGCAAGGGAGCCCGTCGCCATGTCGTCCGCATCCTCCACCCCGCCGTGGAACGTCCAACGGCTGCCGCGTGCCGATGGCCGCGTCTTCCTGGTCACCGGCGGCAACGCCGGCATCGGGTACTTCGTCGCGGAGCAGCTGTCGGCGACCGGAGCCACCGTCGTACTCGGCAGCCGGAATCCCGCCAAGGCCGAGGCCGCCACCGCCTCGATCCGTGCGCGCGTCGCCGGTGCGCGGGTACGCGCCGTACGGCTGGACCTCGCCGACCTCTCGTCGCTCGGAACGGCGGTGGAATCACTGGAGGTGGAGCGCCTTGACGCGGTGGTCCACAACGCCGGTGTCGCGCTCGACGACCCGCCGCGCAGGGAGACCGAGGACGGTCACGAGCTCATGTTCGGCACGAACCACCTCGGGCACTTCGCCCTGACCCAGCGACTGCTGCCGCTGCTGTCGGCCGCGCCGGCGGCCCGCGTCGTGACCATGGGCAGCTTCGCGGCGAAGTCCGAGCGGCTCGATCTGGACGACCTGCAATCCCGGAAGGACTACAGGCCCAAGCGCGCCTACGGACGCTCCAAGTTGGCGCAGATGTACTTCGGCGTCGCACTCGACCGCCGCCTGCGCGCCGCCGGCAGCACGGTGACGAGCGTGGTGGTCCATCCCGGCGGCGCGCTGGACTCCCTCACCCCGTCACGGCCGCCGGTCCATACGCGCACCACCGGCGCCCGGCTGGGCGCGGCACCCGCGGCCCTCCTCGTCCAGGGCAAGCACGCCGGCGCATGGCCCGCAGTCCGCGCGGTGCTCGACCCGGCCGTGCGGGGAGGCCGGCTGTGGGGACCACGCGTCTTCGGCCTGCGCGGCGAGCCCCGGCAGGAACCGCTGTGGGACCACCTCGCCGACACCGCCGTCGCGGCGCGGTTGTGGGACGCAAGCTGTGACCTGACCGGCGTCGACCCCGGTGCCGTACCCGGATGACCCCAGGTACGCGCGCCGACCTGTCGCGGCCGACGCCGGCCGGGCAATCCAGTCTCCTGGGAAAACCTCTGCCTCCCGCACCCACGTGATCAGGGACTCCTGCCTGCACAGCCGCTACAGGTGACGGGCCGACACCGACGGAACGCGGGCCCCAGGCGGGCCTTCCGGACCGGGCCGCCCGTCACTCCGCAGGGACGAGCGGCCCTTGCCGACCGTGACGGCCGGCGCCCCGGTCAGGGCCCGGTGTCCCCCGGGTGGGAGCAGAGCCCGCCCCGGTAATTGCTGTCGTACCAGGCGCCGGTGGCGTCGGCGTCCAGGTTGGTGCGGCCCGGTCCCGCACAGCGGTGGTAGTTGGACCGGGGAAACCGCTTCACCTGGATCCACACGTTGGTATTGGTGGCGCAGTGCTCGTAGTAGGCCCGTTCGCCGCCCTTGCTCGCGTTCCAGCCGCACCCCGCGGCGTACGCCCTCTCAGCGGCCTCGGAGGACGCCTGGACGACCGGGGTCGCGGCGGCTGTCGTGCCGGCGGAGGCCGGTGCCGATGCCAGACCGCCGATGGCCAGCGCCGCTGTGATGGCGACCGCCGCGTAATGTCTTGCCTTCATGAAAGTCATAGCGCTAGGGCTATCGGGTACCGCTTGTCCCGGGAAAGCGCTGGAGAAGTAAACCCCTCAAACGAAGGATTGCCCTTTCGTCACCGCAGACCCTCGAACCCCTCCCTTCCCACGGCGCCGTTACGGGTTCTCCCTCGAACGTGGGAACCCCTCCGAAGTTCCTTCCGGCCCCTCCGCAGGTAGCACTAGGGTTCGGGAGCCCTACGGGTTCCCGGCCATGACGCGGGACTTTCGTGTCGGAAAGGGGCAGTGCTATGTCCGGCTATCGGTATCGGTGCAACAAGTGCGGCATCACCTGGGACGAGGTGACCACGAAGCATAAGGCCGAGGCCGAGCGGACCCGCCACCGGCACGAAGCCCACGACGACGGGCCACCCGACGGCGACACCATCCACACCCCCAACACCCGCCCGTGGCCGCCCACCGGGGCCCTGATCGCCGCCCTCGTCATCGTCACGCTCTTCATCTGGGGCTCCCGCCACGGCCAGTAGACCGGCCAGGAGGCACCGCTGACCGCCGGCACGCCGTCCGGCTGGGCGCAGCTGTCCCGCACCACCTTGTACGACGAGGGCCGTGTACGGCTCCATCGCGACCGAGTGCTCCAGCCCGACGGCCGCTCCGGCGTCTTCCGAGCGGGGAGTCGGGACGGCAGGGCCCGCAGGCTTACCGGGCAGGCGGGGCGGAAGCCGCAACGGCTTGGCCGACGGGGGCAGTGCCGGCACAGGGCGTTTCCGCAGGGCGGTGATGCTGCCGGCTCCGGCGGGTCAGCGCAGGTCGAGTCGCATGAGGACGCGGGGATGTCCGGCCAGCACCGAGGTGGTGTCGGCAGCGTGGGTGAATCCCGCGCGCTCGAAGTTCTTCCGGATCCCGGCGTACGCCATCGTCGTGTCCACCCGGGCGTCCCCGCTGTCCAGAGGGTATGCCTCGATCACCGGTGCGCCGTGGAAGCGGGCGAACTCGACCGCCCCGGCGATCAGTGCGTGCGAGACCCCCTGCTTGCGATGACCGGGGCGCACGCGGATGCACCACAGCGACCACACCGGCAGGTCGTCGACGTGCGGGATGGTGCGGCTGCGGGCGAAGGACGTGTCCGAGCGCGGGGCCACGGCAGCCCAGCCGACCGGCTCGTCGCCGTCATAGGCGAGCACCCCGGGAGGCGGCTGCGTGCGGCACAGCCGGTCGACGTACTCACCGCGGGCCGGCCCACGGAGTTCGTTGTTGAGCTTGGACGGGAGCCGGTAGCTCAGGCACCAGCAGACGTCGGCACCAGGAGACTTCGGGCCGACCAAGGCCCGGACGTCCTCGAACACCGACGCCGGGCGCACTTCAAGGCTCATGCCGCCACGATGCCACGATCTCCATGACGGCACCGCCCGGCCCTCGGTGGCGCGGGACAACGCACCCCGGTCACGGCACCGGCCTCCGGGTCCGGCCGCCTGGTGAACACACCAGGTTCACGCTGTCCGGTGCCGCACGACGCTCCTGCCCCACCCGTCCCGGGAGCCCGCCGGCGGTATCCCGTGGTCGTGATACCAGCGGCGGGCAGGGCGTACCCGCTGTCAGGCCGCGTGGACGATCCGGCCGTCGAAGACCGTCATGGCCACGGGCACACCGGTGATCTCGTCCGGCGGCGTGGTGCGCAGGTTGCCGCCGAGCACGCACAGGTCGGCCACCTTGCCCACGCTCACCGAGCCCTTCCAGCTCTCGGCGAAGTCCTGCCAGGCACCGGCGGTGGTGTAGGCGGCCAGGGCCTGATCGAGGGTCAGGCGCTGCTCCGGGCCGTGTACGTCGCCGCAGGCACCGCGCCGGGTGATCAGCGCCTGGACACCCGCGCGCCAGTTCGGCGCGTTCACGGGGGCGTCCGAACTGCCGAGGAGCGGCACACCGGCGTCCACCGCCGAGCGCCACGGCAGGAAGGCGTCGCCGGCCGGTCCCTGCGCCGCCTGGTGGATGGCGTTGGCCCAGCTCTGTGCCTGGGGTCCGAGGCCGATGCGGTGCCTGGCCATGGTGGGCAGGAGGCTCGCGGGGACGAACGCGCCGTGCATCGCGATGTGCCGTGCGTCGGGTCGCGGGTGGCGGCGCAGGGCGGCGGTGAACGCGTCCACGACGGTGGGAACCCACCGGTAGCAGTGGACCCCTACCTGGTAGCCGGCGGCATGGGCGATACGGACCATCTCGGCGAGTTCGGCGGCCCGCTCCTCGTTGGTGTCGCCGGCGACCAGCAGGTCGCCGCCGCTGTCGGAGAACAGCTTGACCCCGCGCACCGCGAACCGGCGGGGGTCCACACCGGCCGGCGGTGCGAACTCGCGCAACGCCTTGTCGACCGCCGCGGCGGATCCGCCGGACTGGGAGCAGGGCAGGAACAGCGCGCTCACCCGTGCGTCGAGGGTGCCGGCCCGGGCCAGGTCCGCATAGGCGTTGAGGGTCTCGATGCCCTGGGTGCCGCCGCCGAGTCCGTCACCGCCGGGCCCCAGCCCCGGGTCGGTGAAGCTGGTGATGCCTTCCGCCCGCAGGCGGGTGAGCGCGTCCTGGATCGCCTGCTTGCGCTGCTCCCGGCTGCGGGGCGGCAGCAGCAGCTGGACCAGTGCCTGCGCTCCGTAGCGCAGTACGCCGGTGGGGCGCCCGTCGGCGTCGTAGTCGACGCCGGGCTTCCTGGTCCCGTTCGGTCCGACGTCGGTGATCCCGGCTATGTCGAGGGCGCGGGAGTTGACCGCGCTGACGTGATAGCCGCTGTCCTGGAGGAACACCGGGTGGTCGGGCGACACCCGGTCGAGGTCGTCCCGGTTCGGCTCCCGCTTCTCGGTCAGCCGGTTCGGGTTCCAGCCGGAGCCACGGATCCACTCCCCGGCCGGGGTGCGTCCGGCTTCGGCTGCCACGGCGGCGACGATGTCGGCGACGGACTTGGCGGTGGCGGGGCCGAGGTCGAGCGCGTACGGCGGGAGGTTCAGCCGGTACACCGCCGCGTGCAGGTGGGTGTCGTTGATGCCGGGCATCAGCGTCCGGCCCCGCAGGTCGACCGTCTCGGCGCCTCTGCCGGCGAACGCCCGGGCGCCGGAGTCCGAGCCCACGTAGACGATCCGGCCCGCCCGGACGGCCACGGCCGTCGCCTGCGGCCGCTTCGGGTCCATGGTGATCACATCGCCGTTGTGGAACACCAGGTCCGCCGTGCCCGACGAGGACGCGACGGCGCGCCCCGTACCACCGAGCAGTGAGGTGGCCGCGGCTGCTCCTAACAGCCGGCCGACGCCCCGCCGGGACATCGTCTTCGTGGTCAGGCGTTGGTCAGGAAGTACCATGAGAATTCTCCGGTTTCATGGTGTGGGGACAGGAACGGACAGGAGAGGGGAACGATCGGAGGATCTTCCGGTGAAGGGAGATACGTCAAGTGGCCGAGTTCTCCCACGGCAAAGGACGGTCTTCGCGTACGTGCACCTGGCGAGCTCTTCGGCCGTCGAGCGCGCGACGTCGGCGATGACGAACGCGTCGCGGGCGTGCCCGACCGCTCCGCAGGCACGGTGGCGCCGACCTGACCAGGGCATGCCGCAGGCGGAGACGCGCCGTGGCGATGCGACGAACGTGAGCCGGGGGAGTGGATCCTGGACGTGCTCCGCCGAGGGTTGACTGCCGGGGCCCCGCGAAAGGACGTCGTCCCATGCCTCTGCCCAGCCTGCGGTCCCGGAGAGCCGCCCTGACGGTCTGCTGCACCGGACTGTTCATGGTCGGGATCGACGTCACGGCCCTCAACGTCGCTTTGCCCTCCATGGAACGGGACCTGGGGGCGTCCGTCTCGGGCATGCAGTGGGCCGTGGCCTCCTACAGCTTGGCGCTGGCGGCGCTGATGCTGCTGGCCGGCTCCACCGGGGACAGGTTCGGCCACCGGCGGATCTTCCAGGTGGGACTGATGATGTTCACCGGATCGTCGGTGCTGTGCGCCTTCGCGCCCACCCTGGAGTGGCTCGTGGTGTTCCGTGTGCTCCAGGCCGCGGGAGCGGCCGGGCTCGGCCCGGTCACCATGGCCATCATCGCCAACGTCTTCCCGGACAAGGACGAGCGGACCCGCGCCCTGGGCGCGTGGATGACCGGCTACAGCCTGGGCCTGGCCCTCGGGCCGGTGGCCGGCGGTGTGCTCGTCACGGCCGTGGGATGGCGCTCGGTCTTCTGGATCAACCTTCCCGTGGGGCTCGCGGCCATGGCCGTGGCCTCCCGCAGTGTGCCGGAGTCGCGTGCGGAGCGGCCACGCGGCCTGGACCCCGTAGGACAGGTGCTGGTCATCACGCTGCTCGGCCCCCTGGCCTACGCGATCATCGAGGCTCCGCAGGCGGGCTGGGCCTCGCCGATCGTCATCACCTGCCTGGCGGTGGCCGCGGCGTCCCTCGCCGGGCTCCTGGTGTACGAGCGTCACCACCCCGAACCGCTGATCGAGCTGGGGTTCTTCCGTAACATCCGGTTCAGCGGCGCGGTCCTCGGCGCGCTGTGTCTCTTCGGGACGTTCGGCGGCTTCTTCTTCCTCAGCGCGCTCTACCTACAGGACGCGCTCGGCATGTCGCCGTTGCGGGCAGGCCTGTGGATGCTGCCGCCTTCGCTCGCCCTGGGGGGTTCCTCGCTCCTCGCGGGACGGCTGGCCGCCCGTTACGGACCGAGGAAGTCCCTGGTGGTCGCGTGTACGGCCATGATCGTCAGTGGGATCCTGCTGACGGCCCTCGCGGACGACCCCTCCCGCGTCCTTCTCCTGGTCGAGTACGTTCTCCTCGGCGTCGGCATCGGCCTGTCGTCACCCCTGCTCATGACCATGACCGTCGCCGGCATGCCCCACGACCGGGCCGGACTGGCCTCGGGGATCTTCACGGCCATGGGCCGGACAGGCTTCTCACTCGGTGTCGCGGTACTGGGCGCGATCCTGTCCACGGGCCTCCACAACTCCGCCCGCAACAGCTTCACCACCTTCGCCCACGCGGTCCGGCCCGCGTGGGCGGTCATGGCGGGATGCGGCGTGGCTGTTCTCCTGCTCTCCCTGCTGATCACGAGCAAACGGGCGGAGGACTCCGCCGACAGGCATGCGGCGGAGCAGCCTGCTTCGCCGCGCCCTTGACGGCGCGCGCGACGCGCTCACCCCTCTGCCGGCCCATGGCGGGAGGCTGCCGCCGGTGCGCGCTGCCGAGGGCGAGAGTCCGTACGGAGTGCGATTCCGGTCGCCCCGCCGAACGATGACACCCGGTCGGCTCTCGTCCGGAGACGGGTGGCAGCCGACATCATGGGTGTGCGAGTTCTCCAGGCTTCCCGATGGATCGTCCCGGTCATGGCGGTAGGTGTTGCTGTCGGGCTGCCGCTCGCCGGGGACGCCTCCACGGGGACGCCGGCCGCGGCCGTGTCCGGCGTCCGGGTGCAGAAGCTGCACCAGGACCCCCAGCAGGTGCTGGACTTCTGGACCCCCGAGCGGATGCGGGGCGCGAGGCGCCTGTCACGGGAGGCCGGATCCCCGCGCCCTGAAGCGACCGGCCGGACGGATCACGCGGACGGGCAGGCCACGCCCGTCGTGGTGCGGCCCACCGTCCCCCGGACGCCACCCCCGGACCCGCCCAAGGGGAGCCGGCCGCCGGGGGACTTTCCCGACGGCGGCAGCCCGTGGAAGGGCGACGGTCTGGTGAGCCGGACCGTAGGCACCGTCTTCCTCACCTCGCCCGCGGTCGTCGGCGAGGTCGCCTGCGACGGCGTCGCCGTCATGAGCCACAACAAGAGCGTGGTGCTGACCAAAGGCTCCTGCACCGATCTGATCGACATGTCCATCACGAGCTGGGTCTTCGCCCCCGGCTACCACGACGGGCGCACGCCGTACGGACTGTGGATGGCGACACAGCTCTTCTCACTGCCCGAATGGCACGACAAAGCGGACGACAACTTCGACGTCGGTGCCGCCACCGTCGTCGGCATCCCGGTCGGTAAATCACTCGTCGACACCGTCGGAGGACAGGGGGTGGCCTTCAACCAGGTGATCCACCCTCACCCCAAGGTGTACATGTTCGGCTACTGGTCACAGCAGCCGAAAACCCTCTACTACTGCAGCGGCCGCTCCGTGGACGACCCCAATCCGCCACCGCGCATGCCGCAGGCGCTGTACTGCCCCGTGGCCGGCGGCGCGGCATGGGGCAGCCCCTGGTTCCTCGGTTTCGACGAGGAGACCGGCGTCGGCATCGTCAACGCCATCGACATCGGCAACAGCTACAACCTCGACTACCAGCTCGCGCCCTACTTCGGGGACCGTATCGAGGACCTGTACGACCAGGCTCAGAATTCGCCCGTCACCAATCCGTGAACACGACTTGACCCCGGGCTCCTGGAGACCCCACCCCATGCACCCGGCGTGAGGCACACCTGACCCGCCGCAGGGATGTCGTGCGGCCCGCGGCCGCGCCGAGGACCTGATCCTCCCGGGCACCTCCTGGACCACACCGCCTTCCCCCGATCGGAGGGCAGGACATCGTCCACCGGCTCGACCGTCGGGGCCCGTACATTCCGGCGGCCCGGTGTCAGCATGGAGTGGGTGAGCGGCTCCGGGCCGACTCCACCCGTGACCATCAGACGCTTCCCCGCGCACTCCGCCGCAGCGCCCTCGCGCCCCCGGTGACCCTGGAGCGAGCGCCACACCGTCCGTGCCCTTCGCCGTGGTCGCCGTGCACCGCCGTGCCGCGATACCCGCGTGCGCCGAGGCAGCGTCGTCTCCTTGACCGCGACCTCTTTTTTGGGGGTGCTCGTGCTCAGCTCGTACCGCGACCTCTTCACGACGCCCGGAGCCAAGCCGCTCGCCGCGGCCGGGCTGGTGGCCCGTGCCCCCCGGGCCATGATCGGCCTGGGGATCGTGGGCATGCTCTCGCAGCGGACCGGTGACTACGTACTGACCGGCGCCGTATGCGCCGCCTTCTCGGTGTCCATCGCCGTGTTCGGCCCGCTGGTGGCCCGCAGCATCGACCGCCGAGGGCAGTGCCGCGCCGCGCGGCCCACCCTGGCGGTGGCGCTGCTCGGGCTCACCGGACTCGTGGTGTGCAGTGGCACGGGGGTGACGCCGTGGGCGGACTTCCCCTGCGTGGTCGCGGCCGGGGCGATACCCAACATCGGCGGCATGCTCCGCGCGCGGTGGACCGCGATGTACGGGGAAGGACCGAAGCTCCACACCGCGTTCGCCGTCGAGTCGGTCGCTGATGAAGCGACTTTCGTGATCGGACCGATCCTTGCCCTCACCCTGGCCACGGCCGTCTACCCGGAGGCGGGGGTCATATGCGCGATGATCTTCGCCCTGGTGGGAACGATCGCCGTCACCTCGCAGCGCCGCACCGAGCCCGAACCCGCCATGAGGACCGCGGCCCGCGGTGACTCGGTGCTCAAGAGCCCGGGCCTGCGGACACTGACGCTCACCTTCGCCGCCCTGGGCTGCGTCTTCGGCGGCTTCGACCTCACCTGCGTCGCCTTCGCCGTCGAGCACGGACACAGGGCCGAGGCCTCCGTCGCCCTCGCCGGCCTGGCGGCCACCAGCTGTCTGGCCGGACTCGTCATGGGGGCACTACGGCTCACGTCACGCCTGCCGGTGCGGATGCTGGCCGTCACCGCTGCCTTGGCGCTGTGCACGGTGCCGCTGCTGTTCGTGAGCAGCCTGCTCGAACTCGCCGTCGTGCTGATGATGCTGGGCGTGTTCGTCTCGCCCAGCATCATCACCGCGAACAGCCTGGTGGAGCGCCTCGTCCCGGCGGCACGGTTGAACGAGGGCCTGACCTGGCTGCTGTCCGGGCTCAGCATCGGCATGTCCCTGGGGACGCTGGTGGCCGGGTGTGCCGTCGACCGGCTCGGACCGCAGGCCGCGTTCGTGGTGCCCGTCGGCTGGGCGGGCTGCGCCGCCCTGATCGTGCTGTCCGGGCTGCGCCGGCTGGGGACGACCCATCAGGAGGACGCCGGCCGGAGCCGGGAACCGGCACCGAGCGGTGGCGCGGCGGCGGAGGCCGCGCGCAGTCGTACGCCCGTGACAGCCGGGCGGGGAGCACGTGTCCGATCCGGCGGCCTCGACGAGGACGAGAGCCGAGCGCGGATCGGTCAGCGGAGGAACGGGTCGACGGCGATGGCGGTGAACAGCAGGGAGATGTAACTGATCGACCAGTGGAAGAGGCGCATCTCCTGTAGCCCTGGGCCACGGAGGCCGGCCTTGGCCCTGGTGTGGAGCGCGTGGGCTTCCCGGAGCCAGCAGCACCCGAGCCCGGCCGCCACGCAGGTGAAGAACCAGCCCACCCGGCCGAGCAGCCCCAGTGAGAGCGACATGGCCACCATCAGCCAGCTGTACAGCACGATCTGCCGGGTCACCGTGGTGATGCCGGCCACCACCGGCAGCATCGGCACACCCACGCGTGCGTAGTCGGCCCGGGTCTTCATGGACAGCGGCCAGTAGTGCGGCGGGGTCCAGAAGAACACCACCAGGCAGAGGGCCACCGCCGTCCACGACACCGAGCCCGTCACGGCGGACCAGCCGATCAGGACCGGCATGCCACCCGCGAGGCCACCCCAGACGATGTTCTGCGAGGTGCGCCGCTTGAGCAGCATGGTGTAGACCACCGTGTAGAAGAGCAGCGCGCCGAACGCGAGCACCGCCGAGAGCGGGTTGACCAGGCACCAGAGCCAGCCGACCGACGCGAGAGCGAGCGCACTGGCGAACACCAGGCACTCACGCGGGGAGACCACTCCGGTGACCAAGGGCCGGTTCGCGGTGCGGTCCATCCGGGCGTCGATGTCCCGGTCGAGGTACATGTTGAACGCACAGGCGCTGCCCGCGGACAGGTATCCGCCGGTGCAGGTGGCCAGTACCAGCGTCAGGTCGGGGACGCCTCCGGCGGCCAGGAACATCACGGGGATGGTGGTCACCAGCAGCAACTCGATGATGCGCGGTTTGGTCAGCGCGACGAATCCGGCCACCCGGGCCGCGGAGGTCGGGCGATCCGGGATCGGGAGCTCACCGGAGCGCGAGCGGGGACGAGGCCCCGGCGGGGAGGTGGGTACGGCCCTGTCGAGGGCGTGGTCCATGATGCGGAACCTTGCGAGGAGAACCTGGTGGCCGCTGACCGTCGTGCCGGGCCCCACAACCGTCGAAGGGGAGCGGGGGCAGAGAAGAGGAGGCACAGCCACCCCGACCCGGGTTGCGTGGCGCAGTAGGTCGGATACGCCCAAGCTACCACTCCTGCGGAACGCCGGCGGCCGGTCCCTACTCGGCTTCGGCCCACGGCTCGGGCGACAACGGCTCGACCCCGACCGGTCCCGCCGGATTGTCAGTGGTCGCTCCTACTCTCAGCGACATGGGAATGGTGAGGTTCGTCGACGAGACGACAGCAGGGGACCGCAATGAGGCGCGGACGCTCGACATCGCGGAGGAGCGGCTGACGCTGCGTGAGGTGATCCGCCGTCGGGTGTTCGAGGAGGTGGCGGACTATCAGGCCCGTGAGCCGGCGGGCTT
The DNA here is from genome assembly GCF_002192455.1 of Streptomyces albireticuli. Classification (NCBI taxonomy): domain Bacteria; kingdom Bacillati; phylum Actinomycetota; class Actinomycetes; order Kitasatosporales; family Streptomycetaceae; genus Streptomyces; species Streptomyces albireticuli. The sequence continues at coordinate 7,982,375 of NZ_CP021744.1, forward strand.
CCGCGGCCTGATCCGGCCCACCGAGGCCGAACTGCTGCTCAACGGACCGAAGGCGGCCGGTGGGCGCCGGCTCGATCCGCAGCGGTGCTACGAGCGTGCGGTGGCGGCCTTCGCGCGCAACGGATTCCTCGTGCTCGTCGGCGACCGGCAGGTCGAGGAGCTCGACGAGGAGCTCGACCTCCCGTCGGGCACCGAGATCACTTTCCTCAAGCTCGTGGCACTGGTGGGTGGATGATGACGGAGACGGCTGGAACACAGAACCTGGAAGACCTGGCCCGGTACCACATTCCTCACGACGTGAACGAGCTGTGGCACCTGGTCGACGTCGAACTCGCCGCGGGCCGGCCACTGCCGCGGTCCGTCGTCCCCGTGCTCCGGCGCACGGTGACGCAGTCCTGGGCCGCGGACGCCCGGCAGAAGAAGCTCGTCGCCGGGTTGACGGAGCCGGCGGTCAACTACGGAGAGGCGTGGTCCGACCGGGTACTGGCGGAGCTGACGACGCTGGACGATGCCTGGCGGCGGCTGCTGGCGCACGCCGCGACCGCGCGCACCGCGCGGCCGTCGGGGAAGTGGGAGCAGGAGGGCCGGGCGCTGCTCGCCGAGCTCGGCGCGGACACCGACGCCGTGCGGGAGCGACTGCTGTCCTGGCTCGCGCCGGTGGGCCACCCGCGTACCGTGCGGCTCATCGGGTGGCAGTACGGGCCCGACGTCAACGAGGAGTACGACCCGTACAACGCGGACGCGCTGCGCGGGCTCGCCTGGCTGCTGTCCTGCCTGCCGCCGCACCCGGACACCGCCCGCGCGCTGGGCGCACTCGTGGAGGTCTCCCTACGCAAAGTGGCGGGCGCCGGCCCCCGCAGCCCGAAGGTCGCCAACGCCGGTGTGCTCGCCCTCTCCCGGACGGACGGTGACGCCGCCCTCGCCGAGCTGGCCCGGCTCGCCGCCCGCGTCACCTACAAGGGCACGCTGAAGCAGATCGACACCGCCCTCCAGGCCCGAGCCGAGGCCGTGGGCCTGAGCCGTGACGAGATCGAGGAGCTGGCCGTCCCCGCCTACGGGCTGACCGAGGTCGGCCACGCCCGGCACACACTGGGCGACTGCGCGGCCGATGTGACGGTAAGGGCCGGCAAAGCGGTCATCACCTGGCACAACGCGGCAGGCAAGCCGGTCAAGGCCGCCCCCGCGGCCGTCCGCCGGGATCACCCCGATGCCGTCAAGGACCTCAAGGCGGCGGCCAAGGACATCGACAGGATGCTCAGCGCTCAGGCGGAGCGACTGGACCGCTTCTTCCTCACCCGGCGCACCCTGCCCTACGCGGCGTGGCGCGAGCGCTACCTCGACCACCCGCTCGTCGGCACCCTCGCCCGCCGCCTGCTGTGGACCGTCGACGGCCGGACATGCGGCTTCGCGGACGGCTCGCTGCGCACCCTCACCGACGCACCCGTGACGCCGGGCCCTGACGCCACCGTCGAGCTGTGGCACCCCATCGACCACGGGATCGCCGCGATCACCGCGTGGCGCGAGTGGCTGGAGCGGCACGCCGTCACCCAGCCGTTCAAGCAGGCCCACCGCGAGGTGTACCTGCTCACCGGCGCGGAACGGGCCACCCGTGGCTACTCCAACCGCTTCGCCTCGCACGTGCTGCGCCAGCACCAGTTCCACTCGCTGGCCGCGGCCCGGGGCTGGCGCAACAAGCTGCGCCTCGCTGTCGACGACCAGTACCCGCCCGCCATCCGGGAACTGCCCGCCTGGGGCCTGCGCGCGGAGTTCTGGATCGAGGGCATCGAAGGTGACTGGGACACGGACATCGCCGAGTCCGGCAGCTATCTGCGCGTCAGCACGGATCAGGTGCGCTTCTACCCGCTCGACGCACCCCAGCACATGGCCCAGGCGGGCTCCGGCGAGTACCGGCTCGGCTGGCGCGAGGCCCCCTCCGAGCCGGTTCCCCTGGAGGACGTGCCGGCCCTGGCGCTGAGCGAGGTCATGCGCGACGTCGACCTCTTCGTGGGGGTGGCCAGCGTCGGCAACGACCCCACCTGGCAGGACGGCGGCCCCCGGGGACGGTTCCGGGACTACTGGAACTCCTACGGCTTCGGCGAACTCTCCCAGAGCGCGGAGACCCGCCGCACGCTGCTCACCCGGCTCCTGCCGCGCCTGGCGATAGCCGGCCGCTGCACGATCGAGGGCCGGTTCCTGCACGTCAGAGGCGACCTGCACACGTACAAGATCCATCTGGGCTCGGGGAACATCCTCATCAGCCCGCACGATCGGTACCTGTGCATCGTCCCCAAGGCGGCCCCGGCGGCGGACCAGGGTTATCTGCCCTTCGAGGGAGACGGCACGCTCTCGGTGATCCTCAGCAAGGCGATGATGCTCGCCAGGGACACCGAGATTACGGACCGCACCATCACCAGCCAGCTCTGACGCCGCCGGCCACCGCACGGTGGGGGCCGGCGGCTGCGCTCGCACGGCGGACAACGGGCGAGGGCGGGTATGGCCCGGGCGGTAGGGGCCCCGAGCGGGGGAGCCGGGGCCCTTACGAACGACACCATTGCATGTTCATGCGCAACCATGCATACTCTTCCTATGTCCAAGGTCCTCACCTCCCTGCCCGCCGGCGAGCGCGTCGGCATCGCCTTCTCCGGAGGCCTCGACACCTCCGTCGCGGTCGCGTGGATGCGCGACAAGGGCGCCGTCCCGTGCACGTACACCGCCGACATCGGCCAGTACGACGAGCCCGACATCGCGTCGGTGCCCAGCCGCGCGACAGCGTACGGCGCCGAGATCGCCCGCCTGGTCGACTGCCGTGCGGCACTGGTCGAGGAGGGCCTGGCCGCACTCACCTGCGGCGCGTTCCACATCCGCTCGGGCGGGCGCGCCTACTTCAACACGACGCCGCTCGGCCGGGCCGTCACCGGCACCCTGCTGGTCCGGGCGATGCTCGAGGACGACGTGCAGATCTGGGGCGACGGCTCGACGTTCAAGGGCAACGACATCGAGCGGTTCTACCGCTACGGCCTCCTCGCCAACCCGCACCTGCGGATCTACAAGCCCTGGCTCGACGCGGACTTCGTCCACGAGCTCGGCGGCCGCAAGGAGATGTCGGAGTGGCTGCTCGCCCACGGCCTCCCCTACCGGGACAGTGCCGAGAAGGCCTACTCCACCGACGCCAACATCTGGGGCGCCACCCACGAGGCCAAGACCCTGGAGCACCTCGACACCGGGGTCGAGACCGTCAACCCGATCATGGGCGTTCGGTTCTGGGACCCCGACGTCGAGATCGCCGCCGAGGACGTGACGGTCGGCTTCGACCAGGGCCGCCCGGTGACGATCAACGGCAAGGAGTTCGCCACCCCGGTCGACCTCGTGATGGAGGCGAACGCCATCGGCGGACGTCATGGCATGGGCATGTCCGACCAGATCGAGAACCGGGTGATCGAGGCCAAGAGCCGCGGCATCTACGAGGCCCCGGGCATGGCGCTGCTGCACGCCGTGTACGAGCGCCTGGTCAACGCCATCCACAACGAGGACACCCTCGCGCAGTACCACAACGAGGGCCGGCGCCTCGGCCGCCTCATGTACGAGGGCCGCTGGCTCGACCCGCAGGCGCTCATGATCCGCGAGTCGCTCCAGCGCTGGGTGGGCGCGGCGGTCACCGGAGAGGTGACGCTGCGGCTGCGGCGCGGCGAGGACTACTCGGTCATGAACACCACCGGCCTGGCCTTCAGCTACCACCCGGACAAGCTGTCCATGGAACGCACCGAGGACTCGGCGTTCGGTCCGGTGGACCGGATCGGTCAGCTCACCATGCGCAACCTCGACATCGCCGACTCCCGCTCGAAGCTGGAGCAGTACGCGGGTCTGGGCATCGTCGGCAATACGCACGCGACCCTCATGGGCGCCGCCCAGGCGGCCTCGACGGGGCTGATCGGCGCGATGCCGGAAGGCGGCGCCGAAGTCATCGCTTCCCGGGGCAAGGTCGAGGGCGACGACGACCAGATGCTCGACCGGGCGGCGATGGAGTTCGGCACCGACTGACCGGGGCGGCGGGCCTCCCGTGTGCCGGCGGGCGGCCCACCGCCGACTGCCGGCAACCGGAGTGCGGGGCGGCGTGGTGCCCGGGCCGTGGCGACGGCCCGTGGAAGGGTCTTGTACCGCCTCGGGTGGCCCGCCCTGTCGCGGTGCCGGAGGGTCGGCCGGTCCGCGGTGCACGGAGGTGACACCGTGAGGGACACTCCGCCCCTGCACGGCATCTTCCCTTACCTCGTCCGACCCGTCCGGGACGGTAGCCGGTCGCGCTCTGCACCAACCCTTCGCCGGGCGTGGACCTCCCGCTGGAATCCCTGACCGAGCCGGCCCGGTACCCGGCCGTCCAGTACCTCAAGGACGCGTCCGGCAACACCGGCCGGCTGATGTCCGTACAGAACGCCCTCGGCGACCGCGGCCATCAGCATGGCCTGCGCTGCTGATGCCCGGAAGCCGGACGAAGCCGGCCAGGAGAGGCGGTTGCCGGCCGCGCCTGCCTCACCACTGCCGGGGGGCGGGCCTCGGCCCACCGGGAACGCGGCGTCACATCCGTCTGCTCCCCGCACTGTTGACGTCTCCGCCAGGGGCCAACCAGCCATCGCTCACGGCACATCTTCCTCTTGAGCACTCACCCGATACAGCCCGAGCGTCGCCCGCACCACTTTGCCGACCGCCGTCGGGCCCGATCAACGCGGCCCACATGCACCGCGGCCCGGTGAACACGGTAGGCAAAGAGCACCGGTGAGCGTGGCCAATACATGCTGATCCTGAAAAACGACGGTTGTTATCCGTCACCCGCGCGAGCATCATGTCCGAGCTGGTTCTCTAGGTGACAAAGAACTGACCACGGCCCCCAAAAGGAAGCTTTCCGGACTTGCCTCCCGCCCAACCCGTCGCGAAGGGAAGACGCCCCATGTCGTTCATCACGGTACAGAACCAGCTCTACAACGCGCTGACCCAAGGGCTGGGCCAGTCGAATCAAACCTTCCAGCTCCTCCAGCCGGCGGCCCCTCTCACCACGGAAGGCGGGGATACATTCCTCTGGTCCTTCCTCAACAACATCCCGCCGTTCTCGCTGGACCAGAACTACACCCAGAGCGGTGGGAACCAGCTCTTCTCCGACTACAAGGGGGTCATGTCCGCCCTGCGGCCGGCGACGAAGATCGACGTCAAGCAGGAGGTCGGCGAGGAGAACTTCCAGAATTTCGTGAAATACCTGCAATCGCTGAAGCCGATACCGCCGGTGAACCAGTTCCCCGACATCTTCTTCAACTGGGCGATGGTGAACGCGCCCGACGTCGCGCAACAGGGAGCGTCGGCGTACGCGGCGATCATCCTCGACCCGATCGGCTCCGCCCAACAGGCCCTGATGCCCTACATGCAGAGACCGCCCGCGCCGCCGGACTGGGCCCGGGGCTACGAAGACCTGGTGCGGGACCTCTCGCAAGCGCCCCAGCGGGCTTTCGAGATGCGCAGCTCGACCACGAGCTCGGACGTGAGCAGATCATGGTCCTCCGGGCGGCGCTCCGTCCTCTTCGGCCTGTGGAGAGGCAGTGAGAGCACCGAGCGTCTGAGCGAATCCTTCGCGCAGAGCGAGATCTCCATCAGAGCCTCCTTCGGGCACGTGCTGAGCTTCCAGACGAACGCCGGAGCCTGGTACGGCTCATCCGGCCTCGGCACTGCCTACGCCAAGAAGGGTGACCCCCCGTGGCGCAGCGGCAGTGCGATCACCTGGGAAAGCACATTCGGGGCCTCGGGGAATATCCAACGAGTCGCGGTCAATCTCCTGGTGGCCGACGCCATGGAGATCAGCGTCACTGCCAGAACCTCGTTCAGCCAGCAGGATCAGCAAATAATCCGGGGCAAGTCGGGCTTCGGGTTCTGGCCGTTCTACAACGGTAGCGGTGAGTACGGAATGACGACGAATACGCAATTCAGCGACCGGGGCGAGACCACGCTCACCACCAAATCCACTCCCGGCGTTCCGGTGCTGATCGGAGTCAACGTACTGCCGATCGGCCGCTTCCTCGGCTATACGTCGGCGGCGCGTGAGCAGTAGCGCCTGTTCAGGGGCGGCGCCGATCTCCTGACGGGTCAGGGGGCCGCCGCCCCCTGGCCGGTCAGGAGCGCCCAGCGAAAGGTCCAGCGCCATGCCCACCGTGCCGCCGTCACCGCCCGACCCGATGACCGAGCTCCAGAACCGCTGGTACAACGCCGTGTCGAAGGACTTGCCGGCTTCTCCGTCGACCGCCCAGCTCATCCAGCCCGCGCCCTTGCTGGAGCCGTCCGATGTCGCCCTGTGGGCCCGTGAGAACACCGTCCCGCCCGCGTCCCTCACCTTCAACCGGCAGGTAGGGGAGAGCCCGTTCTTCTTCGACGAGTACGCCGCCGTGATCCAGTCGCTGTCCGCCCCGGAGAGCACGCTCGTGACGGCGATCGGCGCGGGAGTCCATAGGGAATGGCTCAAGTACCTCAAGACACTGCCGGTTCAGCCGGACGAGGACAGGCTGCCCGAGGTCTTCCACGCCTGGGCGATGACGTACCACCCGGAGGTCGCGAACGAAGGCGCGTCCGCACTGCGGGACATCGTGCGCCTGAGGGCCTTGCAGAGGCTTCTTCGCTCCTACCAGGGGCCGCCCCCGAAGCCCGCCGAGTACCTGGGCGGCAGCAGGGAGTTGCTGAGCATGCTCGGCAACTCCCGGTCCGCGACGATCTCCTTCGACAGTGCGACAACGAGCGGGGATGTGTCGGGCACTTGGACCGGAGGGGTGAACGCGGACTTCTCGGGACTGTGGGCCGGCGCCGGTCGGCTCGACGCGATCACCGCCGGATTCGCCCGAAGCGTGGTGACCGTCGAAGCCGAACTGGGTGCGTATGTGGTCTGGCCGGTCAATCCGGACCCCCGCTGGTACGACTCGAGCCAGCTCCACGAGGCGTACACGAAGCGCACGAGTCCACCGTGGGCTTCCCCTCCTCAGGTGCACTGGGACATGGCCTTCGGCGAGAGGTCCGGGAGGCTCCAGCGGGCGATCGCCTCGCTGCTGATCGTGGAGAGACTCACGAGCGTGGTCACCTCGGATGCCGTGTTCCCTTCCGACGACCAGCGGGTCATCAAAGACAAAGCGGCTGCCGGTCTGTGGCCGTTCTACGTTCCGACCGGCGACGGTGCCACCAACAAGGCCGACTTCGACAAGGGGAGGCCAAGACTCGAAACCACGGCACCGGCGGGCAGACCGTTGGTCATCGGCGCCCATGTTCTCCCCATCGCCAGGTATCTCGGCGGTTCGAGAACCACGTCCGGGGGATTCGACCGCTGAGAACAGGCCCCGGGCGTCGTTCTCGGGAGAAGCCCCGGCTCGCCTCCTGGGCAGAGGCCACTGACGGTCCGGCCGGCGGTCTGCCGCTGGGACGTTCGGATCGGAGAGTGTCAGGGCTTCGGCAGATCGATCCAACTGGGCAGGTAGGCCGGTCCGCTGACTCGCGAAAGTACCGCCTCGGTGAACATCCGGCACTTCCGCGAGCGCCCCTTCGCCCGGGGGGCATGCCGAACGTCGGGAGTCGCCACGCACCACAGTGGCTCTCGCTTCACCCGATAGAGGTGTTTCAGAGCGAAACCCCTTTCGAGTGGGGTGCGGCGCGAGAACCTGCGCTCACGACCTCGGGGCAGTCGAACAGGGGGAAGCTCGTGAAACCACGCAAACGACTTGCCGTGCTCGCGGCGGCGCTGGTTGCCGCCTTCGCGGTAGCAGTCCCAGGTGCGGGGGCGGCCGAACCACAGGCACGCGCGGGGAAGGCCCCGGCTGCGGTCGGCCCGTTCCAGTTCAGAAACCAAGGCACCGGCCGCTGCATCGGCTTCCCGTACGGTGACGACCGCACGCGCGTGTGGGACTGCACCACGGAGGCGTACCAGCTCTGGGACCTGGTCGCCGACGGCCGTGGCCGCCACCACATGGTGAACCGCAGGAACGGCACATGCCTCGCGGGCTACGCGCAGGGCCCGAGCGGCTGGGCGACCTGGCTGTCGACCTGTGACAGCAGCTTCACCAACGTCGACCAGCTCTGGTACGTCGACCCGGCGACCCAGTCCGGCCCCGCCCGCATCGCGAACCTCTTCGGCCGAGTCCTCGAGCCCGACCGCGGCTGGGGCGGCGCGAACCAGTCGCCAGTCGTGACCAACGACAACCAGGGACTGCCGAATCAGAAGTGGACCATCAAGTACATCCAGTGAAAGCCGTCCGATCCGACCCATGCGCAGCCCCCGTCCTGCCTCTCACCTGAGTCTCAGGTACTGGCACGTGACTGCCCCGATCATTCGCTGCCCGTGCCCCACCCGGCCGGCGTCCCTGATCGCTCTCATCGGCAGGCTCGCGTGCGAGGGCGTGTGCGGTGGGCTCAGCCCACCTCCTCGCGCCATTGCGCGTAGTTGTTCTCGACCTCGGCGATGCTCGGATGACGCACGGCGTCGAGTCCGTCGTCGGCGAGCAGGTCGGCGATCAGAGCCGGGCTTCCGAAGACCTCGGTCGCGCTGAGGTCCCAGTTGGTGAGGACGAACCAGGAGCGGTCGAGAGGCCACCAGTGGGCGGGGAACTGCTGCGAAACGACCCAGTGCGGCGGGCCGCAGGCGTCGTGGTGGGCGAGTGCCTCGTTCCAACGCGCTATCCCGCTCTATTTGGCCGTTCGTGTCATTTCGGTAGCTTGTCGAGATTAAACATCGACTGGGCACAAGGCTGCCCGCCCACTCTGCGTCGGCGGTGTCAGTAGGGGGAGCGATCCGGAGGAGAGGAGCAGCCCTCGCCGGGATCCCTCTGAAGAGGCGCGAGGCAGGGCCGCCCGAGTGGAGGCATCCTTCCCCTTCACAGCCTCGGGAGCATGGCGAAGGGGCTCTGGGGTCTGGTGGTGCATCTGGGTGCGTGGCATCGTGGTGGCCGGTCGCCCTGGACCCCGGCAGCCGCATTCACCCTCTTTTGAGTACGGCATGCGCTGGGAGTGGTCCCCTGATGAAATCTGCTTTCCTGCCCCCGCCCGTCACGCCGCCTCCCTCCGATGGGCACGGCGCTGATCGGCAGGGGCGTACGGTGATCGCTTCCCACCTGGACCAGACGGTACGGGCGCTGGGCAGCGCTCGCCCTGCCGACCGGGCAGCGGTGGTCACCATGGCGGCAGGCGTTGACGAGGCGTCGGCAACGATCCTTGGTGATTCGGGCCGCCTGGAGCCTTGGTGGGCTTCCAGCCCTGTGGCAGGGTCGTTCGACCAGTTGCAGATCTCCCTCGGGCAAGGCCCGGGAGCTGATGCGCTCCGGCAGTCCCACCCCGTCCTGGTCCCCGACCTCGCCGCCGCCGCGCCGAGCCGCTGGCCCGTACTCCTGCCCACCACCGCTACCCCGCCGGCGGGGGCCGTGTTCTGTTTCCCCCTGGGCTGCGGCGCGGCCCACTTCGGAACACTGACACTCCTGAACACGAAACCAGGCCCGCTCACCAACCACCAGGCCAACAACGCCCTCGACCTGGCCTGTGCCCTGACCATCCTGCTCCTGGAAACCGGCACTCACGACAGCGGGCCGACGGCTCCCCGTTCGGCGTCCTGGCCGTCAGCGGTGTGGTGGCAGCCGGTGGTCCACCAGGCGGCAGGCATGCTCAGCGAGCACCTCTCCCAGCCACCCGCGGCCGTACTACGACACCTCTGCGCCACCGCGCTCCGGGAAAACCGGCCGGTCGACGCCCTCGCCCGCGACATCGTCACCCGCCAGCTGCTCCCACACGCGGCTACGGGGTCCTTGGGCACCCCGTCTCACCTCATGGGCCACAAGCCATTGCCCCGAGCTGACCAGCGCACTGGTTCCCGGCCTTGGCCGGGGCGGGCTCCGTCACGGCTCCCTTGACCACGTCGCCCCGAAGTCGTCCAGTCCCTGGCTCAAAGGGCGCAGCGGGGCAGCCGCGGCAGCACGCGCGTGACGTCATGGCGGTCAGCCAACGGTGGCGAGGTTGCCGAAGAGCTCGGGCGGGGAGCGCGGGATCTCGTACAGGACAGCACGCCCACGCCGGCCCCAGCCATCGGCAACGTTCGCATTCTGACGCCACCTCCGGCCCCGGGGCTGGCTCTCCAGCCGCCGGTGGCAGCCTCACCAGGTCTTCACCAGGCGCGCAGCTGAGGCCGCCCCGGTGATCCCGGTCGCGCTGCCCGCGCCCCCTGTTGCCGTGCCGACCGGACCGGTGAAGGCTCGCGATAGGTGGCCGCTCAGATCCGCCGGTAGCCGCGGCTGGGCCTTCTGGCCGGCGGGGTGCCGTGTCCGGCGCGTCGTTCGTGGCCCGCGCCGGAACGCGCTACGACCCGCGTGCTGGACCTCGTGTACGCGGGTGTGGAGCGGGTGCCGGACGGCGGTGCGCCGTGGGGCAACGGTCACGGTGTCTCCATACGTGTCGCGTCTGGAGAGGACCCTGAAGAGGTGGTGGGGCGCCTTTCGTCGTGGGCGCTCGCCGTGCCGGAGCGGGGCACTCCGTAGGAGCGGCGTCCGAAGTGCCACCACAGGGCGGCCATGGTGAGGGCCACCAGCAAGGCGACGGAGGTGTAGTTGAAGCTCGTGGCGGTGACGGGGCTGGACTGCGGCAGCAGGAACAGCACCGTCACCCCGGCTGCCCAGAGCACTGCCACCCAGCCGATCGGCCGGCTCCAGCGGCCCAGGTGCCAGGGCCCCGGGGTGAACCGGTCCCGGTGGCGTAGCCGCAGCAGCACCGGGATGGCGTAGGCCGGGGTGAAGCCCACGACGGAGATCGCGGTCACCGCCGAGAACGCCGTGGCGGAGTACAGGGACGGCAGGGCCAGTACGAAGGCGACACCGACCGCGAGCCAGACGGCGTTGGCCGGGACGGCCGTACGGCGGCTGGTCTTCTGCCAGCGCGCCGAGCCGGGCAGGGCGCCGTCCCGGGCGAAGGCGTAGATCATGCGGCTGGCGGAGGCGGTCACGGTGTAGCCGCACAGGAACTGCGCCACGATGATCACCAGCAGCAGCGCCTTCGCCGTCGCCACACCCAGAGCGTCCAGGAGGATCTGCGCCACCGGCACCCCGGTCTCGCTTCCCAGCGTCCCGGTGTAGTCCTGGATGGCGAACAGCAAGGCGCCCAGCAGAATGCCACCGGCGATCCAGGACACCGCCACCGAGCGGACGATCCCGCGCGCTGTGGCCAGGGAAGCTCCACGGGTCTCCTCGCTCAGGTGAGCCGAGGTGTCGTAGCCGGCCAGGGCGAAGCACGGCAGCAGCATCCCCAGCAGGATCACGTACAAGGGGCTCGGCCAGCCGGTGTTGTTGGTGAACTCGGAGAACACGAAGCCGGCCGGCTGATGGTGAGAGGGGACGAGAGCCAGGGTGCCGACGATGATGACGGCCCCGGCCACGTGCCACCACGCGCTCAGAGAGGTCAGGACGTTCATCAGCCGGGTGCCGAAGAGATTCAGGACCGCGTGCAGCGCGAGGACGACCGCGAAAAGGACCAGCAGGGACCCGGGCGTCGGCACGAATCCGAACTGCAAGTTCGCCCAGGCCGCGGTGAAGGTCGCGATGCCGTAGTCCTGGGCCGCGATCCCGCCGAGCAGCCCCAGAAGGTTCAGCCAGCCGGTGTACCAGCTCCACCGCTCACCGCCGAGCTGACGGGCCATGTAGTACAGGCCACCGCTGGTGGGGTAGCGGGAGGTGATCTCGGCCAGCGCCGCGGCCAGGCACAGCACCAGCGGTCCCACGGCGAGCCACCCCCACACCACCACCGCGGGGCCGCCGCTGTTCAGGCCGTAGCCGAAGAGCAGCAGCGCCCCGGACATGATGGAGATGACCGACAGGGAAGCGGAGAAGTTACCGAAGGCGCCCATGCGCCGGTGCAGTTGCTGGGTGTAGCCGAGATCCTTGAGTATGCGCTCGTCGTCGTCCATCGGCTCGGACCGCTTCCATCGTGCATGTGCTGATGTACGCATCGAGATCTCCGCACAGGAAAGAGCACAAAGGGAAAGAGGGAAGGGGACTGCTGGGACCTTCGGCGCGGCACGGCGGCGCCCGCCCGCGGTCGGTGTTCGGGAACCCCATGCCCGATCTCCTTCACACCCGGGTACCGATGGCATTCGTGCGCGAGGGCCGCGAGGGCACTGACACGCCTGAACACGAAACCAGGCCCGCTCACCAACCACCAGACCGACAACGCCCTCGACCTGTCCTGCGCCCTGACCATCCTGCTCCTGGAGACCAGTACCCACGACAGCGGGTCAGCGGCTCCCCGACCACGCCCAGACCGCCCCCCGGAGACCGGCCAGCTGGACCTGCGCCCTGACTCGCCCGCCTACGGCATCCAGCTGCGGCTGATCAGCGCCCGCATCGTCGCCGGGGAGAACAACGCGGTCGGCACCGACGGGGTGGCTTTGTTCACGAGTTCCGCGAACGTAGACCCTCATCTTCGACCGGGGTGATCAGTCCCGGCGGTGAAAAGTCCGGCCCTCCCCGTCACCGGGGAGAGCCGGACTCCTTCCGTGTTCCCTGTTCCCTATTCCTTCCGCCCGGCAGGGCCTGGGTGCTCCGCTAAGGGGGCAGCCAGGATCATCAGCCGCGAGAACAACGGGTAGCACTGACCTGCGGCGATGAGAGATCCGGTCGGTCGGAAGCGCGGGTCCGGGGAATCCCCTGTGATCGGGACATCAGCCACCGCGCCCGTACCCGACCTTGCTCAGCACACCGACGGGTTTTCGCAGTCGAACCGCACCGCGTGTGCGGTCGGCCGGAAGTCCGGTGTGCTCCATGGTGTTCCTCGGCCGCTGTTCTTCTCAGCGGAGGCGAGTTCCTGCCGGCAGTCCGTGGCCGAGACGAACGTAGCGAAGATGTGTGCCTTCCTGTTGGTTACGTTGGTGCCGTTCGTGCTGCCCTGGTCCGGCAGCTTGATGCACTTTCCGGCCGGCGGGTTGGCCATGCGGTGGCCGTGGCTGTCAGCGGTGGTGAACAGGAACTCGCCCTGGGCGACTTCGGCAGGGGCCGCGGAGGTGGAGGTCACTCCCGAGGTCGCGGCGATCAGCGCGGCGGCGGGCAGGGCGAGCAGGACGCTCATGCGAGGGGTCAAGAAATCGCCTTTCGGTGCACGGTCAGGTTTTGCGTGATCTCGATCTGCGTGCGGCAACTGGGACTCGGGTTGATGTTGCCGGTGTGCAGCACCTCGCGGCTGCCGACGAACGCACTGGCCGCGAACTGGCGTACGTCCGAGCAGGCACCCAGGTTGAAGGTGGCTGTTGCCCCGGGGGTGACGCGGCGCTGGGTGATCAGGCGGATGGTGGGATCGCTGTGGCGGGCGACGGCCAGGTTGACCTCGTCGAGGGTGAGGCGGGAGTGGTTGATCACGTCCACCACGTAACTCTGCTCGGCCGGCGGTGACTGGGCCCCGGCGGATGGTGCGGCTGTGAAGGAGGCCGTCAGGAGGAGCAGGACCGCGCAGACCGCCCTCGTCACGCGCCTCACCGCTGGGCTCGTTCCGCTTGTACGCCCGTCGCCCTGTCCCGGATGGTCACGACGTCGTCGCAGCCCACCGGGTCTGCTTCGACATCACCGGTGGTGAACAGGCGCTGGCCCCCGACGATGCCGCTGACCGCGTATTGCTTCACGTCGTCGCACGGTCCCAGGTCGAAGCTGACCACGCTGGACGCCGGGACGTTGTACTGGTGGAGGATCTGTGTGACCGATGTGCTGTGCCGGGTGAAGGCCAGGGCGATCTCGTCGAACGCCTGACTGGAGAAGTTGTCGACCTCGACTTTGTAGTTCGGCGCCAGCCGCATCACGGCGCCCGGCGCCGTCGAGACTCTGGTGCCGGCTGCCGCGTGCCCTGCTCCTGGTGTCACGGCCAGGACCAGCAGGCACGCTGCTGCCGCGACCGCGGTCCGGCCGACGTACGAGAGACGCATGGCATTTCCCCCTCCTATAGCACAGTGATGTGCCTCCGCCCAGCCGCTCTGACGGCCGGCAGCGCGGCGCTTCGACTCCCCAGGAAACAGCCGCCCTCACACGGTGGGGGAGGGATTCCAGGAGGTCAACGCCAGGAGGGAGGGTTCACCCCGGCGGGTGGATATATCAGATAGCCGGATAAATAGTCCGCCTTCCACGAGGGCTCGCCGGTCCCGTCGGCGGGACGCAACGGCCGGTAGCCGACCGGAGCAGAGGGGAGTTCGACCGATCGCGGCCCGACACCGCCTGAGCCGGTCCAGCGGCCCCGACCCTCAAGAGCGTGGAGTTCCTCCATGTCGGCATTGCCCGGCTCGCGAGCGGTGCGCCTGCGGGCGAGATCGGGCTGCTCGTCTCGGGTGTCCAGTGTGGGTGGGGCGGGTGGTTGCTAGCCGTCCCACCGTGCTTGGTAGAACCTGATCGACCGCTCGCGCCGGTACCCGAGCGGCTTGCCGACCGCGCGCATCGGCTCGTTGTGATCGGCCATGGTCCCGGCGATCTCCCTTACCGGAAGGCGCTGTTCCCTCAGCAGTTCCAGGTTCCGCAGCGATACCGCGCGCCCGAGGCCGAGCCCACGGTGGGCGGGTGCGACGGCGGTTTCGTACAGCTTCGCCCGTACGGCGTCCGGCGACGGCAGTCCCAGCACCGAATACCCGGCATGCGAACCGTCCGGGGCGAGGGCCACGACGGTCAGCAGCATCACTCCTCGATCGACGTCCGCCTGCTGCAGGACGCGCACGCGCTCCGCGTCCCATGCGCGTGGCCTCATCGCCAAGTCCCCGCGTGGCACATCCGCCATGGCCTGATGTGCCAGCGCGAAGGCAGGGGCGTGCTGGGAGGGGACGGCACCGGTCCATTCCAGGAACCGATACCCGTCGGGGAGGGACGGGCCTGGAGCGCCGTCCTCACGGGCGAGGTCCAGAACGTACACCCTCAGCGACAACGCACAGCGAAAGTCGCACGCAAGAGCGAACTGCTCGCCCGCACCTCCGAGTTCGATCTCCAGACCGACAGATGTCCGCCCTTCCTCGGTCAGCACGGCGCGCAGCGCCTCCCACAACCGGCTGCCGATGCCACGCCGCCGCATCTCCGGCCGGACGGCGAGCCGCTCGATCCAGGCGGTCGTACGGTTCTCCGCCTCGTCGAACAGCCGCAACGCGGCGACCCCGGCGAACCCCCCGGAGCCCCCACGGGGCATAGGAACGGCCAGGTTGATGTGCCGGCTGCGCACCCTGGGCACGCGCAGACCACCTGCCGTCTCGTTCCAGCAGGGTGCGGGGACGGTCGGCGCCAGGTCGGCGGCGTGGGCGGCGGTGACGACGGAGTGCCAGGCGTCGACATCGGCTTCGGTGGGGGATGCGCCGATGTGGAGGAGGTCGCTCATCCCGCGCACGATACGGGGGAGGGAGGAAGGGGACGTCTGGTTCTCCGGAGATGACCGGCGAGGTGACGACCGTGTGGACGCCGCGCCCGAAAGCGTAGCCGTCCATCGCACAGTGGCCCGCCCTCCGGGGCCGGGCAGTGGCCAGCAGTGAGAGGTGAAGCCGGCCGGGTCCTGTCCGCGTAGGCGTACAGCGGCAGGACGCGTAAGGGTGACCCGGGCGGGGCCCAGGCCCGGCCAGAGCCTGGTGGCGATCAGTGACCGTGACCACCACACTCCCTGTGCTGCCCCTCACGGCCGGCTCCCGTTCCCCGCGGGCGCGGTCAGGGAGGCGAAGACGGGGGTGAAGGGCGCCTCGGCCGGCAGGTGATCAGACAACGTGCGGGTGAGGGGCGTGTCGTGGACGGTGAGCTTGCCCATGCCCGGTGCCGCGAGCCGGTTGGCCGAGATGAAGTCCGGGCGGCGATTGAGCTGCTCTTTCCTCCGGTAGCGCCGCCGCTCCTCGCTGCCGTTCTTGCCGGTTCAGTGTGCTTGCTGCTGGGGAGCCTCGTACCGGCATGGCACCTGTCGCTGGTGTGACCTGCGTTCACGCTCGTGGAAGCCCGGCCTTGGGTGCGGGGTTGTCGCGGCGGGCTCCGATCAGCAGCAGGACGCACGCGAGCGCGAAGAGCGGCCAGGGCGTGAACGGGAGGATGATGGCGTCGACGACGGTCCAGGCTCCCAGTGCCCAGGCGATGAACGTCGGCGGGGTGATGCCGCGGCGGTTCAGCCACAGCACCGTTAGACCGATCAGGGTGAGTGGTGGGCCGAAGCTTTCCAGGCTGAGCCAGTACGCGCTGCCAGCCGGGCTCATGTCGGAAAGGTCCTCGCTCCACAGTCCGCCGCTGAACCATGTCCCGGCGTGGCGCGCGGCCTCTTCCACCGTCAGGGCGAGGATCGTGTGTGCGGCTCCGAGTAACGTGATGATCCAGCCAGCCCACTTGATCATCCGAGTTCTCCGTTCTTGTCGCGAAGCCACGCGGTGCGGCTTCATCGCGGCCGCCTCCGGGCAGCGGGGTCCGGTGATATTCGAAACCACAGTTCCGATACCGTAGTTCCGTATAGTGCAGGCATGACAGCGAGAAGGCAACGGGGTGGACGGCCCCGGGACAGCCGCGTGGATGACAAAATCCTCCGGGCCACGCGAGAGTTGATCGACGAAGCCGGCTACCCGGCACTGACCGTCGATCAGGTCGCGGCGCGCGCCGGGGTGGGCAAGGCGGCGATCTACCGCCGCTACGGGACCAAGGCCGAGATGGCGTTCGCTGCCACGATGTACGAGCAGGAGTTGCCGCCGCTGGCCGGCACCGGCTCGTTGCACGGGGATCTGCTGGCGCTTGTCCGCGTGTTCCACCTCCGCATGGCCACCCCGGCGGCCCGGCAGCTCGTACCGGCCCTGATCAGCGAGATCGCCGTCAATCCTGGACTGGACACGCGGTTCCAGGACACCTTCCTGGCCGCCGAACAGGCCATCTTCGCCGAAATCATCGAACAGGCCGTGGCCCGCGGTGAGCTGGCCGGGACCGTCGCCCCCGCGATGGCCCACCTGCTGCTGCTCGGCACCTTGGCGTCCGCCCTGTACATCATCAACCTGCCCGTCGACGACGCCATGATCACCGACCTCGCCACCACGGCCGCAGCAGGAATCACGGCCCTGGCCGAACGGCACCACAGCGACTGCGACTCCGGCGAAGCCTGCTAGTGCTGCAACGGTGCTCGCCGTGGCGGTTGGCCAACTCGTTGGTGGGGAGCGTGTAGATGCCCGGGCGTGGGCCGGTGAGCTGAAGCTTTTCGGCCGGGGTCCAGCGCCCGTACTCCGGAACCGCCGGCCGGACCGAGAACTCCCAGATCAGGGTGTTCCTCGCCTGTACCTCCTCTCACGGTCGCACGGTGACCGACCGCCGCCTGTATTGCTCTAGACGGATGACCGGGGACGGTGCCGGGCCTCCGGTTGGCCGAGGCGCACTCCGCCGCGGGTGGCCCGGCCTATCTCGCCGAGCTGTGCGGGCGGTCGCCCGCGCTGGGCGGTGCCCTGGGCGCGTGCCACAGCCTCGACGTGCCGCTGCTGTTCGGCACGTTCGGCAGCCCCGCCGGGCGGGGCCTGCTCGGCGAGGGCGCGCCGTCCGCCGGGACCGTCGCGTTCGCCGACGGCCTCCGCCGCGCCTGGACGGCGTTCGCGCACGACGGGGATCCCGGCTGGCCCGCCTACGAGCCCGGGCGGCGGCTCACCCGGCTGCTCGGCCCGGCCTCGACCACCGCCCCGTACCCCGAGGAGACCTCGCGGCGGATCTGGGACGGCCACGGGATCGAGCCGTTCGACCTCGTGCGGCCCCACCGCCAGGAGGGTTCGATCCGCGCGGAGAGCGTCTGCGCGGGATCCGGGGCCCACTCCCCGCTCTGGGGCAGGCGCGCCGGGGCGCGTTCGGGATACCCCCGGAGTGCTCCCGCACGCCGTTTGAGATAACTCTTCCCGTTCCAGACTGGTAGTGAAAGAAGTGGCAATCAGTCGTCTTGCGGGGGTTGGTCATGGTTGCTGGGCGCTGGGTGCTCGCGTTCGACTCCTCCTGCTGCCGGTGCCGGGCGATGGCGGACGAGGTCAAGGGCTACGCCGGCAGTCGGCTCGACGTCATGCCGCTGGACGATCCGCGCGTCCAGGCGTGGCGGACCCAGGCCCTCGGCTCACGCCCGCCGCACGCGCCGACCCTGATCCGGGTCGCGGACCGGGAAGCGCCCGTGCGCGCCTGGACAGGCTGGCCGATGGGGGTGCGCCTCGCGCTCAGGCTCGGACCGCGCAGCACGGCACGCCTGCTGCGCGCCCTGGGGAGTGAGGGCCGGGCGCCGGACGTACCGGCGGAGGGCATGGGCCGGGGGCGGTTCGTCCGGCTGGCCGGGCTGGGCGTGGTGGCCGCCGTGCTGGGCGGGGGGCCGGTGTCCGAGGCGTCGGCCGCGTCTCCGGCGGAGAAATGGGTGGAGGCGAACCGGGCCCGCCTGCCCCGGGAGTACGAGGCGTTCGCCTCGCACGAGATGCCCTACCGTCAGGCGATCTTCGCCGCGCTCGCGCCGGCGGACCGCAGCCGTCTGTGGCTGGATCACCTCACGTGGTACCGCGCTTCACGTCCGGACCTGACGGCGGAACAGCGGCGGGTCCTGGACCGGGCCCAGATGCTCTTCGGCCGCGAGTCCACGTTCACCGGCAGCGTGGACGCCACGCTGCACCAGGAGCTGGAATCGCTGCGGAAGGACGCCGTCGCGGCACTCGGCCAGGAGGAGGGCCGTGCGGCGCTGGCGACGCTCGGCCCCGTTCCCGCGGCCCCCCTCCCGGGGTGCGGGTGCAGCTGTGTGAGTGACTGGTGCTCGTCCAGCAACTGTGTGTGTTGTGTCCGTGATTGCTGGTGCCAACCCAAGCTCAATGGCTGTGGCACCGCGTTCGCCTATATGTGCACCGGTACCTGCGGCGGCGTCAAGCCGTCGCGGACGAACACCGCGTGACACCGGCCCGGAATCGGTGGACGTCTGCTCATTGCCGGGCTGGTGATTCTCCCGCAGAGAGTGCAAAACGGGCCATACGCTGCTCAACGTGACCGTACACGCTGGCGAAACGCCGCCGCCCCGGCGATGGCCGGGCTGAGGTCACCACACCACCCGGAGTGTGAGCGACGACGCGGCCGTCCGGTGTCGGGAACAGTGGGCGGGTGGGTCGGATGACCGCTGAAGCCCCCAGCCATGTCTACTACTTCGCGGTCGGAACGGGCGTGTGGCGTGGCACGTTCACGTTCCGGGTCACCTCGTGGCGGCGGTTCCTGGGGCCCGGGGCCTTGGCGGGCTGAACCGGTTGCTCGTCGTCGCGATGTGCGGAACGCGGCTGGTCACCGGTGCGTCCCGGCTGGACTCGACGATCGTCGCGAGGCCGGACGCGGGCGACTTCGGCGAGGCCGACAACACGGTCAGGCTCTCCGCATTCGGTGTGCCCCTGTACCTGCTGCGGGAGCGCTACGTCCTGGACCCCGACGGCACCAGGGTCACCGTCCACGCCCACGAGCGGTTCGGGCCCCTCCCGCGCGTCATGACGCGGACCTTCACCTACCCCGCGGAGATCCGCGAGGCTGGCATGGCGTCCACGTACCACATGCCGCTGCTGGGGACGGCCTGGACCGCGACCTACCAGGTGGGGGCCGACCGGCGCAGTCTCGCCTGCCTTTCCCGGCATGCTCCCGATGGGACGCTCAGGTACGCGGCACGCCCTCGTCGTGCGGGTCCGGGTGGTTCGCGGGGGCGGTGCGCAGGCGGGAGATCAGCGCTCCGCCGTACGTGGCGGCCAGCGGGGCGACGCACCACAGGACGAAGGCGTAGGGGAACAGCCAGGCGACGCCGGCGCTGAGGACGAACCAGAGACCGACTCCCCAGGAGTCGCCGGCGTGCCGGTGGGTTTCCGCGGGGTCGCCGGTGACCAGGCCGGTGCCGCCGGCGATCTCCTTGAGGGCGGCTTCGCAGAAGACCATGGCCGCCATGGTGGAGGCGAACAGGGTCTGCGCCAGCGGATTGCCGATCGATGCGCCGATGAGCGCTGTCGGGAACGGAAGGAACGCGACCAGCAGCAGGAACGGCGCGTGCCAGGCTGTGAAGGCCTTCGACAGCCCGCCGATCCGGTCCATCAGCTTGTGGTGACGGCGCCACACCGACCAGAGAAGGACGAACGCCAGCGCGAACGCCAGGAAGGAGCCCCGGTGGTCCACCAGGAAACTCCCCAGCGCGCGAGCCGATGCCAGTTCCCTCTCCTCCGGGCGCTCCAGTTCGACGGCCAGCAGCGTCATCGCGATCGCGAAGATCGCGTCCGTGAAGAAGGCCAGCCTCTCGGGCGAGAACCCTGGCTCCGGCCGAGCAGGCCCGCTCATTCGAACTCCCGGACATCAGGTCTGTGGATGTGGCCATAGGGAGCGCTGGTCGCAAGGGGGAGCCGGTCAAGGCCAACCCCGGTGTGCAAGGCATCGGCGACTGGTGAGGATGAAGCGGCCTTCCAGGCCTCTGTGGAGCGGTGACCTGCCCGTGCGCACGTAGCGTCAGCATCCGAGGCTGCGCGGCCCGACGGACAATCCACCTCATTCTTTCCGACGATCCTGGTGACAACAACCCCGCCTTGGCCGCAGCTGTCGCGCTTCAGCGAAACGCCATCGACCACGACAAGAGGCTGAGCTGCCCCTCACCTACTGTGTGGACAGGCCACTCCGCCGCCTGTCCGGCTCAGCGTGACTGGCTCGGATAGCCACGGCGAACGAGCGGCGCGCGCCGGACGGCGAGTTCAGCCGGGAGGTGTCGTCCCGGGCAGCTCTCCCGCGAAGTCCCACCACTGCTGGATGGTCCACACAACGACGCTGGAGCGGTCGGTGGACATCCGCAGCCACACCTCGTCACCGCCAGGCATGAGCGCCACCTCCAGGTGCGGCTGCTCCCATGTCCCCATTGGGTACGTCCACTCGATTCCGTCGGGCCAGGTGCGCATCGCCACCGTCTGCACGCTCAGCGCCGCGGCCATGGCGTCCAGGGCCATGCGAGGTATCCGCACCTCCGCCGGCTCACGCTCGATCCCCGCCACCTGGGCCCCCATCCTGCGGCGAGACGCGACGGCTCCCCGTGCACCACAGCCTGCCAGACCCCCTCGCCGCAGGTGTCACGCGCGGCCCCGGCCTGTGAGGGTGGCTTTGTTGATGGGGCGCGAGAGCACCTGTCGCTCAGCGCGGAGGGCGCCTTCTCCCACGGGCGGGTGATGTCATTCATCAGGACCACGGGTGTGCTTGGCGCCATGAGAAGGTCCGGGCGCTGCCATGAAGTCGGCCGTCCGGCGATGATGGCCCTTTTCACCCGGATGGCCGATTCCGGGAGGACGTTCCGTCTGTGTTGTGCGCTCCTTGGAGTAGGGACCGCAAACACTGCCAGGAGGAACGTGATGGGCATCGGCGACTTCTTGGAGAATGCCGCAGAGAAGGCAAAAGCTGCCGCGGGCGAATCGGCCGACAAGGCGCAGCGCGCTCAGGAGGAGGCTGCTCAGAAGGCTCAGCAGCAGGGCGAGGACGCCGCCCAAGAGGCGAAGGACGGCTCCGAGCTGGACGACAATTTCTGAAGCACGGTCTGGGGTCGGGGAACCTCGGCAGGACCCGGTTTGCCAGCGCTCTTACATCTCACCGACATTCATCGGCTTCCCAGCCGACGGGTGATGCCGGAGGAATCCGCCGACAGGTGCTCTCGCCTTGCAACCTACGCAGCCAGTGAGGGCTATCAGGCTCACAAGCCATGTCCCCAGGTGGGCGGGGCGAGCTGTGAGCCTGTGAGGTACCGGCTCGCAGGCCCTGCTCCCTAGGCCTTGGTCGTGGCCGCCGGGCCGGAGGACGATGGATTTGTGGGCGAGCACACCGAGGACAACGAAGACCAGGAGCGCGCCGCTGAACCGGCGTGGCCGGCCGCTCACCACGGCGCAGACCCGGCAGCTCACCGACGGGCCGCGCGAGGCGATGGTCGACGTCCGGCGCTCGGTGGCGGTGCTTTCCGTCCGGTCCGCGACGCCCACGCCGCCCGCGTCCGGCTCCCTCTCGGGCACAGCAGCTGAAGGCCGTACTGCGAGGCGCAGTTCGACATCAGCCGCGCACAGGCGTACCGGCTCCTGGGCGTCGCCCGTTCCCCGGCCGCGATCCACGGCGCCGTCCCGGTCGGCACCGAGACGTCTCGCGTGCGAGACACCGATCCGGCCGCTGCGGCCGCGCTTGACTACGGCCTGTCCCAGCGTCCCCTGATCGCCGTCTTCGCCCGCAGCAGCGCCGTCGCGGAGCTGATTCACCTGCGGCCTCGCCACGCCGGCCCACAGCGGCCTCCAGGCCCTCGATGGGCCAACGGTGTGCGCGGTGCTCCGCCAGGCCGTCCGTGACGTCCGCACCGCCCCGCTCCCACCGCCCGCCGAACCACCAGCGGATCCCGCGATCGCCGCGCTGCACCGCGTCGTCGACGACCTCACCGCCAGCACGCACGCGATCAGGAGCTGATGCTCGAAGTCGCCCCTGCACACCTGTCCGAAACAGCCGCGGCCGATGTCCTGGCGCCGCTGTGCGAGGCGATCGGCGCTGCCACCTCTGCGACGCCCGTCACCCCGGTGGCCGGGTGCTCCGGCTGCTGCCCCACCCGCTTACGTCTGCCTGCGGCACGGCCGGTGGATCGGCCTGCCCGACATCGACCACCCCACCGTCGATCTCGCCGCCTTCCCGGAGATCGTCGACGCCACCTGCTCCTCCAAAAGTCGCTACGGCTGGGCCGCCACCTGCGACGCGGTGCTGACCGCCCTCATGATCTGCGCGCGCATCTGGTCCGTGGACGGGCGCCCGGAGCCCTTCGGCACCTGGGACACCTGGGACGACCGCCTCTACCTCCTGATCCCCTTCGACCGGGAGAAGCAGGACTATGTCAACTACAGCACCTCCCGGCTGTTCGCCGCGATCTATCCCGAAGCCGTCACCCTCTCCCCGCTGATCGCCTCGCCCTACTGGCACCGGATGGCCGACGGCTGCGAAGCCCAGCAGGCCCGCTTCCTCGCGGAGGTCGCCACCCGCATCACCTATCCCTACAGCTCGCCCGACCGCGGCGGTGACGCCATCGCGCACTGGGCACCCGCCGAATCCTGGCGGCCACCCAGCCGGCCCCTGACCACCTACGCACCCGGCCGGGTCCGCGGCACCCTGCCCGGCCTCGCGGTGAACCGGCTCGCCCGCCACGAGAAGAGCGCGCTGTGGCTCAGCCGCCGCAGTCGGAAGGACCAAGGTCGCACGCTCCCTCTTCACGGCCGTCTCACGCCCGTGCTGCTCCGTGACCCCGAACCTCGGTACGTGAAGTGGGAAGGCACCATCTGGCACAGCACCCGCACCGACGACCTCATCAAGCAAGAGGTTGCGAGAAAGCGACAGGAGCTCGAACGAACGCACAGCAACGGAGTGAGCGGCGGGCCGTGCGGGCCCGGGCGGGGCGGATGCTGCGGGGTGTGTGAGTTATCGCGTTGCATGGACGCCGGAGGGGCCTTTACCCTGTTTCGAGTTCCGCCTGTGCCCGTTCCGGGGCCCGGCGCTGTGATTCGAGGTGACGACTTATCTCCCAGGCCAAGTAGCCGTCCGTAGTTCCCCACGTTCTGATCGTTTGAGCGTGTCCGGGGGCGGACGTAGCGCTGGCCTGAGTTGCGTCACCCACCCCCGCATTTCCCTTCATTTTCCGGGTGCAGCTCTGCCGACTGCCCCGGGTCTCGTGTTTTCCGGCCCCGGCGCGGCTGACGGCAGGGCTCCCCGACTCCTTGGAGCAGGAGCCCCACAGTGCCTTCCCCCGCGCTCGGCAACGAGCCTCAGCACACCACCCAGCCCCCAGACCGCCCAGCACCTCACCACCCGAAATCGGCCTTGGCGGCCCGGATCGCCCTCTTGGTACTGCTGACCGCCGAGCTCATGGACATCCTCGACCAGTCGGTCGTGCTGACCGCTCTGCCCGCGATCCAGGAATCGACCGGCGCCGGACCGGCCGCATTGCAGTGGCTGACCACCGGCTATTCACTGCCCGTCGCCATCGGGCTGATCACCGGCGGGCGCCTCGGCGACCTCTACGGCCGGCGCAGGCTCCTCCTCATGGGCACCGTCGTGTTCACCACGGCCTCGCTGCTGTGCGGTCTCGCCGCCGGGCCGGGCGTGCTGACCGGCGCCCGCGCGCTTCAAGGCGTGGGAGTGGCGCTGATGATTCCGCAGGTCCTGGCCACCCTCCATGTCACCTTCGAGGGGCAGAACCGCAGCAAGGCGTTCGGCCTGTACGGGGCGGTCCTCTCCCTCGCCAACGTCCTGGGCCCGGTGATGGGCGGCCTGCTCACCGAGGCCGACCTGTTCGGGCTTTCCTGGCGGCCGGTCTTCCTGGTCAACGTGCCCGTCGGCCTCGCCGTCATCCTCCTGGGACGCAGGTTCATCCCCGAGTCGACCGAGAAGAAGGCCGACCGGCCCGACCTGACCGGCATGGCGCTGTCCGCACTGGCCATCGTCCTGATCATCTTCCCGCTCACCGAGGGGCACCTCCACCACTGGCCGATATGGTGCTTCGCTGTGCTCGCCGCCGGTCTCGTCACGCTGGTCATCTTCCTGCGCCACCAGCAGCGCAAGCAGAACAACGCACCTCTCGTGCCCCTGTCCCTCTTCCAGGGTCGGCAGTTCTCCGGCGGCACGGCCGCGCAGCTGATGCACGGCCTGCTGTGCGGGCTGTTCTTCATGACCTGGACCCTCTACCTCCAGCGCGGACTGGGCATGAGCCCTTTCCACGCGGCCCTGGCCTTCGTACTGCTCTCCCTCGGAGAGCTGGCCGGCGCGACCATTGCGGCGAAGAGCGCCGGGCGCTTCGCCCGCCGCCTTCCCCAGACCGGAGTCCTCATCACGGTCGCCGCGATGGCCGGCTACGGACTCCAGATCGCCGCAAGCCAGGCGGACCTGACCCTGCTGGGGATGACCGCTCCGGTGGTACTGATCGGCTTCGGCCTCGGCATGGTCAGCGGCCCCCTCGCCGACATGTCCCTCGCCAAGGTCCCGCACGAGGACGCAGGTTCCGCCTCGGGCCTGTTCAACACCGCCATGCACCTGGGCATCGCCCTGGGTACCGCGCTGACGGCCCTGGTGTTCTTCGCGACCACCGACGGCTCCTCCGACGCCGGACTCAACCGCGACGCTTTCATCACCGTGCTGTGGTGGGTCGGCAGCCTCCTCACCCTGATGTGGGCCCTGATGTTCTTCCTGCCCAAGCACACGAAGAACCGGGCCGGCTAAGCCGGTTCCCCAAGGCGGCGGCACCTCCCAGTGCCGCCGCCTCTCCCCGTCCGCCTCATACAGACACGAGGGCTGAAATCTCATGTCCAGGTTCAACAACGAGACCTTGTGACACGTACGAGCACTGGAGAGGAAGAGCGAACGAGCCGAACCGCCGCCCGTCGAAAACGACAGGTAGGACTTCACAACCTCGACGCACGCTCTGAAGACACACTTTTCGCCTCGCTGGTCACCCCCCCCAGCGGCGCAGCCTTCGGCTGCACCAGACAGTTCGGCCGAGCTGATGGAGCTCGACGGGGCCCAGCACGGTTTCGCGGTGCATGAGGATCCGGGTACCTGCATCCGCAGTCGCGGGCGTGGCAGGCCGACCTCTCCCGTCGTGTCCTTGCCCTGTCCTCCGTCGTCATCGACATCTCGACACGGCCGCGGCCGTCACGGTCGGCACCCTGATCCGTGACGGCTACGGCGGCCCCGACGCCTGCCACGCCCTGTACCGCGCACTGCCACGCCCCGAGTTCACCGGCATGTCGATCCTCCTCACCGGAAACGAGAGCGCCTACCTGCCCGGCATCGTGACAGTGGACATCGATTCGCCTGGAATGCTCGGATTCCCAAAAGCACCGAAGGCGAGTCGGCACCTCATGCCGGACCGGCCCGGCAGGGGACCTGCTCCGGTAGTGGATGTATGCCGTGCCCGTGGCGGCTGCGGGGTGTTCAGTCGTCGGGGGTGGTGTTGAGGGCGCCGCAGGACCAGCAGTCCCACTCGCCTTGTCAGTGGCCGTGTGGGATCTCCCCAGACCTCACATACGGTCGCTCGCCTCCAGCTCCTCGGCGAGCGTGGCGAGTTTGATGCCGCGGCCGAGCCTCTTGTGTTCGTGGACGACGAGGGTTACGGCGACGCCGGAGGAGCGGATCTCTCCGGCGAGCTTCACGGCGGCCTCCAGCTCGGGGCGCCGGGTGGCACGGGTGGAGAACTCCGAGGAGACCCGCGTCACTCCGGCCTCGGTGAGGAAGTCGACCTGTGCGTCGAGGGACTGCCGGGCGGTGGAGGTACGGGCGTAGCCGAGGCGGACGTGTCCGACCGGTTCGGCGCCGGCGCTCACCCGCCGGGGCGGCTCGGTCCAGACCAATCGCGGCTTACGTACGGCGGGGGTCGGCGCGCTGAGTGTCTTGGCGAGTTGGGGCACGAGGCGGAAGCGGGCGGTGTGGTACTGGATGGCCACTTTGCCCTTGCCGGTCCGGCACGGGGAGCCCGTGGGGCGGCGCAGGCAATCCACCGCGACACCCATGAACACGGCTCCCCCGCAGTCCACTGATCCAAAGGTCTCGTCAGGAGAGGCGCAGGGTGTGGCCGCGGTGTCCCGTCCATACGTAGCCGCGGTCCTGGTACCGGGAGGTGATGCGGTGGAATTCGTGGTTTCCCCCGACCATATGTCTCAGGCCACCGAGGTAGCGGGCGATAACGGCCTCCTTGCGGGAAAGGTTGTCGCAAAGGTGCACGAATTCCTGCTCGGTGTCGGCCAGCAGGGTGCGTATCCGTTCCAGTGCTTCGCCAATGCTCTTCTCCTCCCGGCCCAAGAGGATCCACATGCTGTTCATGGGCTCACGTAGCTCGTATTCCTTGGGGAAGGAGTAGACGTCGTTCACCAGCACCATGTGCCAGATGGCGAGGTCGGTGACCCTCTGGACGGGTGTGCCGGGCCCTAGGTAGGCGCTGACGTCGGCCTGGAGGGAATACTCGATGTTGATCACTGCCCAGTAGCCGAACAAGTCCGCCAGCCGGATCTTCCGGTATTCCTCCCAGTCCAGGATGCGGTCCGCATGCCGCGTGTCCGCGTCCTGCGCGCACCCGTCGATGACATCCTTCCAGGACTGGAGGTAGCGGCGGGCAACGCCCGGCGACATCTGCGGAAGCACTACGGCCAGGGAATCGTGCAGGGATTCCAGTACGGGGCTGGAGGGCGGTGGTGGGGATCCGTCGAGGACCTTGAGGTAGGCGTCCCGAAGCAGCTCGGCACGCTGCTTGTCTCCTCGCACCTGCGGATCGTTGAACGTGTCATCCACCAAGGTGGTGACGACCATGGTGGTCATCAGGTTGAAGGCCCGGTCCGCGGGCGTATCCGGGTAGCAGAGCAGCCCCCACAAGGTGAGCCGCTGGCGCAGATATGCCTCGGTCTTGTCCTCGGAACGTAGATACCGCAGGAGGTAGGGCCGCGCCCACTGTGCGCACGCGTGCTCCAGTTCGTCGGCTTGCTCGTGCACGCGGTGCGGAATCGATGTGGTGAGGGACGACGCGTTCAGCACCGACCCTGCGGGCAGGACGATGTCACTCAGTTTCCGCACGTTCGGCTCCTCCGCTCGACTGCTTTCCGTACCCCCGTCGGCCCCTGATGGCTCTCAACGCCCTGGTCGCCGGTGGGCTCTGTGCAGTCGTCGTGCACCCCTTCCCCGATTCTTCCCTCAACCGGTACCCCGGCCTCGGCGCGCAGGTCGCGGCGCAGCTCCTTCGGCAGGGAGAACGTGATCGACTCCTCGGCCGCCTTGACGATCTCCACGTCCTCGAAGCCGCTCTGGGCGAGCCACTCCAGGACGCCCTCGACCAGGACCTCGGGGACGGACGCGCCGGAGGTGAGGCCGGCCGTCGTCACGCCCTTCAGCCACGCCTCGTCGATCTCGTCCGCGAAGTCCACCAGGTGGGCGTCGCGCACGCCCGCGCCGAGGACGACCTCGACCAGGCGGTCCGAGTTCGAGGAGTTCTTGGAGCCGACGACGATGACCAGGTCCGCGTCCGCGCCCATCTGCTTCGCCGCGATCTGGCGGTTCTGCGTTGCGTAGCAGATGTCGTCGCTCGGCGGGGAGACGAGCAGCGGGAACTTCTACTTCAGCGCGTCCACCGTCTCCATGGTCTCGTCGACCGAGAGCGTCGTCTGGGAGAGCCAGTCGACCTTCGACTCGTCGCGGACCTCGACGCCCGCCACGTCCTCGGGGCCGTCGACCAGCGTGATGTGGTCGGGGCCTCGCCGGAGGTGCCGATGACCTCCTCGTGGCCCTCGTGGCCGATCAGGAGGGTGCCGTAGTCCTCGCCTACGAACCGGACGGCCTTCTTGTGCACCTTGGTGACCAGGGGGCAGGTCGCGTCGATGGTGGCGAGCTTCCGCTCCCGGCCGCCTCCGCGTGCACGGTCGGCGCCTCGCCGCGCGCCGAGAACATGACGATCGAGCCCTCGGGGACCTCCGTCGTCTCGTCGACGAAGATCGCGCCCTTCTTCTCCAGGGTCTGCACGACGTACTTGTTGTGGACGATCTCGTGCCGGACGTAGATCGGCGACCCGTACTGCTCCAGGGCCCTCTCGACGGCGATCACGGCGCGGTCCACACCCGCGCAGTAGCCACGGGGCGCAGCCAGCAGGACGCGGCGGGGGAAAGGAGCCGTGGTGGGTGGTGTCGTTCATGAGGTCCTCGTGACGGCTTGGTCGGCCAGGCGGCGCAGGGCATCCGTGGCCGCCGGGGCGATGGGCGCGCTGTCCAGTGCGGTCAGGGCCTGTTCGTACCGTTCGGTGATCATGGTGTTGACAGTGTGGTCGGCGCCGGTGTCCTGAATGATGCGGCGGGCGGTTTCGGCCTGGTGGTCGGTGAGGGTGGGGCAGCCCAGGAAGAGGCGCAGCTGGTCGGCCTGGGCAGGTGTGGCGTGTTGGAGGGTGAGGGCGATGAGGGCGGTGGCTTTGCCTTCGCGCAGGTCGTCCAGGGCGGGTTTGCCCGTCGTCTGCGGGTTGCCGAACACGCCGAGGAGGTCATCGCGGAGCTGGAAGGCTTCGCCCAGGGGGATCGCGTAGGCCGACAGGGCATCCTGCAGGGCTTGGTCGGCGCCTGCGAGGGCGGCACCGAGTTGGAGGGGTCGCTCGATGGTGTATTTCGCGGTCTTGTAGTGGATGACGGTGAGCGCGCTGTGAAGGTCGGCGGTTTCCTGCCCGGTGTGGACGAGGTCGAGGTACTGGCCGAGGGTGACCTCGGTGCGCATGGCGTCGAGCAGGGGGCGGATCCGCTGGAGCTGGGCGGGGGTGGGGTTGCCGGCGTGCAGGAGTTCGTCGGACCACACCAGGGCGAGGTCGCCGATCAGGATGGCGGCTCCTTCCCCGAACCGGTCCGCAGCTCGCCCTGTTTCGTCCCGGAGGCCGGTGCCGGGCGGGTGCTGGCGGTAGTGGTCGGCCTGCGCACGGTGAACGGTGGGCTGCCCGCGCCGGGTGGCGGAGTGGTCCATGACGTCGTCGTGGATGAGGCAGAAGGCGTGAAAGAGTTCCAGGGATGCCGCGAGATGGTGGGCGGTTGCGGGGTGGCCGGTGGCACCGGCGGCGTGCCAGCCCACCATCGCCAGCAGCGGGCGGATCCGCTTCCCCCCGGCATCCACGAACCCCTGCAGAGGCTGCACCAGGTGTGCCAGGTGTCTGCCGGCCGCGGTCGATTCCGTTTTGCGGGCCAGGAAACGGCCAAGTACGTCCTCAACAGGCTCCAGCAGACGGCGCAGGTCCAGCATCGGGGTCGGCGCGGAGGTGCGGGGCGAGGCATTCATGAGGCGGGATCCTCATCAACAGGGGTGGGAGAAGGCAGGCGGAGGGCTTCTTCCAGCAGTGCGTCGACGATCTTCGACTCGGGGACGGTGCGGACGACTTCGCCACGGACGAAGATCTGGCCTTTGCCGTTGCCGGAGGAGACCCCGAGGTCGGCTTCGCGTGCTTCGCCAGGGCCGTTGACGACGCAGCCCATGACGGCGATGCGCAAGGGATGGGGGAAGCCGTCGAAGGCGGCTTCCACTTGGGCGGCGAGCTTGTGGATGTCGACTTGGAGGCGGCCGCAGCCGGGGCAGGAGACGATCTCCAGTTTGCGGGGGCGCAGCCCCAGGGAGGCCAGGATGTGGTTGCCGGCCTTGACCTGCTCGACCGGGGGTGCGGAAAGAGACACACGGATCGTGTCCCCGATGCCCTCCCCGAGGAGGATCCCGAAGGCGACCGCCGACTTGATGGACCCCTGGAACGCGGGGCCCGCCTCGGTGACGCCCAGGTGCAACGGGTAGTCGCAGCGTGCGGCGAGGAGCCGGTAGGCGGCGATCATCGTGAGCGGGTCGTGATGCTTGACCGCGATCTTCAGATCCGTAAAGCCGTGCTCCTCGAACAGGGAACACTCCCAGAGCGCGGATTCCGCCAAGGCCTGGGGGGTGGCTTTGCCGTGCTTGGCCAGGAGGCGGGGGTCGAGGGACCCGGCGTTCACCCCGACCCGGATCGGCACCCCGGCAGCCTGCGCCGCAGCAGCGATCTCTTTGACCTTGTCGTCGAACTTCTTGATGTTGCCGGGGTTGACGCGGACGGCGGCGCAGCCGGCGTCGATGGCCTGGAAGACGTAGCGGGGCTGGAAGTGGATGTCCGCGATGACGGGGATCGGGGATTTGGCGGTGATGGCGGGGAGGGCGTCGGCGTCGTCCTGGGTGGGGACGGCGACTCGGACGATGTCGCACCCGGCGGCGGTGATCTCAGCGATCTGCTGGAGGGTGGCGTCCACATTGGCGGTGTTGGTGGTGGTCATGGTCTGGACGGAGACCGGTGCGCCGCCGCCGACGGGGACATCGCCGACGTGGATTCGCCGGGTGGGGCGGCGCACCGGAGTGGTGGGAGACGGGGTGGGGAGGCCGAGGTCGATGGTGGGCATCTTCAGTCCCCCTTCCTGGTGTGGCGGACAGGGGCAGGGGTAGCGGTGTGGAGGTGTTCGCGGGCGTGGTGGCGCGCCCAGGCATCGGTCGCATTCACGGCTTCAAGCGTCAGATCGTGATCCGGAATGGGGACGTGGTGGGTGAGTACGTGCTCGATGGTCTGGGTGATGGCGGTGAAGGGAATGGCGCCGGCGAGGAAAGCGGCGACGGCTTCTTCGTTGGCAGCGTTGTAGACCGCCGGGGAGCTACCGCCCAGGCTCCCTGCGTGGCGGGCCAGCACGAGGGCAGGGAAACGGTCCGTATCCACCGGCTCGAACGTCCAGGTGTGAGACCCCGTCCAATCGCACGGTGCGATCACACTGGGTGGCGGGCGCTGCGGCCAGGCGAGGGCGGTGGCGATGGGCAGGCGCATGTCGGGTGGCGCGGTTTGGGCGAGGGTGGAGCCGTCGGCGTACTCGGCCATCGAGTGCACCACGGACTGGGGGTGGGGGTGGATGACGGCGGTGATGCGGTCGTAGCCGAGGGCGAAGAGGGCCTGGGCTTCGATGATCTCCAGGCCCTTGTTGACCAGGGTGGCGGAGTTGACGGTGACGAGCGGGCCCATCCGCCACGTCGGGTGGTCAAGGGCCTGTGCGGGGGTGACCGCGGCGAGTTGCTCGGCGGTGTGGGTGCGGAAGGGGCCGCCGCTGCACGTCAGGATCAGGCGCTGGATGCCGTGGGTGGGGCAGCCGTACGCCCAGCCGGGCAGGCACTGCATGATCGCGCTGTGTTCGGAGTCCACCGGCACGAGCTGGCCTGGCCTCGCCGCCCGGGCGATCAGCGGGCCCCCGGCGACCAGTGATTCCTTGTTCGCCAGGGCCACCAGGCTCCCGGCTTCCAGGGCGGTGAGGGTGGCCGGGAGGCCTGCCGCGCCGGGCAGCGCGTTGAGCAGGACGTCGCACGGCCACCCTGCCGCCGCCGACAGCCCCTCTGTCCCCGGCAGCATCACCGGCAAGGGGTGACGCGGTGTTCCTGCCGCCCGCGCCAGGGCGGCGAAAGCAGCGGTGAATGCCTCGACAGCGGACGGGTCGGTGACAGCCACCGCGCGGGCGCCGGTGCGCAGGGCCTGGCGGGCCAGCAGCCCGGGGTTCGCCCCGCCCGCTGCCAGCACCACCGCACGGAACCGGCTCGGGGACGCAGCGATGACGTCGATGGCCTGGGAGCCGACCGAACCTGTCGCACCCAGGACCACGACCGACCTCACCTCGCTGTTCCCGCCCAGGACACGGGAGGCCACCGGCTGGGAAGCCCTGTTCCGGCGCACCCGCTCCGGCATCACGGGCCCAGGCGCGGGGGTAAGGGATTCGTACATGCTCTGTGCACCATTGCCCGCGGGGCCGGACGGCCTGGAGTGCAGCGGGGCGGCGGTGCTTGCTGCCTCGGCAACAGCGGCAGGGGCAGGTGCGGGATCACGGTGGGCTGGTGGCCGGGCGGTCCTGCTGGGGGTGTGGAGGAAGACGGGACAGGTGAACATCACTGCCCCCCGCTGTCATGGGTGGGGGGGTTGGCGCGGGCGCGCAGGACGGAGTGGATGATCCCCTGGGCGGTGAGCCTGGTGGCGGTGAGGATGTCGGTGCGGGTGCCGTGGGCGAGGAACCGTCCTGGCAGGCCGAGGATGCGCACCGGGACGCGGGAGCCCGTGTCGGCCACCGCCCGGGCTACCGCGGTGCCCACGCCGCCGGCGCGGGTGTTGTCCTCGACCGTCACCGCCAGCCGGTGCTGCGTGGCGAGCTCGGTGAGTCCGGGCGGCACGGGCAGCACCCAGCGGGGATCAGCCACGGTGACACCGATCCCTTGCCCTTCCAGGTAGCGGGCGGCTTCTACTGCCGGGCCGGCCAGTGGGCCGATCGCTACCAGCAGGACGTCCCGGGTACGGGACCGGTGCAGGACATCGACGGGGCCCAGCCGGGTGCAGGCCGGAATATCGTCGGTGACGGCAGCTTTGGCGAAGCGCAGCGCGGTCGGGCCGGTGGTGTGGGTGACGGCTTCGGCCAGGAGCTCGCGCAGGCGGGCGGCGTCGCGGGGAACGGCCACCCGCATACCGGGGACGGCACCGAGGAGGGTCAGGTCCCACATCCCGTGATGGGAGGGCCCGTCGGGTCCGGTGACCCCGGCCCGGTCCAGGACGAAGGTGACCGGCAGCCGGTGCAGGGCGACGTCCATGAGGACCTGGTCGAAGGCCCGGCCCAGGAACGTGGCGTAGATGGCGACGACAGGGTGGAGGCCGCCCAGGGCCAGGCCGGCGGCGGAAGTGACCGCGTGCTGCTCGGCGATCCCGACATCGAAGAACCGGTGCGGGAACCGCTCCGCGAATCGGGCCAGCCCGGTGGGGCCCGGCATCGCCGCTGTGATCGCTACGATCTCCTGATGCCGTTCCCCCAGCTCACACAGTTCACCGGCGAACACGCTTGTCCACGACGGAGTGCGGGCGGCTGTGCTGGGGCGGCCTGTTGCGGGATCGAGGATGCCGACGGCGTGCATGCAGTCCGCCGTATCCGCCTCGGCCGGGGCGTACCCGCGGCCTTTGACCGTCACCGCATGCACCACCACCGGACGGCGCAGGTTCCGCGCCATGGCCAGGGCCTCTTCCAGGGACGGCAGGTGATGACCGTCAACGGGCCCCAGGTAGGCGAAACCGAGCAGATGGAAGAGATTGCGGGTCACCGGCAGCACGGCCTCCTCCCCGCCGGCACTGGGTCCTGCGCTGCCGGACCCGCCATGGCCGTCACGGGTATTCCGACTGCCGCGGCTTCCGTTACTTCGGTCGGTATCGGGGGCGCTGCCGGGGCCGGTGGTGCGTCCACGCGTGCGCTGGTCAGCTTCGAGGAGCCAGTCCACGCTGTCAGGTGTAGTGGCGCGCAGGTGTTGGAGGTGGTCGGCGAGGGCGCCGATGGTGGGGGCGTAGGAGCGTGTGTTGTCGTTCAGGACGATGACGACGGGCCGGTCGGGGGCTCCGCCGAGGTTGTTGAGGGCTTCCCAGCACATACCGCCGGTGAGCGCCCCGTCGCCGATCACAGCGACCACCGCCCGGCCTGTGTCACCAGCGAGGTGGCGTGCCCTGGCCAGGCCGTCGGCGTAGGACAGGACGGTCGAGGCATGGGAGTTCTCGATCACGTCGTGCTCGGACTCCGCCCTGGAGAGGTAGCCGGAGGGGCCGCCCGCCTGGCGCAGCCGGTCGAAGCCTTCGGCGCGGCCGGTGAGGAGTTTGTGGACGTATCCCTGGTGGCCGATGTCGAAGAGGAGGGTGTCG
This sequence comes from Streptomyces albireticuli, assembly GCF_002192455.1. Classification (NCBI taxonomy): domain Bacteria; kingdom Bacillati; phylum Actinomycetota; class Actinomycetes; order Kitasatosporales; family Streptomycetaceae; genus Streptomyces; species Streptomyces albireticuli. Next base: position 8,016,578 of record NZ_CP021744.1, read on the forward strand.
TGGGGTGAGTCGAAGACCCGGTGCAGGGCGATGGACAGCTCCACCACACCGAGGTTCGGGCCCAGGTGCCCACCCGTCGCGCACACGGTGCCGATCAGGAACGCACGGATCTCCCCGGCCAGGGCTGTCAGGTCCTCGTAGGTGAGGGCGCGCAGGTCCTTCGGTGCGGTGAGGGCGGAGAGAAGGGGGAAGTGCGCGGGCGGGACACCGGGCGCGGTGACCGATACGGCCCGCCCGGCCGGTGCTGGCTTCCGCGATCCGGTACGCGGCTCGGGCGCCGTGCCAGGTGTGTGTGCGGGGCGGGGGCTCATCGGGCCCTCACCGCCGCCGGCAGCCCGAAGGTAACCGTCTCGGTCGTCGTGGTGTGCTCGGCGACCGTCACCGGTCCGAGGCCACCGAGCGCGGCGACCACGCCGTCGACCAGGCCCTGCGGGGCGGAGGCCCCGGCCGTCAGACCGACCGTGTCCGCATCCCGGATCCACTCCGGGCGGATGTCCCCGGCGTCATCGATCAGATACGCGGGGGTGCCGCCGCGCCGGGCCAGCTCGGCCAGGCGCACCGAGTTCGAGGAGTTCGCGGAGCCGACGACCAGCACCACGTCGGCCTGGGACGCCACTGCTTGGAGGGCGTGCTGGCGGTTGGTGGTGGCGTAGCAGATATCGTCCGACCCAGGTCCCCGGATACCGGGGAAACGCTTCTCCAGAGCGCTGATCACCTCAGCCGTCTCATCGAGAGCAAGGGTGGTCTGGGTCAGGTAGGACACCCGGGCAGGATCCGGGACCCGCAGGGTGGCCACGTCGGCGGGTGTCTGCACCAGGACGGTGTGCCCGGGTGCTTCGCCCAGGGTGCCTTCGACCTCCTCGTGCCCCGCATGACCGATCAGGACCACGGTGTCACCGCGGGCAGCGAACCGGCGCGCCTCCGCATGAACCTTCGTCACCAGCGGACACGTCGCATCCACCACCTCCAAACCCCGCCGGGAGGCTTCTTCGCGCACCTGTGGGGAGACACCGTGCGCGGAGAACACCACCACCGCCCCGTCCGGCACCTCATCCAGCTCCTCCACGAACACCGCCCCCCGCTCCTCCAGGTCCCGGACGACGTGGATGTTGTGAACGATCTGCTTCCGCACGAACACCGGACGCCCCGTACCGGCGTAACGTTCCAGCAGTGTCCCGACCACCTCGATCGCCCGGTCCACCCCCGCACACAGCGACCGCGGCGACGCCAGCAACACACGGCGCGGACGCACCGCCCGCACCCAGGCATCCAGCACTGCCTGTACCGGTCCTTCTGCCCTGAGCAGCCCGGCGGATGCCATCGCGCCCGCCGCCAGCACCACCGCAGCGCCGCCGGCCGGGACGGCGGTCTCAGATGCCGTCACCAGCCGGAAGTCGCTGGGGGTTCCTGCCGGCAGGAGCCGCACCGGGCCCGTGCGGGCCCGGAAGCCGTGACCGGCCAGCCCGCCCGCACCCGCCAGTAACGGCGCAGCAGGACACGGAACCACCGTCCCTTCAGGGCGCCGGACCTCGGTCGCCACCCACACCGCACCCGGGACTAGAACAGGCCCAAATCCAGCAACAGGAATAAAAGGAAGAGTGGAATACGTCATAACGGCCCGGCTTCCACCACACTGCGGTCGCAGGCGGTACAGGGATGAAGGACGGCTACCAGGGGGATCCGATGACCGGTGACCCGCCACGCCAAAGCCCGGCTGGGAATATTGCCGGCATGTGTGTGGCGGGATTTTTGTGAAGGGTGCCACGCCGGGGAAGAAGAGCACGCGGATCTCCGCGGGGGCGCTCCACCGGCACGGTGAACACCCAAGGGCGGGAACAGGCCACCGCCCTCCACTTCATAGTTGACCCCTGAACCAAGGGTGAGGAAGGCGCATACCGCCAGCGCCCAATAGAAAGATAAGCGCGGCCGCCGCACCACCGCGCACCCGAACACGCCGGTCGGCACACCGGTACACCCCCGGGACCCGCCACGAGATGAGGCGTCAGCATCCGGTCAGGGGGTCGCCGGGAGGGACGGCGCGGCGCAACCCGAGCCGGTGTGCCCCGGACTCAAGGAAGTCAGGTTCCTTTCCCGCCCCGTGCATTTTCACGACTGCTGAGCAGGCGGCGCACTGGTGACGGCGAGCTCTCCAAAGTGCGTTCATGCGCCCCGTGCTTACGCCTGTTCGCTCTACCGGTATTTGCTTTTGATGGAGGTGTGGAGCCCTTCATGTGCTGGGTGCCAAGTTTCGCGCGGGGCCCTGTCCCGTCCGAACGCGGGCTTGTGACATGACGTACGGGGCACCCGGCAGCTGGGAACGGAGCGTGACGATGGCCGGACCACAGGGGCCCAAGCCTCATCCGCAGGAACGGTGGTGCCGGGGTCGGCGTGCTCTGGTGTCTGGGGACGTCCCCCCCCCTGCGCCGAGACGGCCGGCGCCTGCTCGAGCGCGCTGCTCCCTGGCTGCGGTGACCTGATCGGCAGCACCGCACAAGTCGAGGTACGCGTCAGCCTCTATGCCTCCCTTGGAGGCCCCACTACCCCGAGCCTCACCAGCGTTCTTCCGCACGGTGCCTGAGGTCTCACGGCGCGCGGCCCGCGATCACACGGCCAGCCCGCCCTCGTGCTACTTCGGCAACCCAGCAGAGCGCAGCACCACAACGTCAGTGCGACGGCGCACCGACGATCTCCTCTGGAGGACACCGTGACATCGCTCCGTGGACGCAAGTCAGCGACGCTGGCCGGGATCGCCTTGCTGCCCACGGCCGTCATCCCTTTGGTGCTCACCGGCGAGTTCCCTGTGCTCTTCCCCTGCTGGAGCGCATCGCCGGAGCAGCTCGCCGTATGGTTCGCCGCCAACCATGACGCGGTCCTCGTCCAGAACTTCGCCTTCAGCCTCTCCTTGATCCTGCTCGTATGGTTCGCCGCCGGTCTGGCAGAAAGGCTCCGGGTGTCCCCGCAGCCCTCGCTGTCCGGTCAGCTCATCACCCCTCTGGCGATCGTTGTCGCCGCTGCCTACCTCGTGTGCAACAGCCTGTGGACGATGGCGGTGGTCGGTGTGCGCACGGTCCCCATGAGCGACGCTCTCATCGCCTACAGCGCCCGTGCCGCGATCGTTGTCTGGCTCATCGCCGAGCCCGTCTGCGCTGCCGTGCTCTTCGCCGCCGCCGTGGCGATCTTCCGTGCCCAAGTGTTGCCCCAGTGGCTGGCCTGGTCCGCTCTCGTCATCGCCGTGCCGAATCTCCTGGTCACCTTCGCTGTACTGGTGAAGGACGGGTGGCTCGCGCCCATCAGTCTGGCCACCTTGCTTCCGTTCAACCTCTTCATGCTGTGGGCGGTGGCCGCAGCCGTGCGGATGCTCTTTCCGGACGTCTCGGCTCCTGCTTCCCGCGGCACCGCCCGCGGGGAGAGACCGCGCGGCGAGCAGCCCATCTGACCTCAAGCTGGTGGAGGCGATATGACCGCGCTCGTTACTGATCCGCCGAATGCGGTTGCCCTGTGCAGACAGGTCACCACCGTGCTCGACGGCTTCTTGGAGCACAAGGCCAGTGTCGCCGCGAAACTGCGGATGCCCGTCGAGGTGACCCAGTATCTGTGTGACTTCCTGGCCGTCGGCGGGAAGCGATTGCGGCCCCTGCTGTGTGAGGGGCTGGCAGGCCGGCGGCGGCCTCGGCACCCCGGAGACGGTGATCAAGGCTGCGGCGGCACGTGGGAGTCAGCCGCGCGATCCTCCTCGGCGACCTGGCACTGGCCTGGTCGGACGCGCTCCTGCACGCCGCCGGCCTCACCCCCCCCGCCAGCTTGCCGTGGTACTGCCGCTGATCAATGACATGCGCAGTGAGGTGATGTACGGCCAGTACCTGGACGTCACCGCCGCCGGCCGTCCCACCGCGGATGTGGAGCGGGCGCTGCGCATCGTCCGGTGCAAGACCGCCAAGTACACCGTGGAGCGCCCCTTGCAGATCGGGGCCGCCCTCGCGGGCGCCCCGCGCGCGGCGCGCGAGGCACTGAGTGCCTATGCCCTGCCTGTCGGCGAGGCGTTCCAGCTGCGTGATGACCTCCTCGGCGTTTTCGGCCCCCCTGAGGTGACTGGCAAGCCGTCGCTGGACGATCTGCGCGAGGGCAAGCACACCGTCCTGGTCGCACTGGCACTCCAGCGCGCCGATGCCCACCAGCGTCGAGTCCTGCGCTCCCTGCTCGGCAGCCCTCGCCTCGACGAGGCGGGGGCTGACCGCATTCGCGAGCTGCTCACTTCCACCGGCGCCCGCAACGAAGTGGAGAACATGATCAGCACTCTCCGGACGCAGGCACTGCGTGTTCTGAAGACCGCGCCGTTCCCGTCCGGCGCCACCGCTCACCTGCGGCAGCTCACCGATGCCGCCACCGCGAGAACCTCGTGACCCCCATGGGGGATCACCATGTCGCCGCGTGTGATGACCAGGCACGACCATAGGGAGGTAACGGTATGGCCAGCGCGCCGGAAACCGAACGCGACCGCCGCGGCGATTTGTCGATCTCGTGGTACGACGTGGCGATGGTGGCCTTGGTCGACGGCCCGCAGCGGGCCGCCTGCCTGGACTGGCTTGCCGGGCAACGCCGCCAGAACGGCGCCTGGGGTGCGGAGGGGACCGTCAGCTGGCACGACACCTACGTCGCGACCTACGCCGCCGCGGTGGCCTTTCACGCGGCCGGACACGTCACCATCGCCGAGGAGGCGGTCAACGCCCTCTCCGGCATCCGCACGGACACCCCCGGGTGCGAGACCCTGACGTTCGGGGGTCTCGTCGACACCCTCGACAGAATCGCCACGTTCGCCGGACGGCAGACCCCGCACCACCCCGACCAGGTCACGCGGCTGATCCACGAGGAGCGCGCAAAGTGGGAAAAGATGTGCGCCTGGGAATTCCGCTACGACCCGGAGCTCTCCATCGCCGGCTACTGCGCCGAACGGCTTTTCGGCAGTGACCACCTGGACCTCGTGCGTGTGGTCGAATCGTTCCAGACCGGCAACGGCTCGATCTCGAACTCCCCAGGGGCGTCCGCGGGTGTGCTCCTGGAAGCCCGGCGTCGCGGGACCCGGATCGCCCCGTTGCGGCTGCGCAGGCTGACGGACTACATCGCCACGCGCCGGCCGGAGACCATCGGCTATCTCGACCACGTGCCCCACTTCGGCACCGCGTGGACGGTGATGTTCGCCGCGGAAGCCGGCCTGATCGATGCGGTCATGGCGGCCAGGACCCGCTCGATGCTAAAGGAGCTGGCGGACAGCTACGGGCTGCTGTGCCCGGTCGGGCCCGCCACCATCCCCGGAGATCCGGACACCAGCGCCTGCGCACTGACCGCCGCAGCCGCCACCGGACAGCCCGTGTTCGGCCTGCCCGCGGCCGAGCTGCTGTACGACGAGGACAAGGGCTGCTACCGCACCTACTTCTTCGAACGCGACGGGTCCGTCTCCACCAACATCCACATGGCCGGCCTGCTCGGCCTGCTCGGCGAGCACGACCGGCTGGGACCGGTGCTCAACTGGCTGCTCGACCGACTGACCGACGGCGCCGGCTACCGGTGCAAGTGGCACAGCTCCCCGGTGTACGCCCTCGGCGAGACGGCACGGGTCACGGCCAAACTGGACCACCCCACCGCCCGCCGCCTGGGCGAGGTCGCCCGTGCGCGGCTGCGGCAGCTGCAAAACGCCGACGGCGGATGGGGAGCGCGGCAATCCACCGTCGAGGAGACCGGATACGCCGTCCTCGGCCTGGCCGCCGACCCCCACGAGACGGATCACGCCCTCCTGAAAAGGGCAGCGGGATTCCTCTCAGGCGCGGAGCCCGACTACCGCCCCCTGTGGATCGGGAAATCGCTCTACTGCGTCAATCCGCTGGTGCCCGTACTCCAGCGCACCGCTCTCGCACGGATCGAACAACTCGCCCTGCTGTGACCCGCCGAGGAGGACCAGTGGACCCCTACGACTTCACCATCCCCACCGGAACGGTCTTCCGGATCCCCGAGATCCGCTCCAGCCTCCCGGAAGCCCGCCACCCCCGCTGCGCCGAGCTCGACGAGCGCGCCCACACCTTTTCCCGGCCCTACCTCATCGGCTACTTCGGCGACGAGGACCGAGCGGACCGCTTCCTCGCGCAAGGACACGCGCACTACGCCTGCCTCGGATACCCCCGCACACTCGAGGACCGGGCACAGGCCGTCGCCAACTCGATCCTGCCGGCGACACTCCTCGACGACACCTTCAGCAAACCCGGCCTCCAAGGCAACCTGACCGCCCTCAAGGAACACCACGCCCGCTGGAGCGCGGTATTCGCCGGTGAACGCCCACCACCGGAAGCCGACGCGGCGTACCACTTCGTCTACGACTCCATCGAGGCGTGCGCGCCCTACGCATCCCCCGGTGTCGCCCGACGCCTGCGCGAGGGCTGGCAGGACGCGGCGGACGCCTTCTTGGACGAGGCCGTCCACCGCCACCACAAGGACACAGCGGACCTCGGCACCTATGCCGAACGGCGCGTCAGGGTCCACTTCCGCATGTGGGCATGTGCTCTCCTGGAATTCTCCCTCGGCATCGACCTGGGCCCCCTCGCCGGCCACCCGCTGATCCGGTCCGCCCAGCACCACGTCATCTGGCACCTGGCCCTGGCCAACGACTGCTACTCACTCGTCAAGGAACTCAGCGCCCAGGAATCGACGAACACGATCATCGAACTGATCCGGCACGACAAGCTCGACCTGCAAACCGCGGTCGACGAGGTTGTCGAGCTGGTTCACCGAACCGAGCAGGACTACCTGCGCGTCCGCGAGGAAATCCGCCGTGGCCCACTCGGCGGCAATCCCGACGTCACCGCGTACATGGACGGACTCGGGTTCTTCATCACCGGGAACCTCCGCATCATGCAGAGCTCCAGCAGGTACCACGGTCTCGACCACGACGGCAGCCGGGTACTCCCCGGGCCGATGACCATCACGTACATGCCTACTGTCCACACACCGCGGGAAGAATTCCGCCCCTGACACCCACGTCGTCAAAGACGACAACCGCAGGCAGGCGTGCTGGCCAGCGGTCGAACCGGCCAGCCCTCACCAAGGTATTCCGCTGATCCTCTGGGGGACGCAGTGAAAGAGCACAGCAGGGCACAGACCAGGCAGTGGCGGGCCGGGGAGGCACCTGGCGCCCTTCCACTTCTGGGGCACGGGCTCGCCCTGCGGCGCACCCCGCTGGCTTTCCTCAGCTCCCTGCCGGCCCGTGGCGACATCGTCCGGATCCGTCTCGGACCGTCAACCGCCTATGTGCTGTGCGCGCCGGAACTGGTGCACCAGATCCTCGCGGCCCCTGAGATCTTCGACAAGGGCGGCCCGATCTTCGACCGGGCGCGCGAGACGATGGGCAATGGCATCGGCACCTCCCTGCGGCACGTCCACCGCAGGCAACGCGCGCTGATGCAGCCCTCCTTCAGCAGCCAGCGCATCACCGGCTACTCCAAGGTGATGCACGAGGAGGTCCAGCGCGTGGTCACCTCCTGGTCCGACGGGTGCGCGATCGACGCGGCCGAGGTCTTCGGAGAGTTGGCGGCACGCGCCACGATCCGCACTCTGCTCGGCGCCCACCTCACCGAAAAGGAGATCACCGCCCTCATCCCGCATCTGGATCGGGCCTTCCATCTGGCCTACCGGCGTATGACGGCCCCTATCGCCGCTCTCACCCGGCTGCCCACTCCATCCACCAGGGCGTTCTGGGAGAGCATCACCGCGATCCGTGCTCTGGCACAGGTGTGCATCAACCGCCACAGGCAGGAGGGGGGAAGCCCGGACTCTCTCATCGCAGCTTTGGTCAGCACCACCACGGACGAACGGGCCTTCACCGACGAGGAACTCCTCGACCAGATCGTCACCCTCTTCTTCGCCGGGACCGAGTCCACCGGGGCGGCCCTGACCTGGACCTTCTACCACCTGGCGAACAACCCCGGTGCGGAGGAAGCCTTGCACCGGGAGGTCGATGACGTCCTGGGCGGGAAACCCGCATCCGTCTCCGATCTCCCCATGCTGGGTCAGGTCAACCGCTGCCTGACCGAATCGCTCCGCCTGACGCCACCGTCATGGCTGCTGTCCCGCACGGTCACCTCTCCCGCCGAACTCGGCGGAGTGAAGCTTCCCGCCGGCACCACGGTGTTCTTCAGCCCGTACATCCTGCACCACCTGCCGGAAGTCTTCCCCGCCCCGGAAGACTACGAGCCCGACAGGTGGCTGCCGGAAAGGGCATCGCGCCGGCAGAAGGCGGCCCTGCTGCCCTTCGGCCACGGAGCCCGCAGGTGCATCGGCGATACATTCGGCATGACCGAGGCCTCCCTCGCCCTCGCCACCATCGCCACACGATGGCGACTCGCCCCCGACTCGGACGCACCACCCGCACAGCAGGCCATCGCCCTCACACTGAACCTCCGGACCTTTCCCGTCATCCCAGCCCGCCGGAAACACTGAGCCCCGGAACGGCGGCTCGGCTCCTTGACAGCGGTGGGCTCCGATTCGGAGAGTGACCTTCTGGGAGCCTCGTAGAACCCGTCTTTCAACCCGACGAGGGTGGAAAGACTGAGGTATGAGCATGGAGAGATGGGCCGACGTGCCTGATGGTTGTGACATGCCGCTGACGGTGTAACGATGCCTTTGGTCTGTTCAGGCGGGTCGTCCTCCTCGGTGGTGGCTGGATGTTCGGCAACGCTTCCTTGCCGTCTGGGCCGCCACCGTCCTGCCCCGGGTCCGCTGAACCTGTCACAAACACCCCGGCCGGCCCCGTCGGAGAAGGCCGCTGCACCGCGGTCTTCGTCACCGGCGCGCGCATCGCCGCCCTGACCACCGTCCTCGCCAGCCGCGGAGACCAAGGCTTCACCAGCGCGGCTCGCGACAGCGCCGAGAGCTGAGCACAGGGCCGGCCGCTGACATGCCGGGAATGCGGGTGACCGCGATGGTGTCCGGCTTCCCGAGTGGACCATCAGGCTCCGGTCTGGTTGGGCGCCGGAGGAGGGGTGGGGAGGAGGGCGGGGTGTGCCAGGCGCAGTCGGCGGCGCGGCAGCCGCACCACGCCCTGGGGCGCGGCCCGCCGCCCGCGCGGATGTGGGCCAGGTGGGTGTTGACGTGCCCGACCGCGGCCTTGCGCCCCGCGGCCGTACTGGGGGAGCGCTGATCAGGGCAGGCCGGGCGGGAGCAGGAAAGCCGGACCGTGCCGGCGGAGGACGGCTGTCAGGATCCAGGCGCACCGTCCATACCCGCCCCGCGACGAGCTCCTCCTGCGTACCGGCCTCCACCGCCATGCGCGAACTCCCATCCCTTGTTTGATCCGTTGCCCAGCGGTCCCCATCATCGGGGATCCGGCCGGGCAACCTCCGGGGGAAACGGATCTCGAGCCCGGCACGCCCGCGAAAAGGGCCAGGTCACCCACGGGGACATCAGACCGGGTGGCACTGATGGGTGATCGGCCTGAGCGTTCCGTCGTTGTCGTACGTGAGGCCCGCTGCTCCGGCACGGTCCTCCGGCCGTGATCTGAAGGCTCTCTCGGCGAGGGCAGGCTCATGGCCGCGAATGCACACACGAGGCCCGTCCCCTGGAAGGGACCCCCTGGGGGGCGGGTCTGTTCTCGACACTGCTGTCTTCTGTCGCCTGAAGTGCGTGCGACTGTGGTGGTGCGGGCTCGGTGGGACTTCGGCGGACACGTCGTTGGTCAGTCGTCCCGGGGGTGGGACTCGTTTGGGTGAGGGCAGGGCGGAACCCCTTGTTCCGTGGCCCCCGTGGGCAGATCGTGCGGGGCCGGATCCTTCTTCACAGGGAGAAGCTCATGACATCGATCGATTCCGACCGTCGTGCCACGCCCGTCACTCAGGCCGACGGAACCGGGGCCGGAGGCAGCACGGCCACCCTCACCCCGATCGCCGAGCAGGCATCCCCCCAGCTCCTGGGGCTCGTCACCGGACTGCTGAACAGCCTGCTGGGCGGTCTCTCGGACCGCAATGCGAAGACCGACGTGACCCCGGTGCGCTGGGACCGTTGATCATCGCCTGGTGGCGTGCTGCCCGCAGAGCGCGGGCGGCACGCCGTGATCCCCTGACCCGCGCGCAGGTCCTCGCCGGCCCGGCGGGTCTGGCCTCTGCCGCGACGGCGGCCACGACCGGCCCCGCCGAGGCCGTCAACGGCCACCAGGTCCTGGAGGAAGTCCTCCGGCTGCCGGTCAGTACCTGGCGCTACCACTGGGACCCGCCGGATGTCCGGCATCTCGGCCCGATGGCGCAGGACTGGCACGCGGCCTTCGGGCTCGGCGACAACGACGTCACCATCTCCGCCACCGACACCAACGGCGTCGCCCTCGTCTGTATCCAGGCCCTCCACCGCCGCATCGAAGACCTCACCGCCCAGGTCGAGACGCTGCGGGAACAGGTCGGCCGCCTGGACCGGCCACCCCTGGCCGAGACGGCCGAAAGGCGGTCACAGCCGTAGAGACGGCGGATCCACCTGCCCCTGCTCACCGTTATCCCGGCGAGGGCCGCTCCTCTGAGTTGCCCGCACCGGGAGCAAGGGGGGGCGGCCACGGGCCAACGTGCACGTGATCACGATGAAGGCATTGATGACGAGTCTGCTGCCGGATGAAGCGCGGCGAGGGGCGACCGGGGTGGCGTCACGGTTCCGGGGCGATCTTTTCGACTGCCTGACTGCGCGCGGGGACGAGCTGTTCGAGCTGACGGATGCGTTGCTGTGTGCGGACGGGCCGGTGAGGACGCCGGTGGATCTGACGCTGGTGGCTGAGCACCGGCGTGGGCAGGGCGCCATGTACGACGCGCTGAACAACGGGAACGTCGACGTCCCCCGGCTGCGTCAGGTGCTGGCCGGCCTGCCCATGCCGCAGGCCGGCGACGGGCGTCTGGTCCTCGCGGTCGACATCAGTCACTGGCCCCGCCCCGACGCCCCGACCAGCTCAGAACCGCATTCTGAAATGATCAGTAATTAGCTGCTTGGGCTAACTGCCGTGCCGTCTACTTGCTGCGACTCCACCGCCCTTCCCGGCACCAGGACGGCAAGGGTGCTGCGCGCTTCACGCCGCATCGTGCGGCGCCGAGCAAAGGTCGCAGTAAGAGCGAGGATCGAGACCGTGCTCCCGTAGAACACGGCAGCAATCGCGGAGATGAGCCCGATCGTCATCGGGCACGCACCTTTCTTCCCCCCCCCGTTCGGCCTACCCGGCTCACCAGCCCGAGCGGGCGTTGATGCGTTTCCTCTCCACCATACGCGCGTCGCCAACTCCCCCTGCTTTCCAGCTCATCACTGTCCGGTAACCACCTATGGCTACGGTCCGCGTACCAGGGTGTCCACACCGCCGGGGTCGCCTCAGCCGGAGGCCGCCCCCGCGGGGGCGGCCTCCGGCTGATCCCTCCAACCACCCGGGGCAGCAGTCGGCCCCGGGCCACCGCCGAGATGGGCGACGCTTCGTTGTCGTCAGGACCATGGTGGAACCAGGGCGACCGGATGCGCGACCTACGCCGAGCGGATCGCCACGGCCGCCGTGCGGGGGCCGGCCCCGCAGTCAGGGCTGACTGCGGCGTTGTGGCTTTCGTCGCGCTGCGCTTCGGCACACCCGTATGAGGTGGCGGGGATGGGCGAGAAGGAGAGGGCTGGCGAGCATATTGCTGACGCGGGCGATGTCTTGGAACATGCGGGGATCCTGTGGGACGAGCCGTTGCCACTGGTCCAGGTACCAGTGGGCTGTCCGGTGAGGGAGGGAGCGGGGCGGTTCGGGCTGCCAGTGCAGGTCGGGGAGGGTGGACATGTGCCAGGGCCAGGTGGTGATGCGGGCCGCGCGGCGTTGGAAGGAGGGGGCCAGGCCGTCGAGATCCTGCGGGCGGTCGGACAGCAACTCCCCTAGGGTAAGGGCCTGTTGGGCGGCCACCGTCATGCCCTGGGCGTAGACGGGATTGAAGGCGCAGACCGCGTCGCCGAGTGCGAGGAGGCATTCGGGCCAGAGGCGGAGGCGGTGGTAGTGGAGGCGGCGGCCAGCGGTGCGGGCGTAGCGGACGGGTGGGCCGAGGGGTTCGAGGTTCGCGAGGACCTTGTGCAGGTCGCCGGTGAGGGTGGCGGTGAAGGCGTCGAATCCGGCCGGGTCGGTGGGTGGGTGGTGGCCGCCCACGCCCTGCAGGGTGACGATGAGCTGGTCATTCTCGACTCGGATGACGAAGCAGCCGTGCGGGGAGTGGGGGGCGTACGGGGGCTGGAAGACGGCCGACCAGTCCGGGGCTTGGCCGACGGGGAGGCGGTAGGCGCGGGTGGCGTAGCCGACGTGGGCATCGACGACGGTTTCGGCGGGGCGGGGCAGGCCGAGGGCCGCGAGCCAGTCGGGGAGGTGGGAGGTGCGGCCGGAAGTGTCCACCACCAGGGTGGCGGAGAGGTGCCGTACCGCGCCGGGGTTGCGGCCGCGGATCAGGTGGACGCCGGTCACCCGGTGCTGATAGCGGTACCGTTCGGTGGTCAGGCCGGTGACAGTGACGCCCTCCTCAATGCGGATACGGGCGTCCGCCGCGAGGACCCGTTCGCGGATCACCGCTTCGAGCAGGGGGCGGCTGACCGGCTGGATGAGGATGCCGGAGGTGCGGGGCGGTGGAGTGCCGTAGGGGAGGTGGAGCTGCCCCTGGGCGCAGAAGTCCACCGGGGGTGCGCCAGCCGCCCGCAGGTCGTCGCCGATGCCGGGCAGGAGCCGTTCGAGGGTGAGCAGCCCGCCGGCCTGGAGGGCGTGGGCGTGCCGGCCCTGGGGCACACCCGGGCGGGGGCTCGGGCGGGCCGGGAGGCGGTCGCGTTCCAGGACGGTGACGGTGGTGAAGTTCGGGCCGAGGACGCGGGCGGTGAGCAGGCCGGCGATGCCGGCGCCGATGACGAGGGCGTGTTCGTGCTGCCGGGTCCGGCCCACGGTCGTCAGCCCCTTTCCCCCTTCGGCTCGTTATCGGGCGAGGAATGCGAAGATCATCCGCTCAGTCCTTTTGTCGGGCGGTGTCTTCCTGCATCGCCGAGGCGGTCGGCGGCTGCGATCGGAGCATGCAGATCCCCGCAGTGACCACCCAGACGCAGAACAGGGCCGTCGGCGAGAAGTTGAGCAGCGAGACCGGGCGCAGCGGGCCGCTGTTGACCATGAACGTGAGGAAGAGCGCGGCGTTGGGCACCGCCAGTACCAGTGCGCTGGTACCCAGCCACCGGGGAAGGACGTCGGCACGCCTGATCGCCAGTCCCGCGCCTACCAGGAATAGGGCGATGCACGGGAACAGGAAAAGAAAGATGGCGACATCGACGTAGTACAGCGCGGCGATGATCGTCGTATTGCCGGGATCCTCTTTGATCCAGAACGCGATCGCTCCCCAGATCGTGTAGGTGAGGAAGGTCAGTACGACGACGCACACCATGGCCCAGCCGGTCAGCCTGGTGAGCGTCCGGGACCGGCCTGGCCCGCGCAGCAGTTCCAGCAGGCCGGCAGCGAACCACAGGTAGAACAGGAACAGGATGCCGGTCAGGACCTGCAGCTTCGTGACCACGGGGCTGTTCTGGTAGAACGCGAAGATCTCCCCGGGGGTGTCGTCGACGTAGGGGAAGAACTTAGGGAACTTCCCGCTGAGGTAGAACGGGATGGCCGCGGCCGGGCTGGAGAGGATCCCGGCCCATGCCGCCAGCCGGACCTGTCGGTAGTCGTCGGCGTGTCCCGGGGGCTGGGCCTCGTGGGTGCCCATGCCGCTGTGGTGTACGGCGGGAACGTCTCGGCTGGTCATTTCGAGCCTGTGCACTGGCTGTAGCCATGGACCACGCTCGTGGAGGGGGCGTACGTACCGTATTCACAGGTGTACTGGGGGGCGGCAGCATGAGCCTGTGGGGCGGTGAGGGCCAGGCCGGCGATACCGAGGCTGATTGCTCCTGCGGTGGCGGCGATGCGTTGTGGGGTGTGCACGGCTGTCGCTCCCTTCCGATGCTGGTGAGTGACCGAGGCCGCGACGTTCCAGCACGGTGGTTGACGCTCCGGCCTTTAGTTGGAGCACTTCAGCAGACCGCAGCCTGTCAACCTGCAACAGTGGGTGCGTAGATTTTTCACTCTTTTGAGGTATTAAGTTCGAAGGTCGCAAGGGCTGTACCCATGCCGTCAACTATTGGCGGCTTGTCCTCACCTCAGCGACACACAGCACCCGCGAGTCTCTCCCAAGCAACTCCCTCAGCCTGCCTCGCAGAGCGTCACAGATCAGGGGGATTGGAGGGTGTCTGAAGGTCATTGATGCGCTCGCGTACTGGTTGCGGGCCGGCTGTGCCTGGCGGTTGCTTCCGCATGACTTCCCGCCGTGGCAGACGGTGCACGTCAGCGCTCAGGCTGGATCGCAAACAAGTGCGACCGCATGCGCATCCAATGCGACTGCCCGTTGGCCACGTGATCAGCGTTTGTCACGAGGGTGAATCCCGCGGATTGATCACGACTCGATACGCACCCTAGCTGCCAGGTTGGTGCAGGTCGGGCAGGTGTTGGTCCAGGCGCCCAGTTGACACTGCCCGCCATGGTGGTGAGTTCTGCTCAGGGCCAAAGGTGGCTCGGCAGGCTGATGGTGGTGGCCGCGCCGCTGTGCATGACCAGGACGGTGGTTACAGCGAAGACGAACAGCAGGATGTTGAGCGTGGCGGCGCAGGCCAGGATCCGCACGGCGCCGGCACGCCACCCGGTCGCGAGTTCGGATCCGCGCAGCATCAGTGGCTCCACGGACTTGACCGTCAGCAGGTATCTCGCCATCCCGAACGGAACGACGATGACGGCGATCAGTACGGAATAATTGAGGGGCATCCCGTACCAGGCCTCCGGCAGGATCGTCAGGGACTTGATGCGGGTCGGGTAGGTGTAGAGGCCGGTGAGCATCCAGGGAATCTGGATCGAGGTGTCGATCACGGTGGTGACGAGGACGCCCACTGCTGCAAGGCGTGCCAGGCCCCACCGGGGGCGGGCGCGGGCGATCGCCGAGGTCATCCGGCATTGCAGCCAGACCCAGACCACCATGAGCGAATAGGTGATCACAGAGCCGGAGAGAACCGCCTCCGTCTGGTTCTCGGGCCGGATACTGTGCCAGCCAGGCAGATAAGGTCCCCAGCTCGCCACATGGACGGCGTAGTGGCTGGTGATGAAGCCGAGCCCGCTGTAGTTGAAGATCGGGTCTTGCCAGGAGGTGAGGAAGGCGCCGACGAATACAGCCATGTCGAAGGTGACCTGTCCCGCCCTCAGACATCGTCTGACGAGGACCACTGCGATGGTGACGATTAACAGAACGGTGACCACCTGTGCGGTCCAGATACTCACCGCTCGGGCAGTCGAGATGCGATAGCCGGAGTCCGGCAGGGAGTGAGCGCCGCCATCGATCGCCCATCTGACCAGTACCGAGGCGGCGAAGAAAACGATCAGCATGCCGAGCGCGGCGAGCACTCCCGCCGGAGAGCGCCACAGTCGGCCGGGTGGGTTCGACGCCGAAGCGCGGGGTGGCCTTGTTGCGTCTGTCACCTGCGGGCACCTCTCTGTGAGGGACAGGTGAGCTGCTGGCGGGACCGGCCTGGGCGGGGGTCAGGGAGGACCGCCTTCAGGTCCTGCCGGGTACCCGGCAGGACCTGGTGGGGTGTGCTGGGGGCCGAGTTGGTCGATGGTCCAGCCGTGCGGGTAGCTGCGAGGAGTGCGCTCGTAGGGGTGCGAGTCGGGGCGTGGTGGGAGGAGTCGGATGAGTCGGCCGCGAGTGCGCAGGCTCCAGCGGACGGCGGTGGTGAACCAGGCGGGCATGGTGGGCTGGCCGAGGATGTCGCGGATGTGTTCGGGGATCAGGGCGGTGATGGCCTTGGTCGCGATGGTGCGGGTGCCGGGCGGGCACAGGGAGGCGATGATCCGCATCGTGTGGCCGACCATCGTGGCGTTGGCGTAGTGCCACTGGCCGCGGTCGTGGATGTCGTGCTCCAGCCAGGTCTTGAAGCCGCCGTAGTCTCGGGGGATGTTCTTGATGCCCATGAGTTCGCCGAGGCGATGGTGGGCCAGGGCGATGGCGCGCTCCTCGGTCTCGGAGAGCCGGCGCCAGCTGTAGTGGTTGATCCATTCGATGGCGGCGACCACATGTCCGGCGAGGATGTGCAGGTAGTCGTCGTTGGAGATGTCGTAGTGGCCGTGGACCTTGTTGAGGGCGCGCACCGTCTTCCTGCCGTGTGCGGAGTCCAGGCCGTGGCGATGGGCTTCGAACGGGAAGAGCATGGTGTCGTCGTAGCGCTTCATCGGGTGGTGGGCGAATTCGCCGGTGCTGGCCAGGGTGTGGGTGATGCTGGGGATGACGAAGTCGGTCACCAGCGCGAACGACCACCCGGTGTTGTAGTCCCAGGGGAATTCGTACCGGGTGACCAGCGCGAAGATCTCGTCATAGTCCTGCTCGGGGTCCAGGGTCTGGATGTAGCGCAGGCGGCTGTAGCGTTCCCTCACCGGGATCTCTCCTTGCCCGTGTCTGAGAAGCCCATCTGACCCATGAGCCAGGCGGCGAGGCTGGCGGGGCTGGGTTTGACCCAGATGACACCCGGTTTGATGTCGGTGTGCAGGGTGCGCTGGATGCATTGCTGGAGCTGTACGGCACCAAGGGAGTCGAGGCCGAGCATGACCATGCTGGTGTGCGGGCCGATGTGGCGGCTGGTACCGCCGAGCAGCTCGCGCACCTGGTCGATGATGAACTCCTGCAGCAGGTGCAGGCGTGCGCTGTCGGTACTGGCGGCGAGAACCTCGTCGCGGACCGGCGAGGAACTGCTCTCCTCCGTGAGGGTGTCGGTGAGGAGCGGGGCAAGCAGCGTGGAGCGCCGCACGGCGGGGTAGGGGGCGGTCCAGCCGCTGATGTCGATGGGCGAGTAGGCGATGTGGTGGTGGCCCTCAGCCAGGATGCGTTCCAGGGCGGCGATACCGTCCGCGGGCGTGATCATGATGAAACGACGCTGGACGAGGTGCTGGCCGCGGCCGACCTGGCTCCAGGCGCCCCAGTCGATGGCGGTGGCGGGCAGCCCCAGGCTGCGGCGCCAGGTGGCGAAAGTGTCGAGGAAGGTGTTGGCGGCGGCGTAGGCACCCTGCCCCGGTGAGCCGAGCAAGCCGGCGACGGAGGAGTAGAGAGCAAAGAAGTCCAGGTCGTGGGCGAGGGTGGCCTGGTGCAGGGCCCAAGCGCCCTCAGCCTTGCCGTGCCAGACCCGGGCCGTCAGCTCGTCGTCGAGGTTGGCGAGGGTGGCGTCCTCGACCACACCGGCAGCATGCAGCACACCGCGCAGCACCATGCCGCCCTCGACAGCTCTGCACACGGTTTGCCCGGCGGTGCCGGGGTCGGCGATATCGCCCAGGACCACGCCGATGTCGGCCCCGGTGGCAGCACGCAGTGCGTCGAGTTCCTCGGCCACCGTCTCGCTGGGGGCGGTGCGGCCGCAGGCCACGATGCGTCCTGCGCCACGCTCGGCCAGCCAGCGCACGGCCAGCAGGCCGAGTCCCCCCAGGCCGCCGGTGACCAGGTAGGCGCCACCCTGGCGGAGGGGCCCTGGCAGGGGCGAGAGGGCGGGGGCGGGTCCGGTGCGGATGCGGGCGAGGTGTCGCACGCCGTGCCGCCAGGCGATTTCGCTGATCGGCTGGCCGGTGGCGAGCAGGTCGTCCAGGACCGCGTCCAGCGGAGTGGAACCGGAGATCTCGATGCTGCTGGGCGCCAGTTCGGGATGCTCGAAGGCCGCCACCCGCAGCAGGCCCGGCAGCCCGGCCGCCGCGAGCGGGGAGCCGTCGCCGCGCCACAGCACCCACAGGCGAGGCGGGTTGACGCGCTGGACGAGGTGCCGGATGACAGTGAGCACGCGGGTGAGGTTCTCGCGAGCAGTGATGGCCGGAGTACGGTCGATGCTGCCCGTTGGACCGAGCACCAGGGCCAGCGCGGTGACCGGCGGCGCGGACGGGTCCCCCAGCGCCTCGGCCAGAACCCCTTCGGGCACGATGCTGCCTGTGAGATGGGTGAGCAGGCGACTGCCAGCGCTCTTCCTCCCCAGCAGCGTGGCCAGTCGCGGTGCCCACGGGGTGTTGTCATCGGTGATGACCAGCCACTGGCTCTCCCCGTCCAGCTCGCGCCCCTCGGGCAGAGGTTCGGGAGTCCAGGCGAGGTGGGCCAGACGAGCGGCGTACCGCTGCTCGGGCGGGGTGATGTTGGTCAGGTGCAGTCCGCGCACTTCGGCGACGACGGTGCCGTCGGCGGTGGCGAGCTGTCCGGAGGCGGTGCAGGCCAGGTCGTCGGCCTGATGGATCTCCACGCTCGCCCAGCGGGCGTGGGCGGTGGGCCCGTGCACGCGGATCTCGTCAAAGCCGGCCACCACGACAGGACCGGGGCTGGTAGCACAGTACGCCAGCCAGGCGGCGACCACGGTCTGCACCAGTTCGTCGAGGAGCGCCGGGTGCAGGATCATCATCCACGCGGAGACACGGGCGGTTTCGGCGATCCGCAGCCGGGAGACGGCCCGGTCGTGCCCGGGGCTGATCTGGATGCGTTCCACTGCGGTGAACGCCGGGCCGTGGCGGACGTCGTGGCATTCGCGGAAGTGCTGGTACAGGTCAGCCGGGACGGCATCGCTCCACCCTTCGCTGGTGAGGGTGGAGGTGTCCACAGGTGGTGGGGTGTCGTCCGGGGACAGCGGCCGTACGGTGGCACGGGCATGGACGAGGACGCCGCCCTCGTGGCGGGAGACCACTTCAGTCCTGGCCTGCTGCGCCTGGGTGGTGAGGCAGGTGGTGACCTCAGGTTCGGGCTCCAGGACCAGCGGAGCCTCGGCGCGCAGGTGCTCCAGCGCGATGCGGCGGGTGCCGAAGAGCTGCGCGCCAGCAGCGAGGAACATCTCGGCGAAGCCGGTGCCGGGCAGCACCGGGACACCGGCCACCTGGTGGTCGCCGAGCCATGGCAGCCGCCTTGGACTGATGGGGGTCTGCCACCAGTGCCGCGCCGGGTTCTCGGGGGCGGCGACATGGCCGCCCAGCAGCGGATGCTGGCTGGCTCCCACCAAGTGCGGGGCGACAAGCCGGTATGGAACATTGTCGCCACCGTGGCGGGTGCGGTGCCAGGCAGTGGTGGGCAGGTCGGCAAGGTGGCCGTCACCGTAGTGGGCGCCCCAGTCGATCCGGTCGTGCCCGGCGCAGTGCACGGCCGCGAGATGGGCCAGGAAGGCATCGGTGTCGTCGGCGCCCTGGCGCAGGGTGCCCACCGCCACGGCATCGGTGATGCCGTCCGCTTGGGCGGTGTCCAGGATCGGGCGCACCGCGAGCGGGTGTGGGGTGCACTCGATGAACAGGCGGTGCCCGGCGGCCAGTGCCGCCGAGACCGCGGTGCTGAAGCGCACCGTGGCGCGCTGGTTGCGCACCCAGTAGCCGGCGTCCAGTGGCCCGGGGGTCAGGGGGTCCTCGCTGACGGTGGAGAAGAAGCCACCACCGGGCACGAGCGCGGGCAGGCCGGCGAGTGCGGTGGTCAGGTCGTCAAGGATGGGGTCGACCTGTGCGGAGTGCGAGGCCACGTCGACATCGATCATCCGTGCTGCGGTGCCGTCGGCGTTCCATGCCTGGACCAGGGTGGCGATCTGGGCTGCGTCCCCTGAGACGACGGTGGACGTGGGGGAGGTGAGTACGGCGAGAGAGACTCCGTCGGCCCCGGCCCTCTCGATCGTGGCCTGGACTTTGTCGGCGCCCAGCAGCACTGAGGCCATCGCGCCGCCGGAGAGGGTGGCCAGCAGCGCGGAGCGACGGCAGATCACCCGTACCCCGTCCTCAGGGCTCAACACCCCGCACAATACGGCGGCGGCCACCTCGCCCAGCGACTGCCCGATCACCGCGGCCGGTTCGATGCCCCAGGATCGCCACAGGGAGGCCAGTGCGACCTGGACACCGAACAGCACCGGCTGGATCTTGTCGATGCCGACCAGAGCATCCGGTTCGGTGAGCATCCCACGCAGCGAAAAGCCCGCCTCCGCTGCAATCAGCGGCTCCAGCTCATCGATCGCGGTGGCGAACGCCGGTTCGACCTCCAGCAGGCGGCGGCACATCCCGGGCCGCTGGGAGCCCTGCCCGGTGAAGACGAACACCGGCCCGGCATGCTCCGGCGGCAGCACCGGCACCCCACCGGCCACACCCTCCTCCTGCTCTCCGGAGGCAAACGCCCGGGCCCGCGCGGCCAGCTGAGCGTAGTCGCGGGCGACCAGGCCCAGACGGTGGTCGGCGTGCGAGCGGCGCAGGGCCAGAGTGTGGGCCGCATCCGCCAGCACCACCGGCCGGCCCTGCTCGCTGTCCGCCCAGTCGGCCAGGCGGGAGGCGGCCGCGGACAGTGACTGCGGCGACGTACCTGACAACAGGAACAACCGGGCCGGTTCCTGTGCTGCCCGAGCAGCAGGGCGCGCCGTGCGGCGCCGGGCCGCGTTGGGGACGGACTCGAGAACCACATGCGCGTTCGTCCCGGTCACCCCGTACGAGCACACCGCGGCCAGCAGGGGGGCGCCCGTGACCGGCCACTTCGTCAGCGCGGTCGGCACAAACAGCCTCGACGCCTCCTCCCGGAGAATCGAGGGGTTCCACTCGGCGAAGTGGAGGTTGGGCGGGATGGCGCCGCGGCGCAGGCACTCCACCACCTTGATCACCCCGGCGATGCCGGAGACCGGTTCTGAGTGCCCGATGTTGGTCTTGACCGAGCCCAGCGCGCAGCGGCCCCGGCCGTGTCCGTAGACGGTGTTGATCGAGGTGTACTCGATCGGGTCGCCGACCGCCGTTCCCGGGCCGTGCGCCTCCACCAGACCCACTTCGCCCGGATCGATGCCCGCTCTGTCCACCGCCCGGCGGAACAACTCCTGCTGCATCTCGGTGGAGGGGGCGGTCAGGCGGCTGACCTGCCCGTCGTTGTTGACCGCACTGCCCCGAATCACCGCCAGCACCCGGTCCCCGTCCCGCCGCGCATCGGCAAGACGTTTCAGCACCAGCACCCCGGCCCCCTCCCCACGCACATAACCGTCCGCGCGGGCGTCGAAGGCATGGCAGGCACCGCGTTCGGACAGCAGCAGCGGCGCCTCGTAGTACTGCGTCTCCGGCGAGAGCATCAACAGCACGCCGCCCGCCAGCGCCGCATCGCACTCCCCCAAGGCCAGAGCCCCGCACGCCGTGTCCAACGCCACCAGCCCCGACGAGCAATGCGTGCTGATCACCATCACCGGGCCGCGTAGATCCATCGCGAACGCCACCCGCCCCGCCGCACCCGCGGTGAAGTTCCCGAACAGATACGGGCTGTTCGGCGCGTCCTCCACCGGCCGGGCCTCCCGGAAGAGATTGTCGGGAGCGTACGTCCCCACATACACGCCGGTCCGCGAACCGCGCATCCGGTCCACAGGGATGCCCGCATGCTCCACCGCCTCCCAGGCCACCTCCATCAACACCCGGAACTGCGGATCCACCCACCGCCGCTCCACCGGCGCCACCGAAAACGCCTCCGGATCCCACGCCCACACATCGCCGTCCAGGAAACAGCCACGCCCGGCCCGCCCGGCCAGTTCCGGGTCATGCACGGCCGCCAGCCGCGCGGCATCCCAGCGACCGGCAGGCACCGGGCCCACGGTCTGCCGTCCCTCGGCCGCCAGCCGCCACAACCCACCAGACGTCTCCACCCCACCGGGGAACCGGCAGCCGATTCCGACGATCGCAATCGGTTCTGCTTCCGAAGCCGACATGACCCACCCCGCCTATTCCGCGATCGCCGTGCTGTAGCTGAACCAGAAGACCGGCAGCTCATTTCCGTCGACTACCTCGACGTCGCCGGTCGGGACGAAGTGCACGTGCAGCCCGTAGTAAGCCACCGTCACCTTCTCCGGAAGCTCGCTCCCCGCCACGTGGTGCACCCGGTGCAGACCCACCGGCCCGCCCCTCAACAGGACCGCCTTCATCAGAAGAGCCCTGTCTGCGCAGGGGGGATCACGGGCAGCGCCAGGCCCACGCCGAAACAGCACGACGAAAAGAGATGAGAAAGATCCCTGGTGAACCGGTCGACAACTTCGGGGGAGACATGATCACGGGGCCGTGGTGTGGAAGCGCGGGGAGCGGCGTCGACTGTCGTGCTCATGTTCTCTGCCTGGGAGTCAGCCGGACGGGAGGACCCGTCACGTGGCGGCAGGCAGATCCGGGCCGGCAGCTCAGACTTTACGGAGAAACGTTCCAGAGCCCCTGAGCTGCGGACGGCACGGGACCTGCTCCCCGCACCGTGCTCCTGTACAGGCCGAAAAGCGACCCCTTGGCGCAGATATATGAGAGTACTCGGGGCACACAACGGCGCCCCGGTGGTACACCAAGTCCCGCCAACTCCCGTACGCGCCGCTTTCACAGTGCCAGAGAAGACAACGGGGCGGTAGTGCAAGAGGGCGGACGTACGGAACGGCCGTTGGCGAGGTGTTGCACTGGTCGGCGTCATCACCGGTTCTACCGCCGCCCTCACCCTAGTGAGGACGGCTGGGCCGTGCGCGAGGGCGGGCCGGAAAGCTGTGGGGGGCGGATCGAGTGGGTCTGTCGCCTACGACGCGGCCGGCGCCCCGGAAACGTTCACTCCCGACCGATCCGTCAGTCTGCGGACAGCCTCAGCTCCGTGGATGGCGGTCGGTGACGCCGACACAGATCAGCCAGACTGCGTGCCCGGCGCCTCGGCCCGCTGGCTCCAGGCGGGGCCCGCGAGTTCCGGGCAGCCGAGGGTGCGTCAGGTGTCCGAGGGCGGGGCACCTTCGCGGAGGTGACGGGCGGAGCGGGGCGCGGTTGTGCCCGGGCTTCGCCGTCAGGAGGGCTGTTCGGCACCGAGCCCGTGCAGTGGCGGGCGTTCCCGGCGGGCCAGGGCGAGGGTGGTGATGGCCGCGGCGAGGACGGCCAGTGCGGCAGCGGCCGCGAAGGCCCAGTGGTAGCCGCCCGCCAGGGCGTGGGTCCGGCTCGTTCCGGGGAGCAGGTGCTGGGTGCGGCTTGCCGCGAGGGTCGTCAGTACGGCCAGGAAGAGCGCCCCGCCGGTCTGCTGGCTGGTGTTGACCAGGCCGCCGGCCAGGCCCGTCTCATGGGGTGGGACACCGCTGTAGGCGATGACGTTCACGGGCGCAAGGGCCAGTCCGATGCCCGCGCCGATCAGGACCAGCGGACCCAACAGAGTGACGAGGAAGGAGCCGTCGACGGGTGCCGCGGCCAGCCAGAGCAGGCCGCTGGCGAGGAGCAGCAGGCCGCTGGTCAGGACTACCGGCGCGCCCGCTCGGGCCAAGAGCCGGGAGGCGCAGGCGGCTGCCACGATCAGGGCAACGTTCAGGGGGAGTTGGGCGAGTCCGGAGCGTAGGGGGCTGTACTCCAGGACCTGCTGCATGTGCAGGGCGAGGAAGTAGAAGAGGCTGACGATGACGCCTCCGGTCATCAGCATGACCGTGTTCGCGGTGGCGACCGTCCTGCGGCGGAGCATGTGGGGAGGGAGCAGGGGCTGTGCGGCGCGCCGCTCGACGGCGACGAAGGCCACGAGCAGCAGGGCGCCGATCGCCAGGGGACCGAGGGTGCGAGGGGAGGTCCAGCCGTGGCTGCTGCTGGAGACCAGGCCCAGCACCGACGCCACGAGTCCGCCGGTGACCGTCGTCGCGCCGGCGAGGTCGAAGGAACGGCGTCCGGGGCGGGCGGGGAGGGCCGGTATGAGCTTCGGCGTGAGGAGCAGGGCGAGTGCGCCGACGGGGACGTTGATGAAGAAGATCCAGGGCCAGCCGGGGCCGGAGGTCAGGATGCCGCCGAGCAGGACGCCGGCGGCGCCGCCGGAGCCGGCGACCGCTCCCCAGATGCCCAGGGCGCGGTCGCGGTCGCGGCCTTCGGGGAAGACGGTGGTGACGATCGACAGGGCGGCCGGGGACATGATCGCGGCCGCGGTTCCTTGCACCGCCCGGGAGGCGAGCAGGATGGCGCCGTCGGGTGCCAGGCCCGCCGTCAGGGAGGCGAGGGTGAACAGCAGCAGGCCGGTGGCGAAGACCGCGCGGCGCCCGAGGAGGTCTGCCGCGCGGCCGCCGAGCAGGAGAAGCCCGCCGAAGGCGAGCAGGTAGGTGTTGACCACCCAGGACAGGCCGGTCGCGGACATGTGCAGGCTCCTGCCGAGGGAAGGCAGGGCGATGTTGACGATGGAGGAGTCCAGCACCACCACGAACTGGGTCACCGCCAGCAATGTCAGCGTGGCCCAGCGCCGGGACCCGCCGGGGACGGGCTGATCCGTCGTGGTGGCGTGGTGCGGGGCGGTGGGCGATCGGTCAGGTGCGAGGCCGGCGTCGGGGGTCGGCTGGGTGTCGTGGTCGGACACGGGCGATTCCTTCGGCAGAAGGGCGGGGCGAAGACGGGCGCCCGCATGCGGGAGGGCATGCGGGCGCCATCGCCGGCGCCGTCGGATGAGGCGGCGCTGACTGAGAGGGTGCGGGGCGGGTGCCGCCTACCGGGTGCAGCGCCGGTGACGGCACGCGCGGTGATGCGCCGGGGGAGGGGTTACCGCGCCGGTTCGGTGAGGCGGTCGCGCAGGGCGTCCGCCTGTGCGTACAGACGCGGGAGGGCACCGGAGTCGAGGAGGCGGCCGTGTTCTTTGAGGACGCGCCCGGCGACGATCACGGTGTCGATGTCGCCGCGGTCCGCGCCCAGGACGACTGTGGCGGCGGGGTCGTTGACGGGGCGCAGCCCGGGGCGGTCGGTGGTGAGGACGATCAGGTCGGCCTGTTTGCCGACCGTGAGGGAGCCGGTGCGGTCGTCCAGGCCCAGGGCGCGGGCGCCCTCGATGGTGGCGAAGGACAAGACCTGCTCGGCGGTGACCATGACGGGGTCCGAGCCGTCGAGGCGGGCGCGGGCGTGGGCGGCCTGGCGTACGGCCTGGAGCGCGGCCCGCATCTGCGTGAACATGTCGCTGGGTGCGGTGACTTCGACGTCGGCGCTCAGGCTGGGGACCAGTCCGGCGTCCAGGGCGTCGAGGAGTGGAGGGTACCCCTGGCCCATGAGCATCTCGACCGCCGGGGCGATGGAGAGATGGCCGCCGCTGTCGCGGATCAGGGCGTACTGGGAGGCGTCCAGGTCGGTGGCGTGGATATAGGTGGCGCGTTCGCCTTGGGCGACGAGCAGGCCGAGCCGCTGGAGCATGCTGAGCGGCGGTTCCTCGCTGAACCGGCCGATGACGTGCAGGGCGACGGGCAGGGAGAGTTCGGCCGCCAGACGCCAGTTGGCCAGAGTGCCCTCCTCGCTGCGGGCCGTGGCCTCCAGCGCCATGGTCACCAGGGCCTGGTCGTCGGAGAGGAGCGAACGCAGCCGGGCGGCGTCGCGGGAGAGGCCGTCGGGGGCGACACGGTCGGCGTGGCGGGCGTTGAAGGAGTGGCTGTAGGCCAGGACGGTGCGCAGGCCGGTGGTGCGCAGGGCGTGGAGGGCGGCGTCGGAGTGCTCGGGGGTGTCGTGGATGTTGGCCAGGTCCTGGACGGTGGTCACGCCCGCGTCGAGGGCTGCGTAGGCGCTCAGGGTCTCGCCCAGGTGCACGTCGTCGGGCGTGAACTGGGCGGCGAGGGCACCGGTGACCTGGGGGAAGTAGTCCCCGAGCGTCAGGTCGGCGCCCATGCCGCGGAGGGCGGCCTGCCACATGTGGCGGTGGGTGTCGATGAACCCGGGCAGCACGAGCGCGCCGTCGGCCTCGATGATCCGTGCGTCGTCGGGGGCTTCGATGCCGGGGCGGATCTCCGTGATCACGCCGTCGCGGGTCAGGATGTCGGCCCGGAGGGTGCCGTGGGCGGGGTCCATCGTCAGCAGCAGTCCGCCGCGGACGAGCAGTGCCTCGGTCATGGTGCGTCCTTCCGTAGTTCCCCCCTGGTGATCGCGGTCAGTCCTGGTTCCGGCGGCCGTCCCACAGGGCTTTCATCAGGTTCCAGTCCGGTGCCGGCCCGGGGAGCGCGGCCGGGGCCGGGGTGCGCAGGCCGTCGAGGACCATGCGGGCGTAGCGGCGCTGGAGCAGCAGGGCCTGGGGGTGGTCCAGTGGCAGGGACGGGCTGAGGTGGTCCAGGAGCAGCAGCAGGTCCGCCCCGGTGACCTCCGGACGCAGGGCGCCGTCCGCCTTCGCCCGTTCGGCGACGGCGTCGATGGCCCGGTGCATCTCCTCCCGGACCGTGTCCAGACCCGGGGTGGGCGCCTGGCGCCTGCCCAGGACCGGCAGCATGTGCCCGGCACGGGCCCCCAGGCAGGCGAACAGGAAGCGCTCCAGGGCCCGGGCGCCGTCCGGCTCCTCCTCCAGCGCCTGGCGGGCCCGGTCCGCGATGAAGGACATGCCTGCCAGACGGACCGCGGTGACGAGATCGTTCTTGCTCGGGTAGAGCCGGTAGATCGCGCTCATACCCATGCCCGCACGGCGGGCGATCTCGGCCATCGACACGTCGTACCCCAGATCGATGAAAGCGCTGCCGGCCGCGCCGATGATTCGTTCCTCGGCCGTGACGCCACGCTCCCGGCGCTGATGCTCCTCGGTTGCCATGCCTGAACCGTAACAGAATGGAACGTTCCGTTCCGTCCTGGGTGTGGGCAGGCTCCGCGGCGCCGGTGGCGGCGGTCCACTGGCATGGCCTCCGGTGCCAGGCCTGTACGCGGCGGCCAAGGGCGCCATCGCCCCCGAGGGCCTGGCCGAGGGCTCCCGCGAGAGCACGAGGCATGGGCGGGTCAGCTGGTTTCGCCTGCGGCCGAGCGGTTGATCCGCGGTGGACTGGCCCACGACGCCCAGGTCCGCGACGGCGAACGCGATCTGGAGGGCCGGCTACGGGGACTGGCCGGGTGGGTCGACCGGCTCGGACCCCGCAGGCCGCGTTCGTGGGGCCCGTCGGCTGGGTCGGCCGCGCCGCCCTGATCGTGCTGTCCGGGGTGCGCCGGTTGGGGACGGCCCACCAGGAGAATGCCGACCGGAGCCGGGAACCGGCACCGAGCGGTGGCGTGGCGGTGGAGGCCGCGCGCCGCGGCGTGCCCGTGCCGGCCGGTCGGAGGGCGTGCGTCTGGTCCGGCGTCTCCACCGGCCGGGTACTGGAGGGGGGCCTGGAACCTCCCTGTCGTGGGCGTGTGGTTCCGGCGTGGACCCATGGGCGCGAAGGGCCTCCATGGCCGGGGCGGTGCACATCAGGTGCGTGGCATGCGGGGAGGGTCGGCGTGTGCGGGAGGAGTCGGTGAACGGGCACTCATGCTCTGCCCCCGACGGTCTCGCGGTCCTCGGCGGTACCGTGCGGGGGAGCCCCTGGTGCGTCACGGTCACGAAGGGTGAGTGCGCACAGCGCGGCGATCAGGCCGGCCGCCGCCATGACGGCCCAGGCGGTCCGGTAGCTGTTCGCGTCGCTTCCTCCGCCGGTGACGGAGATCAGGATCGCCACGCCGATCGCGCCGCCGACCTGGCGGGAGGCGTTGAGCACTCCGGTGCCGGTCGCGTATTCCTGTGGGGCAGGCCGCTGACGCCTCCGGCCAGAAATCCGGTCTGCGCGATTCCGGCCCCGGCGCCGGTGAGGACCGTGCCGGCGAGATAGACCGGGAAGTACCCCGCCTGCTCGGTCAGGAGGAAGAACCACAGGATTCCGGCAGCGAGGAAGAAGATGCCGCCCAGCCCTGCCAGCCTGCGGGGCTCCAGTGACACTCTGCCCGCGATCAGGGCGGTGACCACCGCGGTCGCGGGCCCGGAGGCGAAACCGAGTCCGGCGAGGACCGGAGTCCACGCCCACACCTCCGTGAGGAACAGGCTGCAGCCCAGGAGCATGATCGAGAAACCCACGTAGAAACACGCCATGCCCAGCGTCGCCACGGTGAAAGAGGGAACCCGCAGGACCCGCAGGTCCACCGCCGGCGCCTCATGGGCCAAGCACCTGCGCAGGAGCCAGGCCAGTGCCACCGCGCCTGCCGTGAGCACGGCCCACCACCAAGGATCGGCGAAGCCCCACTCGGTCACATACGACACGGCGGTCACCAGCGCCCCGACTCCCGTGACGAGCAGGGCGGAGCCGAACAGGTCGGGAACTTTCGTGTCCAGCGTGGCCGTCTCTTCGAGGCCCGTGGCGAGGAAGAGGCTGAGGGCCGCGATCGGCAGATTGATCAGGAAGATCCACCGCCAGTCGTACTGGGTCAGCACACCGCCCAGGACGGGGCCGGCGGCCGCGGCCACCGAGCCGGCCGCGGCCCAGAGGGACACCATCCGTTTGTGCCGTTCCTGGGGGTAGGCCGCCAGCAGCAAGGCCAGGCTCGTCGGTACGACCAGCGCCGCGCCGGCGCCTTGCAGACCGCGCGCGACGATCAGAGTGACCACGTCGGGCGCGATCGCTGCCCCGAGAGACCCCGCGCCGAAGGCGAGCAGCCCCAGCCGGAACAGGCGCTTGCGTCCGAACCGGTCCGCCAGCCGCCCGGACGGGACGAGCAGTGCCGCGAACACCACACCGTAGGCGTTCAGCACCCATGTCAGCGCCTGGGGGGACGCGGCCGGGAAGCTCGCGCCGATCGAGGAGAACGCCAGGTTCACGACGAACAGATCCAGAGACGCCAGCACGCTGGCGGCACCGATCGCCACGAGCGGCCCGAGCCCGCCGTCGCCGCGATTCTTACTTGCTTGAGACAAGTCTGTCATGGTGGCCAAAATAGAGAGACTGACTTGCTTGAAGCAAGTCAGTAGGCTCCCGATGAGAGATGATGCCGTCATGGCGCTACGTTCCGACTGGTCCGACAGGCCGTGCCCGATCGCACGGGGCATCGACGCGCTCGGGGATCCCTGGGTGCTTCTCGTACTCCGCGAACTGCTCTCCGGAGGCAGGCGCTTCGACGAGATCCGCGAGCAGATGGAGGTGGCCGACAACATCCTCGCCAAGCGCCTGACGTACATGGTCGAGGCGGGCCTGGTCCGGCGGGTGCCCTACCGGGAGGGCAAGCGGCCACGGTACGAGTACGTCCCGACGGCCGCGGCGGCCGACGCGCTGCCGATCCTGCACGCCTACGCGCTCTGGGCCGAGAAGCACACCCCGACCGAAGACCTCACGCGACGTCTGGTGATCATTTGCCGCGCCTGCGGGGAAGAAAGCAAGGGGAGCGAGACGTGCAGTGAGTGCGGCCGCAAACTCACCTCGGACAACGTGTCCTGGATCCGCCCGACCTCTCCGGACCGGGAGCCGGCGCCTCTCCTGGCTCCCGGCGAAGGCGAGGGCGCCTGAGCTCCGAGGCCCGCCTGGAGTGCCGCGTCGACCGAGGCAGCCGCGCCGCTGTCCGCCGATGCCGTCCGAAGGCCGTGCTCGACCAAGGGTCTCGGCGGTCAAAACAGCGAATGTCGTCTACGGGTACCGGACGGCGAGCACCGTCGTCACGGCTTCCTCGGGCGTCGCGGCGTGGACGAGGCCCATGACGGGGCTCCCCGTCCGGTCGCTCACCTGCCACCCGGCCAGGCAGACGGCGGGGATGTCGCCACGCCGCCCGGCGAGAGCGATCTCGCTGAGGGTGCCCCAGGAGCCGCCGACGGAGATCACCGCGTCGGCGCCGGCGACGTTCGCGGCGTCCCGGCCTCTCCCATGCCGGTGAGGACCATGGCGGACAATGAGCCGGAGGCTGCCGCCCGGTCCGTGTCCGGGCGGATCCCGATCACCAATCCGCCTCGTGAGCGGGCCCCTTCGGCGACAGCGGCCATGACGCCCGCTCCTGCGCCGCACAGCACGCCGGCTCCGTGCTCGGCGAGAAGCCGGCCCACCTGACGGGCGCGCGGCCGTTCCTCCTCGTTGCCACGCCCCGGCCCGCAGACCGCGACCTGGAAGCGCACGCGACCTCCTGTGGTATCCCGATGATTGTTCACCTGGTATCGGTACCGCCAAGTCTCCTCGAATACCGTCACCCCAACGCGTTTTGCCGGCGCCTCTAAGCGCTCCCGATATGGTTCACGTGCCGGATGTTCTTCTGGTCGACGGGGTCCTGACTCGGCGTGGTGTCGAACCACGCGTCCAGGATTTCGGTGAGGACCGAGGCCGAGGTCAGCCGCAGGCTCAGGGCCAGGACGTTCGCGTCGTTCCAGCGCCGGGCGCCGCTGGCTGTATAGGCATCCGTGCACAATGCGGCGCGTACGCCGGGAACCTTGTTGGCCGCGATGCTGGCGCCGGTGCCGGTCCAGCAGCACACCACGGCCTGGTCGGCCCGCCCCTGGACGACGTCCTGGGCTGCGGCTTCGGTGCAGAGCGCCCAGTCGTCCTTCTCCTCCGGATTCAGCACGCCGTGGGGGATCACCTCATGGCCCCGGTGGTTCAGTTCTTCCGCGAGCTGGCGGGCCACGCCCTTGTCCCAGTCGGCAGAGACAGAGATTCGCAGCTTCGGCATGATTCCCTCCTTCGGGTCTGTGTCGTGCCCAGTGCCCATTCGGCCGCCGGCGAGGGTGCCTCCCTTGTCTCCTTCCCTGAATCCGACGTGGTCAGCCCCTTGCCGCCTGATAAGGCCGAGGGGATTCGTCCGTAAGCATTCGGTGAGCGGCGTGGATACCCGGGGTGGTCCGTCGCAGAAGGCCGAGAATTCGGGTCAGCACTGCCCGTCGAAGCGCTCGAATGATCAGAAAGGTCTTCGACGAGCACCCCGAGAACCGTGACGGCGTCGACGAAGGGGGTCCTGGCCTCACCCGGAGTCCGGCCGGGGACGGGGAGCCGGTGCGGGCAGGTCCTGGCAAGCGGCGGTGAGGTCGGCGAGGTCTGCGGCGATCAGGGCGAGGGTCTCCGCGACCGGTCGGCCGTCGCGGATGGCGGATCTGGTCGCCGTCTCGCCCGTCAGGCCCTCCGCCAGTTCGATGGAGCGCAAGGTGTGGAGCTCCTCCAGCCGCCCTTGCGCCTCGGTCAGGAGACGGTCCAGTTCCCGGAGGCGCCCGGAGGCCGGCTGTTCGTCGTCGGTGAGGATCCTTGTGGCCGTGCGTGCCCAGGTGCTGAGGTCGGCGGCCGCCCAAATCGGCTGGGTGCGGTGGCTCGCCGGGGCGAGTGCCAGGAGGGCGGTGGTGTGCAGGTGCAGGTACTGGAGGGCGGGCAGGCATGCCTCCAGCCGGAGGGCGGAGCGGCCCGGCGAGGCGGGGTTCAGCGCCCGCGCCAGATCAGCGGTCTCGTCGCGGAGCGCGTCCAGCTCAAGAGTGCCGTGCGTGTCCATGGCCAGCGAGCGTATGCGCCGGTCGATGGTCATCTCGATGTCCTGCCGCGTGAGTCTTACGTGAGGCATAGCCGCCGCCTTTCACCGTACGGGGTCGGAGTCCGGGGGCCCGCGCGAGGAGAGTTTTTCCTTTTCTGAAGCCTGGCACGCGAGGGGTAACGCACGGGGTCACCTCATAGGCTCACCGAGCAGGTGAAGCGGCGTCCCCCGATCGGACCCCGCTCCGCCGAAGCGGCGGTGACCGCGGAGAAGGGGAGCCGGAGCGTCGGCGATCGGTCACCGGGCGGGCTTGGCGGGATCCGCTGCTCGCGGTCCGGGAACGTCGTCGGCCTGAAGGGCGGCGAAAGCCGGTCCGCGTTCGGGCGGGATCTGCCGCCGTTCACGGGCAACCAGTTGCGATGGCCGGGCTGGTCCCCCTTTCCCCGGAGCGGACGCCGAGCGAGGGGCGAATATGGGCGAGACCGAGGAATCAGCTTCGCGAAGGACCAGGGTGGTGGGGCCGACGGCCGGATTCACCGTGGCGGTGGGGAAGACGAAGGCGGGGTGGTCGCGGGGGAACCCGTCCCCATGCCGAATGTCCGAACAGGAGTTCTGGTCGTCGCGGCGGGTGGGTACGCGGCCGCTGTGGTAACTCTGCGCGTCAAGAGCCAGGATCCCACCCGGAATTGATACGAGCGGGCAGCGCTCCTGGCACCCCACCCCCCACGTGGACATGCGCGCCAACCCAGCGCGCCGTGTCGGCGGAGAAGGCGTGCTCCCTTCAGCTGTCCGTCGTCAGCGGAGTCGGCCACGGCCTGCCCCTTCTTCTTCCCACGGGGACGGAGCCCGTACGTCACGTCGGCCGGCCTGAGCGGCCCTGGTGAGGGAGAGCCGGCGCAGGGGGTAAACGGTTCGGTACGAGCACCGGATCCTGGGCCCTGGTCTGTGGGGCAGTCCTTTTCCTGGTGGCGGCGGCCGGGGCCGCCGTGCTCGTGGCCCTCCGGCTCATCCGGGCCCGGAGGCTGCTGCGCCAGGCGGGCGTGCCCGAGACCACCAAGCTGGTGTTCCGGGGAGCCCTGCTCTGTCTCGTTTCCCCACGCGACCTCATCCCCGATCCTTTCTACGTGGACGACATCGGCGTCCTGCTCCTGGCCCTGTGCTCCCTCCGCACGGCAGCCCGCAGTCCCGCCGCGACGAGCGGGCCCACGCCACCGCGGTGAGTGAGCGGGGAGGAGCCGCTGCGGTGCAGGAGGTCGTGCTTCTCGCCGCGGCGATCCGTCGGCGAGCAGGCGGCGCGGGCCCGGGAGGCGAGGCCGCCGCCGGCGTCAAGTCGGCCGCACCGGAGGAGGTGCTGGAGGAGCGGCGATCAGTGAGCGCGCCTGGAGAGACACCCCGCCACCCACGGGTCGCGGTGGCGAGGAACGGATCGCACGCCTCGACGCCTACGGCGCCTCGGCCCCCACCGCCTGGCACCGGTCCGTACCTGCGGTCACGGCTGTCTCCTCCCTGGCTGGGACCGCCGCTGCGTAGGCAATGGGCGGTGGGCGCCGGGGCGTATCGAGGGCGTGCGGCGCGTGGGGAGCGGAGAGCGCTGGTGTTCGCAACCACACCACCTGCCTGGGCGTGCCGGCTTCGATGAGGCTGGTTTTCGTCGCTGATGGCCGGGAATCGTCGATGCGGTGGGGATTATCGGGACCGCGCATCTCATCAGCCCCACCGGCTCGGCCTGCGACGCCCATCAGCCTGTCTTCCGGCAACACGCAGGGACCTGCCTGCCGCAGTTGATCGGAGGAGTTCTTTGCCCGCTGCGAAGACCGGGGAGCCGCCTGCGGACCGCCCCTTTGTGCCCAGCGCCTTGCGCTGCCGGGGTGGAGGGACCCACGCGGGTGTTCTCGGCTGCTTCGAGCAGGGCTCGTCCGGTCAGCTCTCGCCCGGTCTGCTGCTGCGGGTGCTGTGCGAGGCGGGCATTCTGCCCGACGACCCAAGGATCACCGAGACCGTCGCCGACCTGGAGCGTGCCGGCTCGGCCCCGTTGCCGACCGAGCCGGGGCTGCTGACCGTGGAGCAGTTCACCGCGGCCACCCGGCGCAGCCGTGGCCTCATCGAGCGGGCGGCCCGCGGGGAGCTCGCGATTCCTGATTTCCCCGCGTTCGTGGACGATCTTCAGCGCATCCACCAGGAGGTGCGTACCGACCGGAGGGGCGCGGTCGCCGCGTACATCCCGCAGCTCGCGCGGGTGGATGCGGACCAGTTCGCGATTTCGGTATGCACGGTGGACGGGCAGCGTTTCTCCATCGGGGACGCGGGTGTGAACTTCTGCCTGCAGTCGGTTTCCAAGACCGTCAGCTACTGCCTCACCTTGGAGGAGCACGGGCCCGACACCGTCCACCGCCATGTGGGACGGGAGCCGAGCGGGCAGGGCTTCAACGAGCTGACCTTCAACAAGGCGGGGCTGCCGCACAACCCGATGATAAATGCCGGGGCCATCATGAGCTGCGCGCTGATCCAGCGCGGCCTGGACGCCGCGGACCGCTTCGACTACGTGGCCGAGACCTGGAAACGCCTTGCGGGCGGGCGCAGTGTCGGTTTCAACAATTCCGTCTACCTGTCCGAGCGCAACACCGCGGACCGGAACTTCGCCCTCGGTTACTCGATGCGGGAACGCGGCGCCTTCCCGCCCGGCACCGACCTTCTGGCCACCTTGGAGTTCTACTTCCAGTGTTGTTCGATCGAGGTCGACGCGCGGCAACTGGCCGTCGCGGCGGCCTCCTTGGCCAATGCGGGGGTGTGCCCGCTGACGGAGGATCCCGTGTTCTCCGCCCGGACGGTGCGGCACTGCCTCTCGCTGATGTCCTCGTGCGGCATGTACGACTTCTCGGGTGAGTTCGCCTTCACCATCGGCCTGCCGGCCAAGAGCGGGGTGTCCGGCGCTTTGATGCTGGTAGTGCCCCAGCTGATGGGCATCGCCATTTGGTCACCCCGTCTGGATGCCCAGGGGAATTCGGTGCGCGGGATCGAGGTCTGCCGACGCCTGGTCGACTGCTACAACGTCCACACGTACGACCTGCTCACCGGTCCCGGTCCCAGCGCCGGAACCGGGACCGGTAAGCGCGACCCCCGCCTCAAGCGTCAGCAGAGTGCCATCGAAGGCATCGTAGGGCTGTGTTTCGCCGCCAGCCAGGGCGACCTCAACGAGATCCGCCGCCTTGCCGCGTTCAACGTCCCCCTCGGTGCCACCGACTACGACGGGCGTACCGCCCTGCACCTGGCCGCGGCCGAGGGGCACCGGGACACCGTGGAATTCCTCCTGTCCGCGGGCGTCGACCCGAAGCCGGTGGACCGCTGGGGCGGGACGCCCCTGGACGACGCCAACCGCTCCGGTCACCGGCAGCTGGCCCGGCTGCTCGCCGACGCCGCCGGGTCGTAGCCCCTGGGCCCAGGGCGGGCTACGACCCGGCGGGCGTGACAGAGGGCGACAAGGACGGGCGGGCGCTTCCGTGGCCGCCGCGAGGCGCGGTCCCGGCCCTATGAGCCCGGCGGGCCCGCGCCGGTGTTCCGCCGGGCGTTCCGCCGGACCGGGCGGCTCGTCCCACCCCGACAGGCGGCACCTGGTCAGTGGCGGTCCGGGGCTCCCGTCGCGCGTCGCAGGCCGGCCGCGGCGAGGACGGCGCCGACGAGGCACAGCACACCGGTGACAAGCGTGGCGGTGTGCACACCGTTGATGAACGCCTGCCCGCTGCCTTCGGTCACCGCTGCCCTGAGCCGGCCGGGCATGCTGTCGCCGACCGGGGAGATTCCCATCGCGACCGCGTCCTTGGCCTGGTACAGCTGCTCGGCCATGGGCGCGGGCACACCGGCGGAGGTGAGTTCGCCGGTCAGGGTGGCGCCGACGCGGCTGCTGATCAGGGAGACGAGCACGGAGGTGCCCAGGGCTCCGCCGATCTCCAGCGCGGTGGCCTGGAGGCCGCCCGCCACTCCGGCGTCCTTGACGGGCGCGTTGCCCAGGATGGCTTCGGAGGATGCGGACATGACCATGCCGACGCCGAGGCCGATGGCGACGAACGGCGGCCAGAGGGCGGAGTAGGAGGAGTGCAGGCCCCAGCCGAGCATGGCGAAGGCGGCCGCGGCCTGCAGGAGCATGCCGAGGGGCATGGTCAGCCGGGCCCCGAACCTCTCGGTGAGCTTCGCCCCCAGCGGCGAGGCGATCACGGAGACCAGGCTCAGCGGCAGCGTCCGCACGCCGGCCTCGACGGGCGTGAGGCCGCGGACGTTCTGCAGGTAGAGCATGACGAAGAAGATCACGCCGAGCAGGACGAAGAAGTTGAGGGCGGTGACGACCGTCCCGATGGCCAGTGCCGGGTTGCGGAACAGCCGCATGGGCAGGAGCGGGTGCGCGGCCCGCGTCTCGTACCAGGCGAAGACGGCGAGGATCACGACGCCTGCGCTGATGGCGCTCAGCGTGCTGCCCGAACCCCAGCCCCACGCTTCGCCCTTGACCACGCCGAAGACCACGGTGAGCAGGCCGAGGGCCAACAGGACGACGCCGGGAACGTCGAAGCGCTCGCGGGCGGCGGTGTTCTTGCTCTGCGGCAGCACGAAGAGACCGAAGGCGAGCGCCGCGATGCCGATGGGGGCGTTGATGTAGAAGACCGATCCCCAGCTGACGTGCTCGACGAGCAGACCGCCGACGATGGGGCCGAGCGCGGTGGACACGGACGAGACCATCGCCCAGATGCCCACCGCCATGCCGAACTTCTTCGGCGGGAACGCCGCACGCAGCAGGCCCAGCGTGTTGGGCATCAGCAGCGCTCCGAAGAAGCCCTGGAGGGCCCGGAAGACGATGACCCCCTCGATGGAACCCGCCAGTCCGATGGCCACGGAGGCCGCGGTGAAGCCCGTGACGCCGACGAGGTAGAAGGTGCGCCGGCCGAAGCGGTCGCCCAGCTTGCCGCCGAGGATGAGTGCGGCGGCGAGAGCCAGCAGGTAGGAGTTGGTGACCCACTGCAGGTCGGCGGTGGACGCATGCAGGTCCCGGCCGATCTCGGGGTTGGCGATCGCGACGACGGAGCCGTCGAGACCGACCATGAACAGGCCGAACGCCACGGCGATCAGCGTCAGCCAGGGATTGTGCCGGCGTCCGGCCGGGGCGTCCGGCGGAGAGCTCACGGGCAGGGAAGAGTGATCCACGGCAGTGGAGAGCATGGGAGGAGACGTGCTTTCTCAAAGAGGCGGGGGTCCGGTTACGGATACGCAGAGCGCACCCCGGACGCCGTCAGCCGGCGGCGGGGTGCACCTGCCGCGCCAGTGCCTCCAGAGCGCTCAGCGCGGATCCCAGCGCGCTGGCCTCCCCCTCGGACAGAACACGCAGCCCCTCGATGAGATACCCGTCCATGAGGTCCCCGACGACGGCGATTCTGCTCCGGGCCTCGGTGGTCAGGTGCAGACGCGCCACCCGCTTGTCCGCGGGATCCTCCAGTCGCTCCAGCAGCCCCTGGTCGGCCAGCCGGGAAGCCGAGACGCTCACATTGTTCGGCTTCATCAGCAGCGCCTCGGCGGCCTGGCCCACCGTGAGCCCGTCCCGTTCCGCCAGCAGCCGCAGCAGCGCCAGCTGGCCCTCCGGAAGCCTCGAATGGGGGAAGTCCCGGGCCAGGCGCCGGTCGAGCCCCCGGTGCAGCGCGGGCAGGACGGCCGCGAGCCCGGAGGCGATACGACGAAGGTCCTGCTCGGACGCGCTGGAAGAAGGCATTCCGTAAATATATATGAAGACATACCTAAATCAAACCGCCGGCCTGGGACCCGCCCGGTAACTGCGGCACGGCCTGAGACCGCCGCGTTACGGCACCCCGGGCCGTGAGGCCGGGGAACGGATGCCTGACCGGTGTGCGGGCCGGGGTTCCTGCGGCCGGTGCAATGCCGGCCCTCCGGCCCGCCGGGGGAAGGCGCTGCGTCCGGGGTGATCGGCAGTGCGCCGTGTGAGCGGTTCGAGGCTCTGGTTGACCGGTCGGCGGAGGCGCTCGGGCACCGGTGGGATGCCGTAGCGGTCGCCGTGGGACCAGTGCCACCACTCGCTCGGATAGGACACGAACCCGGCGCTGGTCATGGCGCGGACGAGCAGCGCGCGGTGGTGACGGGCGTCCTCGGGCAGGCCGGGGGCGTCGAGGGGGCAGGAGGCGGTGTCGCCGCTGCGGTGGGCGTTCACTGCGCCGCCCATGGCGAGCTCGCGGCCGTCGGTGTCGGCGAGGGTGATGTCGAGGGCTGCGCCCGCGCAGTGCGGGGCGACTTCGATGGGGGAGGCGAAGGTGCTCGTCCGGCGGCGCAGCTCGGCGCGGTCGGTGACGCCTTCGCTGCGTAGGCGGTCCTCGTAGCGGTCGAAACGGCGCTGCTGCTCGTGGGCTGTGCGGTGGCCCTCGATGACGAGGAACCGGATGCCGCAGGGGAGGGCGCGGGCAGCTTGCTGCAGGCGGTTCAGGACGCCGGTGCGGGCGCGCCCGTACGCTCCGGCCGCATCCCGCTCACGGGGGTCCAGGAGGACGCCGGGCGTGGCGGTGATCTCGGTGAGGGGTTCGCCGCAGTCCCGTACGGGGAGGGCGAGCACGCGCGGGTCGCTGAGCAGAATCACGGGCGCCTCCAGCGGGATGAGCGGTGGGGGCGCGAAATTTCGCGCGGCCCCTCCGCGGAAGGTGACGGGAAGCACGACGCCGGCGGAGGCGATGCCTATCACCTCCGCCGGCGAGGTGGTGTGGGTCCTGCCGCGGGTGGTCGGTCAGTCCCGGGGGCGCTGGTAGGTGTAGCGGGTGTAGCGGTCGCCGTGGGTGAGGTACTCGCCGTACTCGATGACGGCCCCATCGGCGTCGAAGAGGGAGTTGTAGCCGACCAGCAGTGCCGCCGGGCGTTCGGTGATGTGCAGCAGCTCTGCCTCCTCGTCGGTCGCGATCCGGGCGCCGACGAGGTCCTGGCCGTCCTGCCAGGCCCAGCCGGTTTGCTCCTCGATGGCCTTCGGGGTGCCGCCGATGATCCATTCGGTCTGGAGGAGCTGGGGGACCTGTTCGCCGAGGTCGGCCTTGAACCAGGAGGTGGAGGCTGAGACGGGGGAGTTGTCTTCGTTGTAGGAGACCCGCTGGCGGCGGCGGCACCGACTGCTGGGCGACGGTGGCAGTGACTTTCTGCTGGTGAACCTGTTCCGGGCTCCGTTGGGGGCGCCTATATCGCCGGAGGCCATCGAGGAGCTGTTCGAGAGGCTCGGGGAGCGGGCTGGGCTGGGCCGGCGAGTGGGTCCGCACATGGCTCGGCGGGCGTTCGGCTCGAACGTCGCGGACGCGGGTGGTACGCCTGACGAGGTGCAGGCCCTGCTCGGGCAGCGGAGCCCCGACTCGTCGGCGCCGTACCGGTTCCCTGATCCGGTACGGGTGCGGGCGGCTGTCGAACGGGTCCCAACTCCGCGTGCCATCGCCAGGCCGGAGAAGAGCCGGTGACGGCCGAGACGGTGGCCGTGTGGCCGACGATCAAGGCACCGGCGGGCGATGCTCGCTTTGAGGCGATCGCTGGCGCCCTCGACCCGAAGTTCCTGGAGATGCTGGGCTGGTGCTGGGAGCGGCGGGTGATCACCTTTCCCCGGGTGCATCCGGTGATCGGTCTGCCGGACTGCCCGGTGCCGAACTGTCCGCTGGCCATCACGGTCTTCATGCATCCGATGTGCCGGGGCTGCGTGGAGCGGTGGAGCAAGACCGACCTGCCGTTGGAGGAGTTCCGCCGCATTCGGAAGACCGCCTCCACGGGTGCGGGGCAGCAGCCGTGTGCTGTTGTCCGGTGCGAGCGGCCCCGGGACACCGCCGCCGCGATGTTGTGCGCGACGCATCGCCTCCAGCAGAGGCAGGTACTGGGCGGGATCGGGCTGGAGGAGTTCTTGGCTCACCCGCGGGTCGTGGGTCTCGCCGGGTTCGGCCCGTGCCTGATCGCCGCCTGCTTCCTCGACCGGGTCGGCAGCAAGCATCCGTACTGCAAGACTCACACGCAGCGCCTGCGCGTGGTCCGTGAAGAACCCGGGTTCGACGGGGCATGGTGGCGGCGGACGGAGAGGGCGGTGTGCTCCACGCGGGAGGTGAGCCTGCGGGGTCTGCCGGATCTGCTGGTCTCCGAGGCCCTCTACGCGTTGTGGTCCCGGGTCGAGAAGGGCTACAAGCTGCGGCCTGAGTGTCTGCGGCCGCTCTACGACCGGCTGCGCGTTCTACAGGCCAGCAGCTTGGAGCGGGTGACCGACCCGGAGGCGGTGGGGTTCGGCCGTGAGCAGGCCACGATGATCCGTGCTGGACAGGTGGCGCTCGGCCGGTTGAACAGCACGCCGGAGACGGAGCGGGTCAAGGACGTGTGGGACATGGCCGTGTTCGGGCACACGAGCACGGTGCCGTTCACCGCCATCACGCAGCCGGCGCTGCGGGAGGCGATGAAGGTCTGGGTCTACGACGACCTGCCGCGTCGGCGGAACAAGAACGCCGTCCACCACGCCCGCGCGGTCGTCGCCGCGGTCGCGATGCTGTCAGAGAGCCTGCGGCTGCAACGCCCCGATAGACGGGAAGACCCGGCCGGGTGGGGGCGGGGCGACATCGTCGCGTTCACCAACCGCATGGGACACCTGACCGCGAGCGGGAAGCTGAGCGCGTCCCGGCGTCTGGCGTTTACCCGGTTCGTCCGCCGGGTCCTGCTGCGGTTTCGCACGCTGGGTCTGGCCGGGCCGGGCGGTCTGCTGGAGGGCATGCCGGTCGACTTCGCGCTCTGGCCGGAGGACATGCCTGACGAGCCGGAGGACACCGAGGCCGGCCGTGACCTGCCCGAGGAGGTGATGCGTGTCCTGTGCGCGAACCTCGACCTGTTGGAGGCGATGAGCAACACCGAGGTCCGCGTGGCGACCGAACTCCTCATCGACACCGGCCGCCGCCCCGACGAGATCTACACCCTTGCCCTGGACTGCCTGGAAGCGGATCCCGACGGGTCCCCTGTCCTGATCTACGACAACCACAAGGCGTACCGGCTCGGCCGCCGCCTACCCATCGGCGGCGAGACCGCGGACGTGATCCGACGCCAGCAGCAACGCGTCCGTGCCCGCTTCCCCGACGTCGCAACGGCCCGCCTGAAGCTGTTGCCGCGGCCGAAGACCAACCCCGAGGGCACCAAGCCGGTCAGCGACATCGCCACCGCCCACCGGAAGTGGGTGGACTCACTTCCCAACCTCACCGTTCCCGTCATCACCACGGAGGCCGGCACCCAGGTGACGCACCTGGTGCCGTTCGACAAGACCCGCGTCTTCACCTACGCCTACCGGCACTGCTACGCCCAACGGCACGCCGACGCCGGGGTACCCCCGGACGTCCTCAAGGAGCTGATGGACCACCGGCTCATCACCACCACCCAGGGCTACTACAACCCTCGGGAATTGCATCAGACGGGCGAGAAACCGCAGGTCGCGTGGTCACAGCGGCACACAGAAGGACTCTGCAGCCTCTACGAACTGGCAGTCTGAGCAGGGGTGTTGCCGAGGCCATCCCTTCTGATGCATGATCTGCTCTCCAGAAGGGATGGTCTGGAGTGGCGCATCAACAGAAGGTGGCCCTGGCGGGGTCGGCTCGTATGGAGCTCGTCTCCGGGGTGGTCCAGTTACGGCCCGAGGACGCGATGTTCGACGCGATGCTGCGGGGCTGGCGGGCCCAGCAGAAGTCGCGAGGACTGAAGGACGAGACGATCGACCCGAGGGAGCGACTGATCCGCCGCTTCCTCGAGTTCGCGAACGAGTACCCGTGGCAGTGGACGCCGGCCCACCTGGACGAGTGGTCGGCCACCCTGACGAGCGAGAAGCATCTGGCGCCGTCCACGATCCGCAGCTACCAGGGCACGGTTCGGCTGTTCACCGACCTCCTCATCGACGCCCGATACGGCTGGGGTCCAGCCTGTGACGAAGCGTTCGGCACCTTTCCGGTGGCGATCTGTCATGAGTGGAATACCCTCCCTCACCTGCAGGATTACGAAGGCGACCCGGAGGCGAGGCCGTTCTCCAGGGAAGAGCTGCAGCGTTTCCTCGACTACGCCGACGACCAGGTCGTCCGCGCTGTGAAGTCGAAGCGCAAAGGGGCCCTCGCCGCCTACCGGGACGCCACGCTCTTCAAGGTCATCTACGGGTGGGGACTTCGGCGGACCGAGACCTCCAAGCTCGATGTGGTCGACTTCGGACGCAACCCGCAGGCCCGGCAGTTCGGCCGGTACGGCACGCTCAACGTCCGCTACGGCAAAGCCAAGAAGGGCCAGCAGCCGCGGCGGCGGAACGTGCTCTCGGTGATGGACTGGGCCGTCGAAGCTGTCGCCGACTACGTCGAGAACGTCCGGCCCCGCTTCGGGTTTCCCGACCACCCGGCCCTGTGGGTCACCGAGCGCGGA
This sequence comes from Streptomyces albireticuli, assembly GCF_002192455.1. NCBI lineage: Bacteria > Bacillati > Actinomycetota > Actinomycetes > Kitasatosporales > Streptomycetaceae > Streptomyces > Streptomyces albireticuli. Next base: position 8,058,180 of record NZ_CP021744.1, read on the forward strand.
GGCCGCCTTCAGCCCGGGTCGATCAACGACCGTTTCGAGGCATACCGGGATGCCCTGGGGCTGCACAAAGAGTTGACCCCGCACGGACTTCGCCACTCGTACGTCACGCATCTGACCGAGGACGGGGTGGACCGGCGGTTCATCCAGCAGCAGGTCGGCCACGAGTGCGACAGCTCCCTGGCCGTCTACACGCACGTCAGCGACGACTTCATGAACACTTCCCTGCACAAGGCACTGGCGCCGGCATTCGCCGGGGCCTGACAGGAGGGATCCGGCGATGGCCGCCAAGCTCGACTACCACTGGCACCTGCGCAAAGTCATGGCCGACCGCGGGATGTTCTCCACCACCGACCTGATCCCTCCGCTCGCCGAACGCGGCATCAGCCTATCGTCGAGCCAGGTCTACCGGCTCGTCGTCGAGCGACCGGAGCGACTGAGCCTGAAGATCCTCATGGCCCTGCTCGACATCCTCGACTGCACCATGGACGACCTCATCGAGCCCATCGCGGTGGCCGGGGCCGTGAAGAAGCCGAAGAAGGCTGCCGTCGGTGGCGGCCCGTCATCCGGTTCGGAGGGACTTGGCGGGCTGCGGCCAAAGCGGGCCAGGATCAGGGGTGTTGACCGGTCGTGACCACTGCTGACCAGCTTGACCGCGTCGTCGCGGACCCGATCGGCCTGATCACGGACCTCGTCGCCGACGTCGAGAAGGAACTCGATCCCGAGACGATCCGCGCCGTGGTCACCACCGTCGCAGGCGGACGGGCCAAGTCACGCACGCTCGCCGCCGCCCTGAACCGTCGTCCAGCACTGCTGGGCGACGGCCGATCCCCAGCGCCGCGGGCCCTCGGTGACCTGCTCATCGCCTTGCGCCAGGCCGGGGCCCAGGCGATCTCTCCGCCGGTCTGCACCGAGTGCGGCAAACACCTGCGCACGCTCCAACGCCGCGGCCAGGACTGGTACTGCGGAGTCTGCGGACCCGTCTATGTCGATTGCTCCGTTTGCGGGAAGAACCGTCGCATCTCCACCCGGGACCGGTCCGGCCAGCCGCGATGCGCGAAGTGCCCGGACACCGACGGTCGCGATCCCCTCGCCGTTGTTCACAGTGTGATCTGCGACCTGGATCCGCACGTGGACGTCGGCCTCATCGCCGACGCGATCCGCCGGACGATGCCCCGAGCCGCCGACCAGCAGAAACTGGCCTGGGCTCTGGAAGCCGACCCCTCCCTGCTGACCGGCAACGGGCACCTTGCCCCCACTCCCGCGATCGTCCGGCTGATCAATGTGCTTCATGACTCCGACGTCACGGGGATCGTCCGGCCTGCCTGCCCCCTCTGTCACCGAGTCGTACGCCTCCACAAGCCGCTGGATGGGCAGCGGGTCTGCCGCAACTGCATCGCCAAGTCGCGCGTCGAAGAATGCGTACGCTGCGGCGCCCACCGCGAGCCCGCCACCCGCGATACTCAGGGACGACCGCTGTGTCCGAATTGCCTGATCACCGATCCTGCGAACGCCGAGGTCTGCATCGGCTGCGGCGAACGACGACGAGTACAGAACCGCACGACCGACGGCCCCCTTTGCCCCAACTGCAAGCCGCTGCCCATCCTGGTCTGCTCCATCTGCGGTCGCACCGCACCCGGCACCCACTCCCGCCTGACAGGCCAACCCCGGTGCGGGGCCTGTGACCAGCGACAAGCCCACTGCAGCAGCTGCGGGCACATCCGCGGCATCCACTCCGGCACCCTGGAAGAACCCGTCTGCGGCCCCTGCACCGCGCCGGACGCCGAGCTCTGGCGCCCCTGTCCCACCTGCGGGGAAGCAGAACGACTGCGATCCTCCGGTCCGTGCCCTCGCTGCACGCTCAAGCAGCGGCTCCACGAACTCCTCACCAACGGCTCGGGCTCCATACCCCCGAAGCTTCAAGCCCTCCACGACGCCCTGGCCAGAACCGAACGAGCCTCCACCGGGCTGCGCTGGCTCTCCGGCGGCATCGTCTCCACCGTTCTGTCCGACCTCGGCTCCGGCAACCGCCCTCTCACCCACGAAGCCCTGGACGAACTCCCCGAAGGCAAGGTCGTCGAGCACATCCGCAGCGTCCTCGTCGCCAGCGGCGCCCTGCCCACGCGGGACGAGCAGATGGTCCGTCTCGAACGGCACGTCAAAGACCTCATCACCTCCCATGCGACGGCCGAGGGACGCAAAATCCTGCACCGGTACGCGACTTGGCACCTCCTGCGCCGGCTTCGCCGTCGCAGCCGCGGCAAGGAGACCACGTACTACCAGCTCCAGGTCGCGCGGCAACACCTGCGGGCGGGCGTCTACCTCCTGAACTGGCTCGAAGGCCAGAATTTGACCCTTGCCACCTGCCGGCAGGCCGACCTCGAACGTTGGACGACCAGCGACGACGCCCGTCTTCGCCAGGAGGCAGGCCACTTCGTGCGCTGGGCCCTGGCCCAGAAGATCGCCCGCGATCTCACCTTCCCGGCCGAGCGATGGAACGGCCCCTCCCAGCCGATGGACGACGAGGCCCGCTGGGACACCGCCCGACGTCTGCTGCACGACGACACCCTCAAGCCCGAAGACCGCCTCGCCGGCCTGCTGTTGCTCCTCTATGCCCAGTGGCCCGCCGCGATCTCCCGGCTCACCGTCGACCACATCGAGGAGACCAACGGAGCCGTCCGCATCCGCCTCGGCGCCGTCCCGGTCGAGCTTCCCGCACCCGTCGCTGAACTCGCCCTCCAACAGGTCGAGGTTCGCCGCAGCCATGCCGTCCTCGCCAGGACAGACTCGCCCTGGCTCTTCCCCGGAGGCCAACCCGGCCGCCCGATCAGCGCCTGGGCCATGGGCGAACGACTCCGCAAACTCGGCATCCGGCTCGCGCAAGCCCGCTCGACCGCACTGTTCCAGCTCGCCACCGAGCTGCCCGCCGCTGTCCTCGCCCGCACCCTCGGCATCGACATCACCGTCGCCGTCAAATGGCAACGAGCCGCCGCCGGAGACTGGGGCGCCTACGCGGCCGCGATCAGCCGCCGGAACAGTTCCTGACAGGGGGCATTCCGACAGTTCCAATACCCGAGCACACCATTACGCATCGGCGCCGAGCGGCGCCGCGAAGCCGTCGACCGGGTCACCGCCCTCCAGTTCGACCGGCACGGCAACCGGGTCTGGCGCGCCGCGCAGAGCCTGCTGGACTCCGAGCACGTCCGCCGCGCGATCGGCGAGGTCGCCACCCCGTACGGGGTCTGCCGCGAACCGTCCAACGTCGCCGCCGGCGGCCACGCCTGCCCGCTGCGGTTCCGCTGCCTGGGCTGCGAACACTTCTCCACCGATGTCTCCTACCTCCCCGACCTGAAGGCCCACCTCTCCGACCTGCTCCGCAGCCGGGAACGGCTGATGTCCGCCTTCAAGGCCGACGAGTGGGCCCGCACGCAGGCCATGCCCAGCGACGAGGAGATCAGCCGGGTCCGCCGACTCATCGACCGCGTAACCACCGATCTGGATCAGCTGACCGCCGAGGAACGCGCGCAGATCGAGCAGGCTGTCACCCTCGTGCGCCGCTCCCGCACCGTGCACCTCGGCATGCCCCGCGTCGGCCAGCCCCTGCCCGACGTCCGACCCTCAAGGATCCACCGGCCGTGACCACCGCCATGAACGACGGCCGCCAGGCCGACACCGAACGCCGCCGCACCCGCGTAAAGGCCGCCATCAGCACCGCCCGATGTGACGGCACCCCGCTGACCGCCGCGGCCATCGCCCGCGCCGCCCGCGTCGACCGCACCTTCCTCTACCGCCACCGCGACCTCCTCGAGACCCTCCACGCGGCCGCGCACGCACCCGCCGCACCGGACGGGAGTGGGCTGGTCGTCTCCCGGGCCTCGCTGCAAGCCGACCTGGCCAACGCGGCCGCCCGCAGCGCCCGCTTGGCCGCCCGCGTCCAGCAGCTCGAAGAACGGCTGTCCAAAGCCCTCGGCGACGAGATTTGGCGGACTTCCGGACTCGGCGCGCCTGCCGACGTCGCCGCGCTCAACAGCCGCGTCACTCAGCTTGAACAACGCAACGTCGAGCTGGCCCGCGCGTTGGAGGAACGGCAGGCCGAACTCGACGCAGCCCGGACCGTGAACCGAGACCTGACCCGAGCGCTGAACCATCACGGATGACATGTAGCTGCGGCTCATCAAGGGCGATGCCGATCTGCACCAGCCGGGCTGGCCGCTACTTGCGGTGGATCGTCTCCAATGCCTGCTGTGGCGACAAGTTGACGTAGCGCGCCAGTTCCTCTTTCACCTCGTCGATCCATGTGTGAAAGTCCGCATCCTCCGACTTGGATTGGAGGCGGTCCAGCAGGTGAGTCACATTGTCGTGCAGCTCCTGAGTGAGCCGCTGCTCGGGGAACTCTTCGGCGGCCTCTCCGCCCCGGGCCGCAGCGACCGTGGCCCTGACAAAGCTTACGATGCTCGTCCAGGTCGTCATAGCCTCGGCCATTAGTTCGTAATCACCCATGACGAGCGGGAGGATCGTTGGGTTGTATCTGTAGTAGTTCTCCACCAACTGTGTTCCCGGCGGCGACGACCCAAGTACCTGGTCCCGGAAGGCAATAGCGGTGCCGTATGTCTGGCCCAACTCGAGGATCGCCTGGCCGTACGACCGGGTCAGGATGGTCGCGACGAAGCAGGTACCGGGGCCAGTCTCGCTGTACTGACCACCGGCAGCAGCGCATGCTTCGGAACTCCAGCCGGGCTGCCATTCGCCGTGAAGTTTGCACCAACCCATGATCATGCCTCCAAGCTAGCCCTACACGAATCCATGCAACCAAGAACCTGACACAGCACTTGTTGCAGGCATAGCGGTTCTTCATGGCATCCTGCGTTGGCTTGGGTGCCCACACCCTGGATCTGGCCTGCCAACGGTCGCCGCCATGACCGTCGCCCGTCACTTCCTCCGCTTAGTTCCGAATGGGGTGGCGATGATGATTGAACTGTCGAAGGCCGCAAGCACACGATTCTCTCGGAGCGGTATGCTCCGGAGCATGGAGGGCTGGGAATGCTGGCCACCCTTGGAGTAGAGCAAGCACGCCCCATCCCCGTTTGACTGTGTGTCGGCTATCCGCCTTTCTGTCGTCGGCTGGAGTCGGCCGTCGGAAATCCGAAATACGCCACTGTCACCCCACACCAGTAGGCCTGCTCGGTCGCGGAGTGCTCTGGTCACGCCGCTCTTTGAGCACATCACGCTAAGACCCTCACCGAGGCGTACTAGATGAACCTCATCATTTTCGGTTACGACGGCAATCGTGTCTCCCGACCGAACCATCGATCTGACGTCCCCTTCGAAGGTGACTGAGTCGTGCGGAAGGAGCCACCGCTGTCGCACTCGGGCCTGCATGACGTCACGTATGGAGGTTTGCAATTCGAGCTCGGTCGAGGCGTCGGTGATGACCTCCAACGAGGCGGGCCCCCCAAGCCCGGTTTGAAGTTCGAGAAGAGGCGTTGCCTCCTCACCGTTGCGGGCACGCAAGGCAAGACTCTCCGTGGCGGGCAGTTTGGCAAATGTCAACTGCCACTGCCTCAGTGGGGGCCGCCCAAAATCGTACGGTGGAGGATCATCGAGCCACTTGATCTTTTTGATTGGATCCCAGTGGAGTTCCGTCCACCTCAAGCAATGGGAAACGAGCCCCGCCACTTCTACAGGGCTTGGTCCGGGCGGCGCTGCCGGGACATCCATTTCATAACGGCGGATCCCGGCGCTGGTGTGAAGGATGAGAAGACCCTCGCCGCCGGCTGCAAGAAACTGGCTGCCCGTGATCGTGACAATCTGTTCCAATGCAGGGTCACCATGATCAATTTGCCAACCAAGCTTGGGGATTATGACGCTTGTCGAGAATACCGTAACTGGCACCTGGGCATAGGTTCTATCCACTAGACCCGCCAATATCACGGCCCGATCCGAGATAACAATTGGATCCCAGAAGAATGTTTGGCGGACATTTCCACCAAGACCTCCAGGTGAACAGGTTACTTGCGTCGCCCAATGAGCTCCAACGGGGTCACTGTTCGGCTTAAAGGAGGCCTGGTGAGTAACTGGAAGACCAGGCGGCAGGGTACCGCCGACGGAAAGACCATCTGGGCCGGTTGCCGCGCTGCCAATTGACCCCATTCCCCACCCCGGGAGAGCTCGCGAGCCAGCAAAAGTCCTGGAATTGCGGTCGCTCTCAACGAGCTGCAGCGGGCCTACATCCAATTCCGCGATAGCCTCGGCTATTCCGTCTTGAACGAGTTCGCCGATGAGCGCCAAAGAGCCAACAGCAGCAACAATTCCGCCTAGCCCAGCACCGAGGCTGCCGAGCACAATGCTGCCCAGCCCACCGCTTCCCACCCAACACCGAAATGCATCCCAGTCAGAAGCATCACCCTCGACGCGAAGTCGCATCCCTAGCGTCTCGTTGGCCAAGTCCGGCAACAACTGAAGCGTGGCGGTAACGTCGACCGATACATCCACATCTTCGATGAGCGCGGGGCAGGCATCGATTTTGATAAGGCCAACCTTGGCGCGCACGCCCCAACCGCCGCCGCTTCCACCGACAGGTGCCCAGGTGACATTGAGCGAATCTTCGATTTCCGTCCCACCTGGTGGCGGGGAAAGGCCCTTAGACATCAGTGTTGTGATCTGGTCAACGAAAATTCCGCTAGAAACGTGAACCAGCCAGTCACCCCCCGCATCGTCGAGCCGATTCACCGCAGGCCGTAGCAAATCATCGGAAGGTGCCGTTGCGTATCGCAGGGTGATATCGCTCGCTCCGGGAATCACGGCAGACCTGATTGCAAGAGGGTTCGGTGGCGCAAGCGTGCGGTCGCCAATCCTAAGACCTGGATCCCAAATCTGCGATTGTCCACCCGTTTCGAACCGAATGAGTCGCGCCTGAAGACCGGTCAAGGTCAGCGTCCAGCGAACCCACGCCGTTGCTTCCGCGGACTTTCCGGTCAGGCTGGAGTCCGCTTGCAGTTCCCCAACACTCAAATGCTGTACCCCGACCGCAGACTTGGTCAAAACTGTCCCAGGGCTGCCACTGGTGCCCGGAGCCGACGAGGCGACTGTGGCCGACTTCCATTTCATCGATGCAATAAGTCGGTCCGACCCGATGGCAGTGAACGTCGGGACAGGAATCGGAGCTGCCGAAAGAACCAACAACGCCAGCGCTTCGAATTTCGACTTACTGAGTTGGAGCTCAACGACGGCCATGTCCCAAACCACCCAGATCGAGGGTTCTGATACGCCCGGCTAATCCAGGCTGACATGAGCCTCTTGACCACGCCACTCGACCAGGTCCGGTCACGTTAGCCGCTCGCACCGACAGGTAGGCCGCACCCCGCATGGACCGACCACGGAGTGCGCGTTGGGCTGCGCTGCCACCCAAACGAGGCATAGCACCACACCTGTTGCACCCGCTATCGTCGCCATCACCGGCGCTGAGCTGCACAGAGTTCCCTTGACTCGCCTCGTGCCACACCATCCACCCCAGAGAACACGCCAGGGCTGGATGGCGCTGATCAGTTCGGAGCCGGTCAGCATGCGGGCGGTGGAGGGGCCGGTCTCGTCGGTCACTGCGTCGCTCCGTGCGGTGTCGATGATGGCCGCAACGACGGCGTCCGCCTTCCACGATCCGGTGGGCCCGGTTCCCGGGGGGCTGTGCAGTCCGAGGTCGGCGGGGGTCAGGGGCCGGGGCAGGCGGCATAAGCGGGTCAGGGTCTCGGCGATGAGGGCGGGCAGCGGCCTGCGCGGCTGCTCGCTGTGTTTGATCCATTTTCCGACGCGGGAGCGGTCCGGCTGGATGTTGTGGAACCCGCGGGAGCGCGCTGTCGTGGTGATTTCCTCGGCGAGGGCTTCGTAGGTGACGTCAGCGACGTCCACCCAGTAGGCCAGGGCGACGTTGCGTCGGCGTGCTGGTCCCGTCACCGGGGCCCCCTTCGGCCGAGGGTGCGGCGGTCGATGGACGGTGGCGCACCGGCCAGCCTACTGCCGGGCCGCCAACCGCCCGAGGGTCGTGCGCGGTTCGCCACAACACGCCACAGGACGCCACGCGGTCCGGCCTGTGGCATCCGCCCGTAACCGCGCCGGTGGGCGGCTCGAAGCGCCACAGGGCCTGGGTGTCTGCTCGTGAGCGACCGGCCGGTGCCCCTGTTGCTGGGGCTCCGGCATCGCGGGAGTACCACTGAGGAAGGGGAGGCCCATGCGTATCAGTGGCAACGGCTTGGACGGGAGCGGCAAGGCGGCCTTGGCCGAGGCACGGTGGGGGAGGGCCGTCTGATGCCCGCGCGGCTGCTGGTCGAGGCAGGCGTCGTATCGGCTGCGGACCGCGCGTTGCGCGAGGCGCTGGCGGGACGGCCGCTGGTGAGTGCCGAACGGTTCTGCGGCTCCCTGCGCACCGCCTACGCCGGACCGGGCCCCGTCGAGGCCGCACGGCCCGCGGTGGCGGTCGGGTGCTACCCGGGGTGGGCGGCAGCGGCACCGTGCTCGGTGCTCGCCGCCGAGGGGCGCACCGGTGTGCGGGGCCCGGGCCAGCGCCGGTCCTGGACGGACGCCCTCGACGGCCCGGCCCGTGCACTGCTGGCCGGACTCGCCCGGCCGCCGGTGATCTCCGCCTGGTACGCCACCGACCGGCTCCGCGCCTGGGCGGGCCTGGGCGGCACGGTGGCGGCCATCGACGGGCGGCTGCGGGCCCATGTTGAGGACAAGGCCGCCTTTACCGCGCTGCTGACGGCCGCCGGAGTGCCGCAGCGCATGCGTGTCCCCGCCGTCCGCATCGACGGGAAACTGCCTGCCCTGATCGAGCTCCGGCGCATGGTCGGCTCGCAGCGGTTGGTCGTGCAGTGCGGGGCCGACTCCGGCGGGCGCGGCACGAGCTTCGTCACCACCGACGCCGACCTGGAGAAGGCCGCGCGGCTGCCGGGCCCGTACCAGGTGGCGGCGTTCGTGGCCGGCTGGTCCTCGAACACCACCGTCCTGACCGTCCCGGCCGGCCACGGGGCCGCCGTCTACGTCGACCGCCCGTCGCACAAGGCGGTCGGGGTGGCGGAGGCGGGGATCGGGGCGGGCAAGAGCGCGGGCAACGACTGGTCCAGGCCCTGGCCGGCCCGCGCGGCGACCGATCTGGTGGACGCCGCGGTGAGGGTCGGTGAGCACTTGTGGCGTGAGCACCGGGTGGCGAGTCTGTTCGGCCTGGACGCTCTTCTCACCGGCGACGGCGCGGTGATGTTCAACGAGATCAACCTGCGCAACCAGGGCACCACCGAGGTCTCCGGCGTCAACCAGCAGCTGCGCGGGCTGCCGCCCTTCGCCGTGGCGCACCTGACGGTGCTCCTGGGCGGCCGTGCCCCCTGGCTGCCCGCGGCCGACGACTTCAACGCCGCGACGATCGCCACCGCCGTACGGAGCGTGCCGGGACCGTACTACCTCAAGCTGCGCCACCGGGGGCACACGCCCGTCCGCGTGGCCGGGCTGCGGGGCCCGGGGTCTACCGGATCACCGGCGGGCGCCTGGTCTGGGTCCGGCCCGGCGCGCACCCGGCGGACGCGGACGCCGACGCCGGCGAGGTACTGCTGGCCAGCCTCCCCGACGCGCGCGTGGTGTGCCTGCCCGGCGCCGAACTGGGCACCGCCGAGGCCCTGACCACCGGATGCGGGGCGCCGTTCGCCGAACCGCACGCCCTGTCCTCCTCCGGCGGCCGAGCCGGCTGATTCGCTGTGCGGGGCCGGTAGCGTCGCCACCGCGTGCGCCGGAGCCGCCGAGCGGCCGGCTGGGCGCCGGACACCGCGGGAGGGGTGTGTGATATGCGGTGAGAGTGGACCGGTCGGATGCTGTTGCCCTGGTGCAGCGGATCATGAACGCGGACTGCACTGCGGAGAGTGAGGTGGCCGGCTGGCTGGACCTGCTCGAGGGGGCCCTGGGCTGCCCATCCGGCTGGGAGTCCGAAAGCACCGACCCCTACTTCCCAGGCGACCATAACGAGGTCGACGTGTGGTGGGCCGAGTACGAGCGCGGTCTTCCGGTCCCTGACGACTGGCCGCGCCTGCCCGACGAATCGGCAACAGACCATCTCGATGCCTGGCGCCGCGACTTCCTGGACTTCCTCGACCGTGAGGGGCAGCGCCGCTTCCCCGTCACTTGGGAAGCGGCTGCCAAGGTATGGGCGGCCCGCAACCGCACCCGCAACGCCCGCGGGCTCCAGCCCGGCGAGGAGCGACTTCGCCGAGTACCTCGGCGAGCACGAAATCACCGTGGTGCGCCACACGGCCGAACCGGCATCCGTCACAGCGTGGCTGCTGCGACAGTTCGACCATCTTGCCGAGGCCAGCCCGATCCTCGTCGTCTCCCGGGCCGCCGAGGACGGTCGCTGCGGGCTGCCTCGTCGTCGGGTACGAGGGCACGAGGGACGCTCAATCATAATCAACTACTTCGACCCGGTGGAGTGGAAGCCATGAACTGGCCCGATCCAACATTGAACGCAATCCAGAGCAGGGAGGACCTGGCCGATTTCCTGACCGAACTGGCAAGAAAAGTCCGCGAGGGAGACCTGTCCGTGGAAAATGCCACTACAGACTCCTTCGTCGACTCCGCCGGGCGTTGGGCAAGGTCGATGGATGGGTTCTTTATGAACGTAATCAAAGAACCTGTACCAGAAACTCCTGACTGGAGCATGATCGCTGCGATCTTTCGGGCTGCACTCGTCTACGAATAAATCCCGGCAACGGTGCTCCAACTTGCAAACCGGCCAAGAAGGTTCACCGGATTGACAACTGCTCGGGCCCGGCACCACAGCTGGAATCGCGGCAAAAGCGGGCCGCAGGGTGAGGCCAGCACCAGCGTCATGCTGATGACCGACCCAGGCTGCGCACCCCGGCCGTGGACCTGCACCCCGATGCCGACGCCGCTGAGACGGTCCGGCAGCAGACCCTGACCGCGTACGACAGCGGGCCGCACGGAAGCCTCCGTGCGGCCCGCTTGCGCACCAGGGCAACGTGGGTGAGCCGGGGTCTCCAGGCCGGAACCAACTTGAAACTACGGCTGGCGTCCAGCGCCAGCACTCCGGCACTGTCGGCCGGACCGAGAACGCCAGATCGGCGTCTTCGCCGCCTACGCCATTACCCGGGGCCACGCCCTGGTCGGCCACGACAAACCGCTGAATCGGCTGACACCGGCCGCCAGCCACCCGCGACGGGCAGCGGTACCTGCTCGGCCCGGTCGGGTCGCCGGACAGCCTCGCGGCCGACAAGACACCCCATGCAGCTATCGGGTCAAGCGGCGGGGGCAAGTGGGGGTTTCGTCGGCGGGGTGAAGGCGGTGGTGAGGTTTGATCCCCGGGGGTGGACACCGGGTTTCATGCGACGAGTGACAGCGTATGTGATGTGGTGAGTTGTTGTTCGAACTCGGCTGGTGTGAGGTAGCCGAGGGCGGAGTGACGGCGGCGCTGGTTGTAGTAGGCCAGCCAGCGGAACAGCTCGAGTCGGGTCTGTGCTTTCGAGGTCCAGCGGTGTCCGTGGAGCCACTCGCGCTTGAGGCCCTGGAAGAACGACTCGGCGAGGGTATTGTCGTAGCTCGAGCCGACCCGGCCCATGCTCCGGCGGATGCCGTGGCGGCGGCAGATCTCGGCGAAGGCGGCCGCGCTGTATTGGGAGCCCCTGTCCGTGTGGAAGACGACGCCGTTCACCTGGCCGCCGCGGGCGGCGACGGCCATCTCGATCGCGTCGGTGACCAGTGAGGTGCGCATGTGGTCAGCGATCGACCAGCCCACCACCCGCCGCGAACAGATGTCGATCACCGTGGCGAGATAGAGCCACGTCGCGCCGACGGCTATGTAAGTTATGTCGCCGCACCATCTGGTGTTCAAGGCGTCCGCGGTGAAGTCGCGCATCACCAGGTCCGGCGCGGGCGGCGCGGTCCTGTCCGCGATCGTCGTCCGTTTCTTCTTCCGCAGGTGCCGGCCGACTATGTGGTTGACCCGCATCAGCCGCGTGACGCGCTTGCGGTTGATCCCGTGCCCGCGGGCTCGTAGTTCGGCATGGACGCGCGGGGCGCCATAGGCACCACCATGTTCGGCGTGGATCTCATGGATCTCGGCCACGGTCCGTTTCTCCTCGGCCCGGCGCTCGGCACGGGCCTGAGCGGTGGCCAAGTGCCGGTAGTAGCCGGCGCGGGACACCCCGAGCACGCGGCAGACCCGCTTTACACCGAAGTCGGTGCGATTGTCGGGGATGAAGTCCCAGCGGCGGGTCTTCACTTCACCTCCCGAGCGAAATAGGCGGCTGCCCGGCGCAGGATCTCGCGCTCCAGCTGCCACTCTTTCTCCGCCTTCAGCAGCCTGGCGTTCTCCGCCCGCAGCCGGGCCAGCTCCTCCACCGCGCTCACACCGACGTCGCGGCCCTCGGGCTCCGCCCGGGCCTCGTCCTTACGGACCCACGTCCGCAGTGACTCCGCGGTGATGCCGAGGTCCGCGGCCACCGCCGCGTACGTGCGCTTGCCGGCCGCGGCGCGGTAGAGCGCGACGGCATCCTTCCGGAACTCCTCCGGATACGGAGACTTGCGTCCCACCTGGACATCCCTCCCTGGACCATCAAGATCCATTGTCCGGGTGTCCACTCCAAAGGATCAGCCTCAGTCGACACAAGGAGCCGCGCATGGACAGGGAGAGCGGAGGCAAGGAGCCCGCTGAGGCGGGCCGGCGCCCGCTGAGGCGGGATGCGGAACTCAACCGCCGACGCATCCTCCAGGCCGGCCGTGACGTTTTTGCCGCACGCGGCCTCCAGGCCACCCTCAACGACGTCGCGCACCACGCCGGCCTTGGAGTCGGCACCGTTTACCGGAAGTACCCCGACAAACAGACCCTCGCGGAGGCCGTCTTCGGCGAAGAACTCGACGAGATCGCCGCGATGGCGCGGGAGGCCCGGGGCGAGGACGACGCCTTTGCCGCCCTGGCCGGTTTCCTGGAGCGGGCTCTGGCACGAGCCGCGCACAACCGCGGACTGCGTGAACTGATGCGCCAGGACACTGTCGAGGGTGCCGGTCCTGCCCGGGCGCGGCAGGAGATCACATCGCACTGCGAGCATCTAGTGGCGCGGGCCCGTGCCCAGGGCATGCTGCGCGATGGCGTCACCGAGGCCGACATCGCACCGATCGCCGCGATGATCGACGCTGTTCTGGCGCTGCCCGGCGAACACCCCGCAAAGATGTGGCGACGCTATCTGGCGATCATCCTCGACGGGCTCCGCGCCCACCCGTATCAGACGCCGCTGCCCAGCCCTGGAAGAGCAGGCTGACTCTGTCCATCTCAGCCAGGACCGCCATGGACTGTCCAGATCAGCTGTCAACTGAGAGTCGCTCAAAGAGCCCTGCGGCAGGGCGGCATCGGGGCCTCGGCCAGAGGTGACTCTCGCGGTCGTCACGAAACGACTCCCGCACTGAAGATACGAAGCCAGGCATCCCGGTTACATCCGCTCCGCTCCGCACCGTTCCGGGCGAAGACCTGCCTGGTCACAGGCGGGTGGTGAACCTGCCGTCGGGCAGTTTCCGCAGCCAGCCGCGGTCGGTCAGTCTGACCAGCTTCCCGCGCAGCGGTTCCAGCTTGGCCCGCGCGCTGACGTCCATGCCCAGCACGTCGCCGACCTGCCGGGCCATGACCGTTCCAGCAGCCTGCCGCACGGCGGCAAGGATCCGCTGATAGTCCGGCGGGAGGATGGCCTCCTCCATGCCCGGCGTGCGGTGCGGGATCAGCATCACCGCCCGGCCGCCCACCTGCCCGGGCATCGGCGCGGCCGAGGCACGCTCGTCAGCGAGCTGCTCGCTCATCCGCTCAAGGACCCGTTCAGCCAAGGCAAGCTTGTCCCGCTCGGCCCGCGCCTCCGCCAACTGCTCGGCCAGCTGTTCTTCGAGTTCGTCCAGTTCCGCACGCCGTGCGGTGATCCGTTCCAGCAGCTCGGGATCCAACATGCACCGGATCGTAGAAGGCCGCCTGGCCACAGCGAGCAGGAACCGGCGAACCGACCGCGCTGACAGACGATCTACCCCTCAGACTGCCGCCCACGACCAGCGCGAGCACCCCGAGAGCCAGTCACACCAGCCCTTTGACCTGCGACTTCAAGTTGGCGGTGGATCAGTGGCCCCCACCCGCCCGTCCATGCGCTCCGCCTTGACGGCACGCGCACAGGGAGGCGGGCAGGGCGGCCGTAGCGGCCACCGCCTCGTACGCCTGCCCTCCCGGCACACCGTCCGCCCCCTTCCTGGTTCCACAGCCCCGTGGCTCAGGCCCTCGACGCGCGCCCGCGGGCGGCTCACGGATGGCGGGACGCCGTACTCCGCTGCGCCGGGGACCGAACGCCGCGGGCCGTGGGCCGTCGGCCGCGCCGTGTCTGTGGCGCGCCGCTCACCGTCGCCAGCAGGCGGTCCACGTCCGCAGGCGAGTTGAACCAGTGGCAGGAAACCCGGATGCCGCCCATGCCGCCCGCGTAGCGCACGCTCACGGCGACGCCCGATGCCGACAAACGCTCGGCGAGGGCGATGTCGGAAGCGTTGTGTCCCGTGGTGAAGGTGACGATGCCTGACCGGTGCTCGACCGCCCGCGGGGTAACGATGTGGACGCCCGTCCGTAGGAGCCCCTCCAGGAGGTGCTCGGTCAGGGAGAAGACGCGCGCCCAGACCTCGTCGATGCCGTGGGCGAGAAGGAGGTCCACCGCTGCGGAGAGCCCGATGCCGCCGGGGTAGTTCGCCGTTCCTCCGGTTTCCCAAGCCCGTGCGTCGTCGGTGTAGGTGAACTCCTGGAAGGGGTCGGTATCGGGCCGCAGGAAAGCCTCACCCCAGGTGGCCGCCGGTGGGTTCGCCGCGAAGAATCCGTGCAGAGGGCGGTTCAGACGGGGGCGGATGCCGGGGGACAGGTATAGGAAGCCCGTTCCGAAGGGTGAGTTGAGCCACTTGTGGCCGCTGCTCACGAGGACGTCCACGGGAGTGCGCGACACGTCGAACGGCACCGCTCCGATGTGCTGGGCGCCGTCCACGAGGAGCATGATGCCGCGCTCGCGGCACAGCTCGGAGATCGACGCGATATCGGCGCGGAAGCCCGTGGTCCACTGGACGGAGCTCAGCGCCAGAGCCGACACGTGGAAATCGAGGTACCGGTCGATCGTGTCGACGGTGATACTGCCGTCCTCATGAGGGATCCTGCATATCTTCACACCTCTGCTTTCCAGCTGTGACCAGGTGACACCCATCTGGATGTACTCGGTCTCCGGTACGGCGACCACGTCTCCCGAGGCGAGCGGAAGCGCGAGCGCCGCGGTGTTCAGCGCATGGGTCGCGCTCTCCATGAGGGCGATGTCCCGCGCCTGCGCGCCGATGAGCTCGGCCACACGGGGGCGCGCCGCGTCCCGCGCCCGGTTGAGGCGGCCGTGGTGGGCCGTGCCCGAATCGGGCGGGACCTGGTGCACCTGGTCGACGAAGTCGCGCACGGCCCGCACGGCGGTCCGGGGAGCGATGCCGATGCATGCCGTGTCGAGATACGCGGCCTGCCCGACGGACGGGAACTCGGCTCGTACGGCCCGCTGAAGGGCCTGGTGGAGGGCCATGGTCAGCTCCCGTCCACCGCGCCGGACCGGCGGTGTTCGTCGAGGAACCGGACCACGGGGCCGAACACGTCCAGGGCGGCACCACGGCCGATGATCGGGTCCATGTGGCCGTACCCGGGGACTTCGACATAGCGGATGTCGAGCTGTGGGAACCGCCGCGTCAGGACGTCGTAACACAGCTCGTTGGAGTCGAGCCAGATCTTGTTGTCGCTGCCGGAGACCAGCATGACGGGGCAGTCGATGCGGTCGGCGTGGTCGAGGGCGTTCTCCGGCAGACGGCCGTAGCGGTGGCCACCGGGGTTCCAGCGCACCACGGAGTGGGCGAGCTCCATGCGCCGCAGGTGCGGCAGCACCCACGTCGGCAGCGTCCCGAACAGCTCGGCCAGCCGATCGTGGGTGATCTTGTCGAGGTTCTCGTGCGCGAAGAGCGACGCGCCCGTGCCCCAGGCCGAGTTCTGGAGAATCTGGCAGGTGGGGTCGTCGCAGTCGGCGGACAGGGAGGCGAGCGCGAACACCGGGGTGTACCGCGAGCGCAGTCCGACCTTCTTGAAGTCGACCGGGAGATGGGCCCAGCGGGTCCGCAGCAGCTCGCCGCCCAGGTGCAGGCGCAGCCGGGTCCTGCCGCTGACCTTCGGCGTCATGAACACGCCTTGTGCGACCACGCCGGCCAGCCCGGGCACCAACCCGGCGGTCATGCTCATCGACAGCGATATCGCGCCGAGGCAGTGGGCGACCACGAAAAGCCGGCGCTCGCCGATCCGTCCGCGGATGTACGCGACCGCCTCGGGGATGTCGAAGAGCGCGACGTCGTCGAAGGAGTAGCGTTCCCGGCGCTCGTTGTGCGGCAGCCGGCAGCTGCCCCGCCAGTCCAGCAGCCAGGGTTCGTAGCCGGCGTCGAGGAGCACGTCCACGAGGTTGCGGGTCTCCGGGAGGGTGAAGATGTCCGAGGACGCCGTGAGGCCGTGGAGCAGCAGCACCGCGGGCCGGTCGGTGCCGTCGGCGCCGTCGGCGGCGATCCGGCACAGGCCGAGCTCGGCGCCGTCGGACGCCTCGAACGGGATCTGCTCGATCGTGGCGCCGTCGAGCTGAATGTGGAGCGGCCGTAGCGTCATGTGAGTCGTTCCCTGTCCTTGTCCAGTTTCTTGAGTTTCGCCTGGAACCGGTCCTTGTCCCGGTCGATGGCGTCCCGGCGCAGATCCAGCAGATCGGCTCCGGCCCGCAGCGTGGGCTCCGCCAGCCCCTGGACCATCTGCTGGGTGAACCACAGGAGCCAGGTGAGCTTCGCGGTCCGCTGCTCCTGCAGCGACAGGGCGGGATTCACCCGGATGCCGTCGATCTGCTCGCGCCGGTAGCTCTTGCCGGGCACCTTCATCACGCCGGACAGACTGGCCGGTTCGCCCTCCCGGCCGGCCTCGACCGTGAGGGTCCGGGCCTGCTTCCAGTAGTCGGTCCGTGCCCGGGCCGTCTTCCAGCCCTCCAGCCACCACGCCTGGCCGTCGCTGTCGCGCAGCGCGAGCCGGTAGCGCAGCAGGGGGTGGTCCGTGCCGTGCCTGAGCGGGATCCCCTCGTCCGGGCGGACCCAGATCTCGCCGTCCTCGACCGTGAGCGGATCCTTGTGCAGCCTCGGGCAGGTCACCGTGCCGCTCACGTGGATGGTCCGGTGCTCCGTGAGCTGGTACATGCTCGCGATGGACAGCGTCAGCGCGAAGGCGCAGCGGGTGTCGGGCGAGCCGTCGACGGGGCCCAGCTTTCCCCGCATCGTCTCCGGGAACCACAGATGGGGCGGGTCCTCGCGGCGGGGCAGGACGACCAGGCCGTCGCGGGCCATCCGCTCGTAGTTCTTCAGTTGGGCCTTGGCGTCGTAGCGGGTGGCCGGGGGCAGCTTGTGCCGGGCGATGAAGGCGTCGGTGCGCTCGCTCGTCGCCGCCGGGCCCAGCAACGTCGCCTCGCACAGCTTCTGCGCGGCGGGGTTGCGCAGGACGCGGGCCAGGAACTCCAGCTCGGGAACCGGGTCGCGA
Source organism: Streptomyces albireticuli (assembly GCF_002192455.1). Taxonomy (NCBI): domain Bacteria; kingdom Bacillati; phylum Actinomycetota; class Actinomycetes; order Kitasatosporales; family Streptomycetaceae; genus Streptomyces; species Streptomyces albireticuli. Next base: position 8,075,797 of record NZ_CP021744.1, read on the forward strand.
TCCATGCGGGACAGGAAGTCGGCCAGCCAGTCGTCCCACCCCAGCACCTGGACGTTCATACCGCCCAGCGCCATGTCGCGGACCAGTTCGGGCAGAGTGTTGGCCCGGCCGGTCAGGTGGTAGTTCTGGCCCCAGGCGCTCGGCTCGCACACCACGGCGGTCGCGATCCGGCTCACCCAGTCGACGGGCGCCACGTTGAGGTAGCGCATCGCCGGGGCGGTCCGGTAGCGGGAGATCACCGACATGTAGCCGGAGCTGATGTCATGCCCGTTGTACGCGCCGGTACGGGTGTGCCCGACGATGCCGCCCGGGCGCAGGAACGTCACCGTCAGACCGCGCTCGCGGGCGCGCCGGAGCGCCGCCTCCGCGGCCCATTTCGCCTTGTCGTATCCGGCGGCCAGCCGGTCGACGTGGGCGACAGGGTCGTCCTCGCCCATGGAGGTGACGCCCAGTTCGTTGAACACGGCGACCGACGAGATGTGGTGGAGCGGCTTGGCCGGGCCGGTCATCGCGAGTTCCGCCAGCGTCAGCGCGCCCAGGACGTTGGTCCGGCGCAGCGAGTGGTAGCCCCGGAGGAAGTCGACCGCCGCCGCCACGTTGACGATGGAGTCGAGCTCCTGCGCCAGCGCCGCCCACCGGTCGTCCGACAGCCCCAGCCGCGGCTGCCGGACGTCGCCGACCAGCACGGTGATCCGGCGCTTGACCTCGGCGGACCAGGGCAGCGCGAAACTGGTCAGCGCCTCGGCCAAGCGCTGTTCCGCGGCCTGGGCGCTGTCCGCTCGCACCAGGCACACGAGGTGCGCGCGGCTGTGCCGCAGCAGGTCGAAGAGCATGTGGCTGCCGAGGAAGCCCGTCGCACCGGTCAGCAGGATCCGGCGGGGCGGGGCCGGGTCGGGGTCGCCGCACCACGGGAGCCGGTCGGCGCGCGCCAGGTCGGCGGTGATCAGCGCGAGGTCGTCGTTGTCGTCGCCCTGCGGAGGCTCCTCATCCACCGGCGCGGCCGTGGGAGCGGTGGCGAGGGCGGGCTGCCCGGTCGTGCGCAGCCAGCGCTGCGCGAGGCGGCGGGGCCGGGCGTCCGCGAAGACGTCGTCCAGGCTGAGCCGGACGTCCAATTCACGGTCGAGCGCCGCCACGAGCTCCACCGCGTCCACCGAGGTCGCCCCCGCCTCGAACAGGTCGGTCTCGGCATCGACCGGCGCCCCGTGCAGGAACCGGGCCGCCTTCGAAGCGATGGCCGAGGCCAGCCCGTCCAGGCTCCACACCCCGCCCGCGCCGCCTGTCGCCCCGCCCGCGCCGCCTGTCGCCCCGCCCGCGCCGCCTGTCGCCGCGGGCGGCGTCGCGGGGCCCGGCTTGTCGAAGCGGGCCAGCAGGGCCGCCACCGCGGCCGCGCCGCGACCGCCGCTTTCGACCAGCTCTTCTTCGTGCCGGCGGCCGGAGCTCCCCGGCCCGTCCAGTCCCTTCACGTCCGGTTCCCTCACTTGGTCTCATCCCCTGTTCGTGTCGTTGCGGCGTTCCACGAGCGGAACTCCCTCAGCCGCGCCGGCGTGACCACCGCTTGGAGCTGTGGCGCGTCGGCGTCCTCGCCCCCCAGGGCGGCGACCAGCCGCCGTGCCGGGACGTTGCGGTCCGTGTGTTCGGCGGTCAGCCGGACCGACCGGCAGCCCAGGGCCTCGGCCCGGTCGGCGAGCCACCGCAGCAGCCGCTCTTCGGCGCCGCGGCCCAGCACCCGGCAGCTGAGCATCCACGCCAAGACGTCGAGCGTGTCGCCGTCGGGACGGATCGCCACCACGCCGATCTGCCCGTACGCGCCGAACCGGTCGCGCGCCGACGCCGTCCACACCTCGCCCTCCCGCTGCCACCGCGGCAGCGCTTGCGCGTCCAGCAGGGAGGGGCGCAGGTTGAACTGGTTCGTACGCCGGCCCAGCTGGACCGAGCGCTCCACCGTGGCGGCGGACAGCGGCTGGATGTCGAGCTCCAGTTGCAGCCGCTCGAGGAACTCCGCGAAACTCGTCTGCGCGCGTGCCGCGCCGCGTACCTTCTCCTGGCGGTAGAACTCGGCCCGGGCGGCGTCCTCACGCGTCGCCGCTCGTGGTGCGACCGGCCACAGCCGCGTCAGGAAGTCCGCCAGCTCGTCCGCGGGCGGGCACGTCACGCACAGGACGTCGGGCAGCGTGGCCCGCACCGCGGCGATTTCCACGGGGTTGTCGTCGAGGAAAAGGAAGGTGTCGAGACCGAGCCCCAGCTCGTCGGCGACCCCCCTGATCCGCGTGGACTTGGGGTCCCACCCCGCGGAGATCGCGGTGAAGTCGTCGGGACCGAGCACACTGTCGGGCCGCTCCAGCACGGCGCGCACGGTGGCCTCGTCGTTGTTGGACACCAGCACCAGCAGTACGCCCGCGGCGCGCCATTCCAGCAGTCGGCGGGCCAGCCGCGCGCGGTCCCCGCCGACATCTACCCGGTCCGGTCCGATCTCGCCCGCGACGCCGCTCCACAGGGTCTCGTCCCCGTCCACGGCTATCACCTTGGGTGCCGTGCGCCGGACCGCTCGTACCAGCTCGGCGACGGTCAGCGCCACGGCCGCCTGGAACTCCATCCGGAAGGGCAGATGGGCGAGGGTATCGGTCTGCTCGTCGAAGACGTTGTCGACGCCCGTGCCGCGGCTCCAGCTGCCGGCGTCCAGCAGCGCGATGCCGGGATGGCCGTGCAGACCTGCCGCCACCGACTGCTCCCAGCCGCGCAGCCGCCGGTCCTCGGAGCGGGCCGGGAGGAAGCCGATGACCAGCGGCTTTCCCGTCCGTTCGGCCAGGGCGCGCAGCGCGGCACGGTACTCCTCGGCGAGATCGGCCAGCACGTCGTCGGTGAGCGAGCCGAAACGTCCCAGGTCCGCGGCGCGCAGCAGCACGACGCCGACCGCGGTCGAGGGCGCGCTCAGCACACCCGCCGGATCGTGCAGGCTCGCCAGTACCTGGTGGTACGGGGCCTCGACGGTGGTAAGTCCGGCGCCCTCCAGGGCGGTGTCCACCAGTGCGGGCAGATTACCGAGGGCGAAGGTGGCCGCGATCGCGATGCCCGCGGGCTCCGCTTCCCCGGCCTGGGGCGCGCCGGCCCGCGTCTCCACGGCCGCACGGTCCACCGCGTCCATCGCGTCCATCGCGTCCGCCGTGCCCGCGGCCACCTCGGCGACCAGGGCGAGGAAGGCGCGCCCCAACCGGGCGCAGCTCGGCCCGTCGAGGATGTCGAGGCTGTAGTCCAGGCGCAGATGGCCCAGGTCGGGCACCACCGTGATCATCAGATCGAGGTCGGAGTAGCCGGTGCCCGCGGGCAGCACCTCCAGCCCGTGCAGCGTCAGCGCCTGCGGCCGGATGTAGTTGAAATACACCTCGATCAGCGGCGCGTTGTCGCGGTGCAGGCCCGCCGAGACGAGGGCGGGCATCGCGTCGAAGAGCGTGACTCCCTGCTCCAGCACCGCGCTCAGGCGGCTGTCGGTCCGGCGGAGCACGTCGGCGACCGGTTCGCCCGGCGCCGCCTCGGCCGCGAACGGGATCGGGATGCCGAAGAACCCGAGCGCGTCGAGCGCCCCGGCGTGCATCCGGGTGTCCACCGGAACCGCCAGCACGAACCGCTCCCGCTCGCGCAGGCGGGCGAGGAAGACGGTCAGCGTGCCCAGCCACAGCGCGGCGGGGGTGATGCCGAGCCGCCGCGCCCGCGCCGTGACCCGCTCGAGCAGTTCCTCGGGCAGCTCGACGAACTCGGTGGCCGCGCGGTAGCTGCGCGCTGCCGGCCGGGGCCTGGCCAAGGTCAGCTCCAGCCTGCTGCACCCGGCGTAGCGCTCCAGCCCCTGCGGCGTCGCCGCGTCGCGACCAGCCGCCCGCTGCGCCCCCAGCAGGAGATCGATGTCCTGAAGGGACGGACCCGGGGGCAGCTGCGCACCGGACAGCCCCATGCCGATCTCGGCCGCCGCCAGGACGAGCGAGGGGAAGTCGGACACAGCGTGATGCGCACCGTAGATCAGCACCTGCTCGCCGGAGGGATACTCCAGCAGCTCGAATCGCCACAGCGGGGACACGGCGAGATCGAACGGCGGCTCCATCAGCTCCCGGAGCCGCTGATCGACGTCGACGCCGTCGCCGACGGGAGACCAGCGCAGCAGCACGCCCGAACCCTGCGGCCGGATCTCGAGCCGCTGACCGTGCTCGGCGTCCGGGACGATCGCCGTCCGCAGCGCCGCGTGCCGATCGGCGAGCCCGGCCAGCACCTCGCTCAGCCGCTCGCGTGTCGTCGGCGCGGCGAGCCGCACGGCGAAGCCGATGTGGTGCGTGACACCCGGCGTGCCCTGCTGCTCCGCGCGCACCAGCCGCATCACGTCCCGGGTCGCCGGCCGGAACACGATCTCGCCGACCGCCGCAGCGGCGACGGGCGCCGCGTCGCGCTCCCGGTGCGTGACGTCGGCGGTCTCGGCCACCAAGTGGTCGGCGATGTCGGTGACGCCGGCGCCGTTGAGCAGCAGCGCGATCGGCACCGTACGGCCGAAGTCCTGCTCCACGACGCCGCGAGCTCGCATGGCCAGCACCGAATCCATGCCCAGCGAGGTGAGCGACGCCGCGACGTCGAACCGGTCGGCGTCGAAGCCCAGCAGGCCGGATATCTGGTGCCGGAGCCGGTCGACCGCCTGCTCCCGGGAGAGCGGGCCGGTGCGGTGGCGCGCGGGCGGCAGCTCGCGCCGGGAGGCGGCCGGGGCCGCCGCGGTGGCGCGCCGCTGGGTGAGCAGCCCGGCGAACAGCGGTGGGAGCAGGTGCGGTTCGGTGGCCCGCAGGGTGGGCAGGTCCAGGGCCAGGGCGACCAGCGCCGCATCCGTGCCGGGCCCGGCCGTGGCCAGGGCGGTGTCGAACAGCGCCATTCCCTGCTCGGCGGTGAGCGGGCTCATCCCGCCGTGGCCCAGACGCTGGAGGTCGAAGCGGTCCAGGTGTGCGGTCATCCCCGTGCGCTGGTCCCACAGCCCCCAGGCCAGGGAGAGCCCTGGCAGGCCCGCGTCGCGGCGGTGCTGTGCGAGCGCGTCGAGGAAGGTGTTGGCGGCGGCGTAGTTGCCCTGCCCCGGCACGCCGATGACCGCGGAGACGGAGGAGAACGTCACGAAGGCGGACAGGTCCAGACCGGCCGTGAGGTCGTGCAGATGCCAGGCCCCGTCGACTTTGGGCCGCAGAACGGTGTCGACGCGCTCAGGGGAGAGCGATCCGATCATCGCGTCGTCGAGGACACCGGCCGCGTGCACCACGGCGGTCAGTGGATGCGCGGCGTCGATCGCGCTCAGCGCCTCACCGAGCTGTGCCCGGTCGGCGACGTCGCACGCGCGGATGGTGACGCGCGCTCCGGCGGCGGTGAGCTCCTCCCGCAGGGCTTCGGCCCCGGGGCCAGCTCGCCCTGGCGGGAGAGCAGCAGCAGGTGCGCCACGCCCAGCGTCACCAGATGGCGGGCCAGCCGAGCGCCCAGACCACCGGTGCCGCCGGTGATCAGGACGGTTCCCGCACCGAGTCCAGGGGGCGTGGACGCGGCGGCGGCCCGGTGGCGGCTGAGCCGAGGGGCGTGGATCTTCCCGTCGCGGATCGCGAGTTGCGGCAGGTCCGACGCCACGGCCTCCCGCAGCGACGTCCAGGAGCCGTGCGGCGCACCGTCGAGATCGACGAGGCCGATGCGGCCGGGGTTCTCGCTCTGGGCGGCGCGTACGAGCCCCCATACCGGGGCCTGGGCCAGGTCCATTTCGCCGGCGCCGACGCGCACGGCGCCGCGGGTCAGGACGACCAGACGCGACGCGGTGAGCACGTCCTGGGCCAGCCACTGCTGCAGCGCCCGCAGTGTCCGGCACGCGACCCTCCGCACGCCGGACAGCAGATCGCCCGCACCCGCGCCGGTCACGGGCAGCAGAACGACCTCCGGCACGGCCGCACCGGCCCGGACGGCGCTGACCAGTGCGCCGACCGACGCGTAGACCGGCACCCCCGCAGGCGCGCCCGGCGCTTCGTCGGCGCTGACGAGGGCCCACGAGGCGGGTCCGGGGAGGGCCGCGGGGGAGGGGGAGCGAACAGCCCAGTCCAGTCGGAGCAGGGCCGTACGCTCGTCGCCCGCGCTCCGGGCGGCCGCGAGCTGCCCGGGAGCGATCGGGCGCAGCAGGAGGGAATCGACCTGGACGACCGGAGCACCGGTCCGGTCGGCTGCCCGCACGGTGATCGCCCCATGGCCCGCGGGCGCGATCCGCACCCGCAGAGCGCTCGCGCCGCGCGCATGCACGGTGACACCGCTCCACGAGAACGGCAGCCGCGTGTGCCCCGTGTCGTCGGCGCCGAGGTCCCCGCCCAGGACGGCGGGGTGCAGCGCCGCGTCGAGCAGTGCGGGGTGGATGCCGAACCGCCGCGCGTCCTCCCACAGCAGCCCGGGCAGGGCGATCTCGGCGAAGACCTCATCACCACGCCGCCACGCCGCCGATACGCCCCGGAAGGCGGCCCCGTACGTCAACCCCAGGCCCGCCAGCGTGCTGTAGAGGTCGTCCACCGGGACCGCCGTGGCGCCCAGGGGCGGCCACACCGCGCCCACACCGTCCTCGGCGGGCGGATCCGCCGTGGCACCGGCGAGGACGCCGGTGGCGTGCCGCGTCCACACGGGCGCGTCGTCGGGATGCTCGGGGCTGGAGTGGACGCTGACCGGGCGGGTCCCGTCCGGGGCCTCGGCGCCGACAGCCACCTGCACGCGCACCGCGCCGTGTTCGGGCAGGACGAGGGGCGCCTCCAGCATCAGCTCCCGCAGGTGCGGGCAGCCCACCGCGTCCCCGGCGCGCAGCGCCATCTCCACGAACGCGGTGCCGGGCAGCAGGACCACGCCTCGTACGGCGTGCTCGCCCAGCCAGGGGTGCGACGCCGTCGAGAGGCGCCCGGTCAGCACCGCGCCGCGCTCCTCGGCGAGCAGCACCGCCGCACCGAGCAGCGGATGGTCCGCCGAGGTGAGACCCAGAGTGGCCACAGGGGCGGCGGCGCTCCGGGCGGGCAGCCAGAACCGCTCCCGTTCGAAGGCGTACGTCGGCAGCTCGACCCGCCTACCACCGGTCAGCAGCGCCTCCCACGCCACCGGCACACCGGCGGCGAACACGTCGGCCGCCGCGGCGGCGACCTGGGCCAGGCCGCCCTCGTCACGGCGCAGTGCCGCCACCACCGTGGCGCGGGCGTCCGCCGCGTCGGCGCTCTCCTGCACCCCGACGGCGAGTACCGGATGCGCACTGACCTCGACGAACACCGTGATGCCGCGCTTGAGCAAGGCGGTGGTGGCCTGCTCGAACTCCACCGTCTGCCGCAGATTGCGGTACCAGTACCCCGCGTCGAGCACGGCGGTGTCCAGCAGCCCGCCGGTCACCGACGAGTAGAACGGCACGGCGGCGGAGCGGGGCCGCACACCTCCTAGCGCCTCGGCGAGCTCCGCTTCGAGCCGCTCGACCTGAGCCGAGTGCGAGGCGTAGTCCACACTGATCCGCCGCGCCCGTACGCCCTCCGCCTCGCACGCCGCCAGCAGTCCGTCCAACGCGCCGGGGTCGCCCGACACCACAGTGGAGGAAGGCCCGTTGACCGCGGCCAGCGACAGGCGTCCGCCGAAGCCGCGGATGCGCGTCCGCACCTCGTCCGCGGGCAGGGACAGCGACACCATGCCGCCCTGTCCGGACAGCGCCGCGATCGCCGCGCTGCGCAGCGCCACCACACGGGCCGCGTCGTCCAGCGTCAGCGCGCCCGCGACGCAGGCGGCGGCGATCTCCCCCTGGCTGTGCCCCACCACTGCGGCGGGTTCGACCCCCAGGGAGCGCCACAGCGCGGCCAGCGACACCATCACCGCGAACGACACCGGCTGCACCACGTCCACGCGGTCCAAGCCGGGCGCGCCCGCCGCGCCCCGCACCACATCGCTCAGCGACCAGTCGACGTAGCCGCTCAGCGCCTCCTCGCACTCCGCCATCCGGGCGGCGAACACCGGGGAGGATTCCAGCAGGTCCCGGCCCATGCCCACCCACTGCGCGCCCTGCCCGGGGAACACGAACGCCACGGGCGAACGGCCCCGGGCCGCGCCGGTCACCACGGCGCTCGCGCCGGCCTTCCCCTCGGCGAGGGCCGTCAGGGCGGCGACCAGCGCGTCGCGGTCACCGCCGAGCAGCACGGCGCGGTGCTCCAGCGCCGCCCGGCCGACGGCCAGGGTGAACCCCACGTCCACCGGGTCCAGGCCGGTGTCCTCGGTGACCCGCTTCAGCAGCCGCGCCGCCTGGCTTCGCACGGCCGAGCGCGTCCTGCCCGACAGCACCCACGGCGTCACCGACCCTGTGGCGCGCACGCCGTCGTCGCCCGCTCGCAGTCCTTGTGCTTCCGGTGCCTCTTCGAGGATGACGTGCGCGTTGGTGCCGCTGATACCGAACGAGGACACCGCCGCCCGGCGGGGCGGCTCGTCCGCGGCCAGGGCACGGCCTCCGTCAGCAGCGACACCTCGCCCTGGGCCCAGTCCACGTGCGGGGACGGCTCGTCCACGTGCAGCGTCCGCGGCAGCACGCCATGCCGCATCGCCATGACCATCTTGATGATTCCCGCCACACCGGCGGCGGCCTGTGTGTGACCGATGTTGGACTTCAACGACCCCAGCCACAGCGGCTGTCCTTCCGGGCGGCCCTGCCCGTACGTCGCCAACAGGGCCTGGGCCTCGATCGGGTCGCCGAGCGTGGTGCCGGTGCCGTGCGCCTCCACCACGTCCACTTCCGAGGCCGACAGCCGCGCACCGGCCAGCGCCTCCCGGATCACCCGCTGTTGCGCCAGGCCGTTCGGGGCGGTCAGGCCGTTGGACGTCCCGTCCTGGTTGACCGCGCCGCCCTTGACCACCGCCAGGACCCGGTGCCCGAGGCGCCGCGCGTCGGACAACCGCTCCAGGACGAGGACCCCGACCCCCTCGCCCCAGGCCGTGCCGTCCGCGGCGGCGGCGAACGGCTTGCACCGGCCGTCGCCGGACAGCGCGCCCTGGCGGGAGAACTCCACGAACGAGCCCGGCGTGGCCATCACCGCCACGCCGCCCGCCAGCGCGAGCGAGCACTCGCCCGACCGCAGCGACCGCGCCGCGAGACGCACGGCCACCAACGAGGACGAACAGGCCGTGTCCACCGAGATCGCCGGACCTTCCAGGCCCAGCGTGTACGCCACTCGCCCCGAGACCAGGCTGCCCGCGTTCCCACCGGGCCCGTAGTCGTGGTACATGACGCCGGCGAAGACCCCGGTGCGGGAGCCCTTCAGGGTCCGCGGACCGATTCCCGCGTGTTCGAGGGCCTCCCACGAGGTCTCCAGCAGCAGTCGCTGCTGCGGGTCCATCGTCAGTGCCTCCCGGGGCGGGATCCCGAAGAACTCCGCGTCGAAGTCCGCCGCGCCGTGCAGGAACCCGCCCCGCCGGGTGTACGTGGCACCCGGGCGCACGCCCTCCGGGTCGTACAGCGCCTCGACGTCCCAGCCGCGGTCGGCCGGGAAGTCCGACGTGGCGTCCTCTCCCTCCCTCACCAGCCGCCACAGGTCGTCCGGGGTGGCGATCCCACCCGGATAGCGGCAGGCCATGCCGACGACGGCGATGGGATCGTCGTCCGCCGTCGCCTCGTACGGCAGCGCGACGGGGGTGCATGAGGCGGCCGGGCCCGTCAGCTCACGCAGCAGGCCGGCGACGGCACGCGGGGTCGGGTAGTCGTAGACGAGCGTCGTCGGCAGGGGGATGCCGGTGACCTCCGTGAGCCGGTTGCGCAGGTGGACCGCTCCGGCGGACGGCAGGCCCAGCGCGATGAAGACGGAGTCCCCGCTGAGTTCCACCGGCCCCTGCCCCTCACGTTCAAGGAGGCTCCGGGTCTCGGCCAGGACAAGGTCGGTGAACAGCTCCTCCCGCCCGGACGGGTCGAGTTCGGCCGGCCGCCGGTGCGGCTCCGGCTCCAGCGGCGCGGCAGCGGGCGCTTGCGCGGGCGCCAGCAGTCGGCTCGGGCGCTCCCACAGCAGGCTCCGGAGGAGCTTGCCCGAGCCGTTGCGTGGCACGGCCTCCACCTGGCGGATCTCGGCGGGAACCTTGAAGGCGGCGAGCCGACGGCGGCAGAGAGCGAGGAGTTCTTCGGCGTCGACACGGCCGGCCGCGGCGGCGACGAACGCCACCGGCACCTGCCCGAGCTCCTCGTGGTCCCTGGCCGCCACAGCGACGTCCGCCACACCGGGAGCGGACGCGATGACCTCCTCGACCTCCGTGGGCGAGATGTTCTCTCCGCCGCGGATGATGAGCTCCTTGATACGGCTGGTGAGAGCGAGGCGTCCCGAGCGGTCCGCACGGGCGAGGTCACCGGTGCGGTACCAGCCGTCGACGAGCACGGCCGCGCTCGCCTCGGGCAGGTTGTGGTAGCCGGGCATGACACTGGGGCCGCTGATCCACATCTCGCCCTCGCCGCCCGGGGGGACGTCCGCTCCGGTGTCCGGATCCACCAGCCGGACGCCGAGCCCGCGCAGCGGCAGGCCGCACGACTCCTCCGCGCCCTTTTCCACAGGCCAGTTGAGCGTACCGACGCCGCAGATCTCCGTGGCTCCGTAGCCGTCCACAAGGGGCACGCCGAAGGTCTCCTGCCAGGAGCTCCGCAGCTGTGCGCTGCTCGGAGCGCCGGCCACGACGCACACACGCGGCCCCGCGGGGGCGGCGTCACGCCCCCGGGCGGCGGTCACGAGCTGGTGGAACATGGTGGGAACGCCGGTGAGGAAGGTGTACGCGTCCGTGTCCAGCAGGTCCGCCACCTCGTCCGCGTCGAACCCGGTCACGATGCGCGCGGTCGCTCCCGCCGTCAGCACTCCGACGCACAGGCTGTAAGCGAAGGCGTGGTGCAGCGGGATGGGAACCAGCATGTGGTCCGCTGCCGACAGGCCCAGGATGTCGAGGTAGGACGCGGACGCCGACCACAGATAGCCGCGCTGGGTGGCCCGCACGCCCTTGGGCCGGCCGGTGGTCCCCGAGCTGTAGAAGATCCATGCCACGTCGTCGAGCCCCAGGTCGTCCCGGGGCGCGGGCGCCGGCTCCTGAGTGTCCGCCAGTGCCTCGAAGGAGAGGGACCCCTCCAGCGCCGGGCCGTCTCCCGCGATCACGAGGGCGGGCGCCTGGCCGTCCGGTGCCGCCTGCCGCAGCAGAGCGGCGTGCGCGCGGTCGGTGATGACGACTCGGCATGCGCTGTCGCGCAGCACATGGGACAGCTCGCCTTCCGTCGCGGCGGGGTTGAGCGGGACCGCGATCGCGCCGGCCCGGGCGAGAGCGATATAACTCTCCATCGTCTCGACGCGATTGCCGAGCAGGATCGCCGCTCGGTCGCCCGGCCGCAGCCATTCCGCTCCCAGTCTCCCGGCGAGACCCCGGGTGCGCTTTTCCAGCTGCCGGTAGTCAACACTCCGGCAGTCGTCGTGAAAAGCGATTTTTTCGCCCCGAATTCTGGAGTGCGATAAAACCAGTTCGGAGATCGTCATGAGTGGATCGGATCGCACGGCGCATTACCTCTTTCACCCTTGTGATCCAGGAGGCTAGGCCAGAGTCCGTGATGGTTTCAATAGGCATACAACTTAGGAGACACACCGGTCGGCGTGCGGCCATGAGGTCATGCAGCCTCCCGGACCCGGCGGCCCCGACGTCGCCGCCGGGACCGCCACGGTCGAGGCCGCCGCCCCTGCGCCGGGCGCGGGCCGAGCGCGTCAGCCTGCCTTGTTTCGCGGTGTGCCGGCCGATGGGCCGGGCGGCGTGAGTTCATCCGCACGGTGCGCGGGGAGTCCCGGCCCGGATCCTCGCCGGTACTCGCGCGGGGCAGGTCCGTCAAGATGGCGTGTGAGGAGAAAGCCGCATCGCGGGGTACCTGCGCAGGCCGCGGTGTGGAAGCCGGCGAGGGCCGGCCCGGAGCCGGGCCTCGCCGGGATGCGGAAAAGAGGCCCCCGCCGTCGGCCGGAATCCGAGGGCGAGGCTAACCGCAAGAGGACGGCCTTGGACCGTCAGCCCTCAGTATCTGTGAGGACTGGCGGTCACCGTCCGGTGGACCACCTCCACAGTTCCCGGATCACTGCTGCCCTGGTGGTCTTCATCGCGCTGCCCACGAGCACCGCCTATGCCGCCAGCGGCACGTTCATCTACCACTCCTCGGCGGGGGACTTCTCGATCACCGACCCGCCCCTCCGCGTGTGCGAGCCCCTCCACGACGGTGCGGCCAACGCCTTGAACCAGACCAACGCCACCGCCACGCTCTACTTCGACGGCAACTGCCAGAATCCCTGGGGCAGCCTGCAGTCCGGCCAGTTCACCAACTTCTTCGGCGACCTCCCTCACAGCGTGAGGTTCGGCTCGTAACCGCTCCCCGCGACGGCGGGACCCGCCAGTGTCCGCGTGCGGTACGAGCCTCCGTTGATGTGCGGCTACCGGCGCCGGACGGACCGAGGCCCTCGGTCATGAGACCGGATTGGTGGCCGCGACCTGGGCAGCTGAACTGGCTGCGGACGCTGCCCGGGAGCGCAACGCCGAGTACCTGCTCGCGGCGCGGCTGGAGCAGCTGCGGGATCACGTCACGTACCGGCGCCTGCTGCCGGGAAGGGTTCCGGGGCCAACAATGCGCCTCAAGCCGTTGTGAAGCGCCCTTCAGCCCTGGTCTACGTTGGACAAGGCTTCGGTGATCATGCGGGTGGCGAAGTCAGGATCGTCAGTGATGCGGTTGACGTGTTCCGCGAGCAGGAGGGTGGTGGCTTCCAGGGCATTCATCTCTGCGTCGGTCCAGTCCCCGTATTGCTTCCGCTACAGACTGGGACTCAGCTCGGTGCCCGCGGCGACGACCAGGCCGACCATGGTGGGAATGGCTTCGGGGCGGATACTCATGGTCATCCTCCGCAGCGTGGCCACGAGCGTGGGGACGACGTACTCGATGACGTCCTTGCCCTGGCTCTCGTGAGCTTTCCGCAGCCACTCCATGAATAGGAAGACGAGGGTGCACGCGCCGTCCAGCACGTCAGCGGCGCCCTCGGGACCCAAGGACGCGATGTACTGGCCAGTCAGCTTCCGCTGTTCAGGGTCAACCTCGGTCTTGCCACCATGGACGCTCTTGAACCGAGAGTCGACCACCATGAGCGCAGCGCTGACATCGCCGGCGGGAGCGTACTGGGGGTCGCAGGGCGAAGGCACCGGATTCCTCCTCGGGCGGGACGGCGTGCTCGTACCCTAGACCGCCGATGAGAGGGGAGTCCGACGAATCCGGTCCCCAGCCGGCCGAGAGCGTAAACGGCGGGGTGTGATCGAGGCATGCCCCACCAGGTGCTGCGAGCCGAGGCATTCGATGCGATGGCGACGGGGGAGTGGGACCTCGCGTTCTGCCGGTGACAGGAGACCGGGCTGCTCCTGTGCAGGGGTCGGTAGTGTCGCGACCGTGTGTGCCGGGGCCGCCGGACGGCTGGCTGGGCACGGGGCACGGCGGGAGGGGTGTGTGGTGGATGCGGCGGGGGTGGGCCGGTCGGAGGCTGTTGTCCTGGTGCAGCGGATCATGGACGCGGACTACGCCGCGGGGAGTGAGGCGGACGGCTGGCTGGACACGCTCGAGGGCACTCTGGGCTGTCCGTCCGGCTACCTCAGCGACTTGATCTTCTGGCCTGCGGACGGGGAGCTCTCGGCCGACGAGGTGGTCGAGAAGGCTCTCGCCTACCGGCCGGTCGCTCTCTGAGAGCACGGCTCCGTTGAGCTGAGCGTAGGACGCTGCGGCCTCTGGGCCCTGGGGGACATCGGACGTGGAGGTCCCCGACGCGGCTCTCTGGTGGGGTCCCTGGCTGAGGGCCCTCGTGGTTTTCCTGGCTGATCATGGTGGAAGCTGAGGTGTGGGAGCTGTGCGCGCACGGAGGAGGGGTGGTTACGCGATGCGGGTGGATAACCAGGGGAGCCAGGTCATGGTCACGATGTCCCGGGAGGAGTTCTCTCTCGTTCAGTCGCTGATGAGTGAAGCTGTGGAAACGGGAGACGACTGTGATTTCCAGACGCGTGTGGGTGCGGGCAAGGATGAGGTGAGGACGCTCCTGAACACCTTGCCGGATCTTCCGTTCTCTCCATCCGGCCTGGGTGGGTAAGCGCGCGCCGCTCGTCGGCTGACGTCCTGGAACAGGGCTCCGTCCGCCCCGGGAACATCCTCGGAACGGGCCCTGCCGCTGATCCACCAGGCAGCCCAGTGGGAGGCCCAGCTCCGCGATCAAGGGGTAACGCCCAAGAACTTGCAGGCGCTGCACCGCCGCATGCCGGGCGTCGGCCACGGGTTCCGTGCCGGGGCAGGTGAGTGTTTTGTTCCGGTCCCGCGACTGCCTCCGGCGGTTCAGGTGTTCCTTTGAGTTAAAGGCAGTTCTGCGGTCTGATGTCTGGGAATCGCAGGAGAATCCGGCATCGGGGCTTTGAATATTGCTCCGCCGTCACCTGGGCCTGCCTGACTGCCCACACTCAGACAGCCTTGGAACGCACCGGCCGGGCCTGCGTCGATCAAGAGGTGCTCCGCTGGGCCTTCAGCCGTCTTGGTTCGGGCACATAACCCTTTCACCACCCCCGCGCCGTCCTCGGCGTGCACCGCTTGCCCCGGCGGTCAGGCCCCGCTGTCTCTAGGGCTGTGGTCCTCGGCGTAGCGGGCATCTGATGGCGGGTCTGCCGCTGCCTGTCACGCAGCGGCGGGGAGCCGGTAGGGGCCGGTATCAGGGTCCTTGTACCAGGTGAACTGCTGGTCGGGCTGGACGGTCATGCCGAAGTCGTACAACGATGGCGCGCCCTGCTGCGCCCAGTGGGCGAGGACGTGCTCCGCTTCGTCGGCCAGGCGGCGCGGGCCCCCTGACGGGCGAGAGCCACGCCTTCTCCGGCCGGGGTGAGGGTGGCCCAGGAGGAGCGGCCGTCGTGGAGGAATCCGGTAACGGTCCGGTCGTCGCCGGTCCGGGTGAAGACCTCGACATCGGGGAGGCAGACGCGCAGGACGAACAACGCGTTGCCGTCGTCCAGCCGACCGGGCAGGGCGAGGGCACGTTGGTTGTCCGCGGGCCGCTCACCGCGGATCTGCCGCCAGCTGCGGCGGGCATCGGCGGTGGTGGTGCGGCTGGGCATGAACGCGGCCAGGCCCTGCATCCACCCACTCGCCGATCTGCCGTCATCGGCGACGGTCAGCGCGACGTGCCCGAGCCGGCCCCAGGGGGTCACGATCCGTCCGCCCGGGCGCGTCTGCTCGATCCATGCCCACGGCACGGACTCGACCGCGTAGGTGGACACCACCCGGTCGTACGGAGCCCCGTCGGGCCAGCCGAGCTCGCCGTCGCCGGTCCGCACCGCTACCTCTGTCCCCAGGGCCTCCAGCCGGTCCTGCGCGGCGGCGGCGAGGACGGGGTCCACCTCCACGGTGGTGACCAGGCCGGGGCCGGTCCGCCAGGCCAGCAGGGCGGCGTTGAGGCCCTGGCCGGCGCCGAGCTCGAGGACACGGTGGCCGGGCTCCAGGATGAGGGAGTCGAGCATGTCCGCGATGATCGCCGGACAGGACAGGCTCGAACTCGGCGCGCCGCCGGTCACCCCTCCCCCGCAAGGGCGGCCCCGTCCTCCGCTTCATCGCCGATTCCCGCTGACCGTCAACCGTCACCTGGAACCGTCAAGCATCATGCGAGACACTGTCAAGCAAGTCCCGAGCCCGAACCGTCAAGCATCTCCCCGGACCTCACATACGAGGAGATCCACACGGCCACTGACAGCCGTGTACTGCTCAGTCAGGGAAGTGGCAGTGTCAGACATGAGGCTGTCCTCGCTCCGGTTGCCCAGTGTGAGCCGCGATGCTACCCCTCGCTACGACCCGCGCGACGGGCAAGGACCCCTCCTGATCGCCATACGCGACCTCCACACCCTGGGATCGTTCATCAGGCGCGCCGGCACCGGCGACACCGAGGCCACCCGGCAGCTCGAACACCGCCGCAGCACCCTCCGCTCCGGCCACACCACCGCACGCTGGGACACCTTCTGAGGCCATCACGGATACATCAGCCATGCGGGGAGGACCTTTTGAAAGCGAATGTGTACGAACCGTCTTCGGAAGGCCGGATGAAGATGCCCTTCTTGGCTCCCTTGCCGTCGATCTTGAGCGCGATGGATTCCTTGGATCCGAAGACCTCGCCGAGGATGACGTCGATCCTTTGATTCCCGAGTTCGGTCTTCTTCTCCAGGCGCCATGTGCCCTTGCCCGTGAACCATGTGAGGGGCTTCATGTTGTCGTTCGAGGGGGAGTCCGCGAAGGAAGTGGGAACCTTCACCGCGGTGAGGGAGCCGTCCTCGCGGAACGTCAGCTCTGCTCCCTGGCCGCCACGCCAGGAGCCGAGGAGCTCCTTCGGCTCCGCATAGCCATCAGACAGGTCGCAGCCCACCGCGCCCAGGGCCAGTGCGGCACAGAGCAAAGAGACTGGGACGATCTTCTTCATCAGATTCCTCACGCCTCGGTTCCGCTGATCTTCGCCTCATTGTTCCCCGGAGCCGTTGTCACGGTTACAGCACCCCCTCCTCGGAAAGGCTCCGACGAAGCCGCCGGCGTACCCGTCTGCCCTGATATGCCGGGAGCGTTGCTGCCCCCCTGGGTGTCGATGAGGAGGTCGTCGCGTTCTTCGCCGGGGTCGCGGACCTCGATGCGACGGACCCGGCCTCCCACTGCCTGGAGGAGGGGGTCCGCCTCGCTTCCGGCGCCCGGCTGGAGCAGTTCGCGCGGGCCGGCTCGGGGGACGCGTTCTGTTTCGTCGGCGAGGGCGGCGAGGAACGCCCGGTGGTGTACGTGAGCCTCGACGGCGAGGCCAGCCCGACCCCGATCACCACGGCCGCATCCGCCCGCCGCGGCCAGAGTGCCTCCGCCAGCAGCATGTGCGTGACCTTGCAGCCTGAGCAACGCGTACGGCGTGGCCGCAGAAACAGCCGGGCCCCCAGATCACCCCGGATCTCCCGGGGCCGCCCATGCCCCCACGGTGCCAGGACCGAGGAACACCGCGGGCATTCCAGCTGGCTGGCTCGCAGCTGTCGCTCTACCAGCAGCGCGTCCGAGTCCACGATCAACACCGACAGCCTCCGCGGCAAAGCTGTGCTCAGCTCCGAGCACGGACGAAGTACCGCCAGCCTGCCCAAATGCCAAAGGACCATGTCGCTCAAGGCGCCGTTGACCCTGGACGAGGAATCGTCAGAACCCCTGGGCCTCGGTCACCCGGATTCCGGCTTCGCGACGTAGAGCAGAGCGTGCCGGCGCCCGGGCCACGTAGCGTCTGTCCCACCAACAGGGATCTCGGCTGTGATCTCCGAACGTTGTTCGGGTCCGCCGCCGAGGAACACCTCGAGCTCGAAGATGATGTCGTCGAGGTCTTCTTCCACCTCAGCAGTGCGTGCGGTGATGGCGAAGTGGAGGACGATCGCGTCCGGTCGAGGCTCTACCGCGATACCGCGAAGGTGTGGCCCGATGAGTCCCAGCGCCGCTTGACCTGTTTGGTTGAGCAGGTAGTTCCTCCGCAGAAGGACGCGCTCTTCGTCCGCTGTGAGTTGCGGGTTGTAGTACTGCCGGGCGGGGTGATCCACGTCCGTAGAGTACCGACCCCGTCGACACGGCCCGACGTCGAGGCCTTCTGAACGAACGACGGCCCCATGGAACGTTCGTGTTCACCGTGTCGTCGTGCACGAAGAGACAGCCCAGTCCCGGACCCGGCTACATCCCGTGTGCAATGGGAATGTCGCCGTTACCCCGCTTCATGAACACGCTGAGAGTCGTCGAACAAGCTGGACGCGGTCCGTCTCGGGCCAGAGAACGATGGTGCAGGGCGGTGAGGGCGGGCGGGGGGTGTTCGGCGAGTCGGCGTGCCACCGCCGGGGCCGTCGCGTCACGGCGACGGGGACGTGCGTCCCGGTAGGCCGATGCGGCCCGTGCGGCCAGACGCGCCCAGGACAGCTCGGAGCTGATCAGACGGCGGCCACAGCGTCCCAGGCGCCGCCCCAGCGTCGGGTCCTGGCGCAGGACGGACAGCAGGTGGGGCAGGTCGGATGCGTCCGGGGTCTCGGAGATCAGCGCGAACGACCCCGGGTGGGGAAAGCCGGTCAGCGCCTTGCGGGTGGCGATGACGGGCAGGCCCGCGGTCATGTAGGCGAGGATCTGGGCGCGCACACCCGGTGCTTCGCCGTGCGGGGCGATCCCGGCTGACGCGGTGATCAGCGCGGCGTGCAGGTCGGACACCGGCCCGTGCCACGTGAACCGGGGCAACTCCCGGCCCAGCGGCGCCGGGTAGCGGCCGTAGACCGCCACCGGTACGTCTTCGGGCATCTGTTTGTGCAGGGTTCGTAGGGCGTGCTGGTTGGTCTCGCTCGTGCAGTCGGCGGCGAACACCACCGGCCCCTGGGGATTGCCGCCCGCGGCGGCGGGTTGCGGGATGGCCCCCGCGGGCACGATGCGCACCTGCCCGGCCGCCCCCGCGTCGATGGCCCGGCGGGTGTCGCGCCCGGTCAGGGTGATCACGGCATCCGCCAGACGGATCGCCGCATGCTGCACCACACCGTTGTCAGATCCGCCCAGCCCCCCGGTACGGGACAGGGCGGGCACGCGGCCATGCATCTCGTACACCAGGACGCAGCCGGCCGCGGCCGCCAGCTGACGGCCGGCGCGCACCAGCAGGGCACTGTCGGGGATCACCAGCACGTCCGGCCGGGCCTCGCACACCAGCTGTGTCATGCGGGCCCGGTCGCGGGCGTAGTAGTCGCCGGGGGACAGGTACTGGACGGGGAAGGGCCACCCGGTGGTGAAGGATGCCGGGTTGAGGTCACACAGCAGCATCGACACCTCCACCCGGTGATCGCCCTCGGCCAGGTGCCAGTTCAGCTCCAGCGCCCTGACGGCTGCCGCGTTGAGAGGCAGCGGACCCAGGAATCCGTCGGTGGCGCACACCGCAAGGACGCGCAGCCGCCGGCCAGTCACATCAGGCACAGGTGTGCACCGCCTTCCGCGGCGCCTGGTGGCGCAGGCCCCGGCGGTGGGCCCGGCGCCCGGCGATCCGGGCGACGCCGGCGAGCGCGGAGAGCAGCCACGCCTTCGAGAACCCCCGGCTCCAGGGGGCGACGTCGCGCAGGGGGTACTGGGGCAGGTTCGCTGAGGGCATGCTGTGGGCCGCGCGGGCCAGGGCCACCCCGTGCCACCAGGCCCGCCGGGCGACCGCACGCACGGTCAGGTCCTGGTCGTGAAGGACGCGGCGCACCACCGCGCCGGGTACCAGCAGCGCGAATTCGCCTGCGGCCTGGGTGCTCATCGTGGTCACCAGGTCCTCGCACATCAGGAACCGGCCGCCGGCGCCCAGGTCCGGGTCGAAGGTGAGGGTGGCTGAGCGGGGCATGCCCAGGTTGCAGCCGGCCAGCAGCCACCGCCCGCCGACCTCGGTGAGGGCGCTGGGCCAGGCTGTCGGCATGAACAGGGACAGCACGCCCTTGCCGAGCAGGGGCCCCTCAGCGGTGGGGTAGTCGGGTAAGACCTGCCCACCGACCAGCGGGGCGCCGCTGTTGGCGAGCGCGCGGACCATGGCGCTGACCCACCCGGCGCAGGGCAGCGTGTCCGCCTCGGTGACCAGCACCCACTCACCTGACGCGGCGTTGATTCCACGGTTGCGGGCCCGCGCGAGCCCGGCCCGTGCCTCGTGCAGGACGGTCACCGGCATCGGGTAGCTCAGGTAGTGCTGGTGGCACAGGCGGGGCCGGGGGTGGTTGTCGACCACGATGACGTCCAGCGCCCCGAGGTAGTCCTGCCGGGCCAGACGGGCCAGCAGCCGGGGAAGATGCCCGGCGTGGTCGCGGACCGGGACCACGACGCTCACCGCCCCGCCCGTCACCGCGCACCCCCACGCGTGGGGGCGGAGGCGCTGAGGGTCATCTCGACGGGCAGGTGATCGGACAGCGCCCGGGTCTGTGCGGTGTCGTGCACCCGGGCCCCGCAGACGTAGTCGACCAGATTCCGGTTGGCGAGAATGAAGTCCGAGCGGTGATCGACACGCTCGGCCGGGCTCCAGTAGCCCGCGGTCCGGGGCGGCACCTGGCCGATGATGTCGAACGGGTCGTGGAACCCGGCCTGCGTGAGCATCTGGATCGCCCGCCGGTCGGTCTTCCCGAACTCGCCGCCACGGGTCAGCTCGCAGTGGCGGGAGCGGAGATTCCCCGGGATCCGCCTCCAGTCCGGTTCTTCGTCGTTCGCGCCGATCGTGTTCAGGTCACCGAGCAGAGCCACCCGCTGAGGCTTACGCTCGTAGGTGTCGCCGTACCCGGCCAGCCACTGCGCCTCCGCGACGCGTTCGGCCCCGCCGAGGAAGCACAGGTGCGTGAACAGCACCGTGATCTGCGGCAGGTCCTTGATCCGCAGCCGGGCCCGGCCCAGCCCGTGATAGAACGCCCCACGCGCCGCATCGGGCTCGTAGCCATCGACCTGCACGCTCGCCGGCCGGTAGAGCAGGGCGAGGTGGTTGCCGCGGCCAAGGCGGGAGATCACCGGGGGAAGCGGCACCATGTCGAGGGAGTTGGCCGCCGCCCACAGCCGCGACCAGTTGTCCGCGTCCCAGCCGCGCAGCTCCTGCAGAGCGATCACGTCGGCGTCCAGCGAGTCCAGGAACTCGAGCTGCTTCAGCCGCCGCGACTCGTCCTTGCCACCGCCATCGGTGCTGTCGATGCCGCCGGTGAGGATGTTGTAGGTGACGAAGCGGGCGTCGTCGGTCAGCTGGTGCTGGCCGTCGGCGGTGGCCGGGGGCGTGCGGTGGTCCGCGGCTGTGGCGCTGCTGGTGCTCAGGGGCCCGCTCGGCTCCGCGACGGCGAGCGGGGTGTCCTCCCGCTCGCGGCGGCGGCGGTCCCTGCCCGGGGTCGGGCGGCGGGAGGAGCGACGGCTCGTGCGGGGCTGCTCATGGTGGCGGGAACTTCCCTTCCGGAAGCAAGAGGAGTGCAGGGACCGGGGCCTGACGGTGCCGGGCTGCGGGGATACCGACAGCGCGCTGAGGCGACCGGGCGCGCGCCGGACGCTGAAGGAGGTCGCCGTCCGGTGGTTCGGGCCCCGTCAGCGCGAGCGGGACTTGGGTCTTCCGGACGGGTGGAGCACAGAACCTTGTTGGCCTGCGCTAGCGGAGGGCGGACAGCAGCACGCCCAGCCCGAGCACGGCCGGGAGGCCGCACAGCAGAGCCATCCACCTCCGCGTGAGGGTGCGCTGCCGGCGGTGACGCGGGCGGGCATGCCGCCTCGGCAGCCGCGGGGGAGGCGGAGCCAGGGAGAGCGGCGGCCGCCATACGGGAAGCGCCATAGTGGGTTCGTCGCGCGGGTCCGGGCTCCACCGGTGCAAGGCATCCCACAGTCGCTCCAGCGCGGCCGTGGAGACGGGTTCCGTCTCGCCCAGCGCCCGCTGGAAGCCCTCGCGGGCGGCGGCCTCGACGCGCACGCGGTTCACCACGCGTCCACCCCCGGCCAGGCATCGCTGTCCATGGGGATGAGCGGGGAACCCTCGGCACGGTGGAAGATCCGGTTCCCGGCGAAAGCTCCCCGTCCGTGCAGCCAGCGGGAATTATCCAGCAGGTAGCCCTCACCAGGGCGGAGCTTGATCACCCGCTGGTGGCGGGCCAGGCGGGCCCGCAACGCGGGCACGTACGGTTGCGTGTGCTCGGGCCAGCGAATCAGCCCGTCCTGCCGTAATCGCACGACACGACGCTTACCGGCCAGGACCTGGAAGACCGGAGCGGCAAAAGCATCCGGTCCCCGGCCGAAGAAGGCGGCGGCCCCCGGCAACGACAACGCGTGCGCGGCATCCGGCTGCTCCCGCAGCAGGTCGTCGAAGACGGCCCGGCCATCGGCCAGCAGCGTCTCCCCGCCGCGACTGGCCTTCCTGAAGCAGACCACCAGGACCAGACGGGGCGGCTCCCGCAGGGCGGCGCCGCAGGTGTGCAGGTCCACCGGCCCCCGGGTCAGGACAGCGCCGTCCACACGGTGCGTGTGCTGGCGGGTGTCGCGTATCCCGTGAAGGCCGAACAGCCCGCCCTCGTACGGGCCGGTGTCCATCACCCGGGCCGCGAAGTCGGCGACGGCCTCAGCCGTGGTCAGCCCGGACACCGTCACCAGCCCCACCCGCCACAACCGGTCAGCGATGACACCGGCCGCATCCTCGCCCCAGACGTTGACCAGAAGACTCTCGAACAGCCGGGTGCTACGACGCCGGCCGTTGACCGCCGCGGGCGCCCCGGCACGCACCGTGCTCATCTCGCACCCCGGGCTCTCGACCAAGCTGACGTAGGCCCACACCACGCGGTGCCCGTTGCCGAGCCGGCGCCACCCCCACCGGCCGCGCCCCAGCTCCTCCACCAGAAGCAGCCCGCGGCCATGCTCCGACTCCCCGTCGCCCACCGCGCCGACCGCGAAGGAGGCGAACAGTGAGGCCTCCGTGCTGCCCCCGTCCTCGACCTCCACGAAGACGCCCCCACCGTCGCTGGCGAGGTACAGGCCGATCTCGCCGCCGGGGCCCGGCGAGGCGTGCCGAAGGGCGTTGGTCAGCAGCTCGCTGACGATCAGCTCCACCCGGAACTGCACCTCGTCACTCATGTCCCAGCGGGACATCAGAGCGTTCACCGCGTGCCGGGCGCCCCGTACTGCCTCGCGGCGAGGGGCGATGCCCATGGCCTCCATGCGCGGGGCGCGCAGCCGGGGGCGTTTGCGGAGCGCCGGAACGGTCTGGGACGTATGGGGCGCACAGGCGTGCGGCGCGGTCGCGACGCTCATGCTGCACCACCGCTCGTGTTCCCGGGGATCAGCCCGGCCAGGCCCATGTAGTCCTGGGCCAGAAGCGCCCTGATCAGGCACGAGAGAGGGGAGACGGTGCCGCGCAACGCGCCCCCGACGCTGACCGACAGTCGCACTGATCTCTTCCTGTTCATGACTTGAGGGCGATGACGGCGTGGGCAGCGGAGGATGCCCCGCTGCCCGGTGCGGCCTTGCTGTCGCAGCCCCAGGACGCCACGGGCTTCACGCCGCCCTTGGCCAGGCGCCAGCCCACGCAGAACGCCTCCACTTCATCTCGGGTGCGCAGCCACATGGGTATCCCCGCAGCCGTGGCCGCCTCGGCGGCGGCCACGTGCCGGGGGTGGAGATCGCCGGTGGGGTGTGTGATCGACAGGGCGCTGCCGCTGGCCAGCATGTCCTTGAGCTGTGTGACCAGGTTGTAGGGGTCCGGCAGCAGGTGCAGCACGTGATGCAGCAGGACCGCGACCGGTCGGTTGAAGTCCAGAACCTCACGGGCCTGGACGCTGGCCAGGGTGCCAGGCTGGGCCAGATCTGCGAGCACGAACCCGGTGTGACCCGGCGGTGTGGTGTTCATGACGGCGCGCGCGTGCCCGAGTGCCACGGGGTCTGTGTCCGTGTACACGACACGGGACGTGCCGTACCGGCCGATGACCTTGTGTACGTACGGCCGCTGCGGATAGCCGCACCCGACGACCAGCACCTGCCGGATACCGCGCTCGACGGCCAGGTAGGTCAGGGCCAGCTCGCGGTGCCGGTGGGTGATGCGCGCCGCCACCCGAGCCTGCGGGTCCTCGGCCAGCAGGACGGCAGCCATCTGCCGGTCGACGGGCAGGTGGTTGTAGCCGCGCAGTAAGAAGTCATAGACGCGGGCCGGGTCCGGCCTCACGGAGAAGTCGCTGTCGAGGACCAGGCTTGGCGAGGGCGGCAGCTCCCACCGTCCCGCCTGCACGGCAGGGATGTCTTCAAGCACGGGAGCGACAGGGGGCGTGGCGGTCAGGTGGTCGGTCACGGTGGTGTTCTCCGGATCAGGCCGGGGCAGGGGGAAGAGCCGCGCCGGCGGTTCGGGCCCTGCGCCCCGGAGGGAGGGACCTGGGTCTGCCGGACGGAGAAGCGGACGGCGAAGCAGGTCCGCCGCTCAGGTGGCGGCGGAGCTAGAAGACCTGTAGCCACGTGGAACCGGGCCCCGCACCTGTCCCGGGAGCGGGAGCCGCTGTACATCCGCGGACACCTCAGGGCTCACGACTCGGTCCCCAGGGCCGGTACGGAACCGATTTCACGCTGCTGGCTCGGGGTGCCCCTGCGGACCAGCAGCATGCGGGCTCCGGTCGCCGCGATGCGTTTGCTCCTCACCGCCGCTATGGCCTTGGGGCCCAGGTGGGAGGCGGAGGGCAGCACGATTCCGTAGGTGCCAGGTACTCCCAGCGCGTCTATCAGCCCGGTGAAGGCTGCCGAGTTGGCCTCCGCGACGCGTTCGGTGAACAGCCCGGACAGGGTCAGCTCGTGCTGGCGGCAGTACTCGGCCAGCGACTCCTCCAGTGCCTTCTCGCGGACCGTGGGGACGTTGACCAGCCGAAGGAAGCCGTAGACGGCCGGGCCGCTGACACTGCGGTGCTCGGTGAGGGGTTCCATGGAGGTGACCGTCCAAGGCTCAGGGGAAACGAGGCCGGCAGGCCGTCACCAAAGAGGGGTTGTGACCTGCGTGTTGAAGCGTCCTCCCTGGCGGACGGCGACGAAATGACACGGTGTTGCACTTGCGTTGCACTTCCGTTCCCCCGCATGCGTGTGCCGTGCTTGCATGGGCTCTCGGAAGGGAGCGACGCGTGGCGACCGTGCACCACTGGACCGGCCTGGAGGCCAGGGCCCTGCGGCTTGCCCTGCGGATGAGCGTCCGCGCGTTCGCCCAGCACCTCGGTGTTGCCGTGAGGACCGTGTCGAACTGGGACAAGCACCTGACGGAGACGGAGCCGCGTCCGGACACTCAGGCGATCTTGGACACCGCTCTCGCCCGTGCGGACGCGGCGGTGCATCTGCGGTTCGAGACGTTCCTCTCCGAGGCCGGCGGGCCGCCCCAGACCACCCGTCGCGTCACCTCCGCGGGCCCCCGGGCCTGGGAGTACGAGTCGTGGACCGACGACCTGGACCGGGTCGTCGTCTCCTTAAGCCGGCAGAACTTCGCGTTCGCCGACAACCTGCTGGGCCGGTGGCTGAACCGCTTCCGGCCGCCGGAGCTGGACGACAAGGGCCTGTATCTCCTCGCCCGCTCCACGGCCCTCATGGGCGACCTCAAACGCGACCAAGGGGCAGTGGTGGGGCCGCTGTCGGCCCAGCACGCCTACACCGGAGCCCGCTCGATCTTCACCCAGCTCGACATCCCCCGACGCGTCGCCCAGCTCGACCTCTCCCTAGCCGTCGTCGCCGAGATGTCCGGCAGCCTGGAGACCGCCGCACGCCACTACGAACACCTGGCCGTCGACGACCGGCTCGCCCGCCGCGACCGCGCACGGGCCCGCCTGTGGGTCGGAACCGCGCTGAGCAAGGAAGGCGAGCACGACTACGCGGCCCGCGTCATGCTCGCCGCCACCCGCGACTTCGAAGACCTCGGCGAGCCGGACGACTGGTCCGTCGCCCACCAGAAACTCGCCCTCGCCCACCGAGGCACGGGCGACCTGAACAAGGCCCTGCACTTCATCGGCATCGCCCGCAGGACCGGCATCACCGACTCGCCGATGCAGCGGGTACGGCTGGACACCGCGCACGGGCACATCCTGCTGTCCGACCCCGCCACCCGGGATGATGGCCTGACGGCCCTCGATCAGGCCGCCAAGCTGGCCGCTCAGTACGGCATGAGCCACCAGCTGGCCAGCATCGAGAGCATCCGGCAGACCGCGGAGGCGACCAGCCCCGGCGGCGGTGAACAGGGAGAGAGACGCCAGTGACGACGGACATCCAGCGAGGCATCACCGACAACCAGCGCAAGCGGGCCAAGCTGATCTGGGACTACCACCAGATGGGCCACGAACTCCGGCCGGCGGACGCCGCGATCGGCCTGGGCAGCCACGACCTGGGCGTCCCCGTCTTCTGCGCCGAGCTGTACCGGGCCGGCCTCTTCCCCACCCTGGTCTTCTCCGGCGGGCCCAACCCCACCCACCCCGGCCGCTTCCCCCGGGGCGAGGCCGTCCACTTCCGCGAGCACGCGCTCGCCCTCGGCGTCCCTGACAAAGCGGTTCTGCTGGAGCCCAAAGCCCGCAACACCGGCCAGAACATCACCTTCTCCCGCGACGTGCTGGCCGCCACCGGCCTCGCCGTGAAGACCGTGCTCCTGGTCGCCATGCCCTACATGGAACGACGCGCGTTCGCCACCGCCCGCAAGGTCTGGCCCGACGTGGAAGTGATCTGCGCCTCGGCGCCACTGGAGTTCGACGACTACCTGAAGACGATCGGCGACGAAAAGCTCGTCGTCGACCAGCTCGTCGGCGATCTGCAACGGGTGATCGAGTACCCGAAGCTCGGCTTCGCCATCGAGCAGGACGTCCCGGAGGACGTACATGCCGCATACCGATCTCTCCTCGAGGACGGCTTCGACAGCCGCCTGCTCAACCCCTGAACCGCCGCCGGGAGGGTTGTGCGCCATCCACCAGCCCAACCTCTTCCCTCGGCTCTCGACCCTGGCCAAACTGTTCGCGGCGGACTGCTGGATCGTCCTGGACGACGCCCAGTTCACCCGCTGCGACTACCAGCACCGCACCCGCCTCGCTGCCCTGGACGACCCCGCTCACCGCTGGTGGCTGTCCATCCCCTCCCAGCTCCCTAACGGCCGCAACACCACGGTCCGCGAGGTCGTGATGGCCGAGCCCGCCCGGTCCCGGCAACGGATCGCGCGAATCCTCCAGCAGTACTACGGGTGTAGTCCCCACTGGCCCGCGCTCCGGCAGGCCCTGGCCCCCGTCCTCGACGTCTTCGCCACCAGCGACCGGACGGCGGCTGTCGCCGAAGCATCCACCCGCGCCTTGCTGGACCTCCTCGGCTGGCAGGGCCGCATCCTCCACAGCAGCAGCCTCCCGGCCAGACCAGGGCGCTCACAGCGACTCGCCGACCTCGCCGCCGCCGTCGGAGCCCGCACGTATCTGTGCGGATCCGGAGGTATGAGCTACCTCGACGCGGCCCCCTTCACTGCCAACGGCATCGCAGTCGCCCCGTTCACCGTCCCCGCGACCGGCGTGTGGGAGACCGCCCGCGAAATCAGCAGCATCTGGCCCCTGATGCGCACCGGCCCCCAGCGCCTGGTGAGCAGCCTGCACACCATCCACAGCCGCGGAAGGACACGGGCAATCCCTGGATCCACACCGTGACCTGGCTGATTGGGAGCAGTGACCCCAGCACGGGGTGCACGACGACGCCGTCTGACCTGGCCGGACACCAAGGAGACGTCCGGCCAGCGGGCTCGCCGTCGCCCCCCGGACACTGTCAGCAAACACCGTCTGCAAACGTCCCGTCCCGCATTAGCGTCCTCCTATCGCTCCTCCGACCTGCACGAGGAGGCGCAGCCGCGTGGCCAAGCTCGTCGACGGCAAGGCGACGAGCAACAGCTGGCCCGTGAATGCCCCGTGATCAACCGGTCAACGAATGAGAGGGCACGAGGATGGCGACAGCGTTACCCGTCGAGCAGACCACCACCGGATTTCTGTGGCTGGACCTGACGCGGAAGTGTCAGCTCGAATGCGTGCAGTGCTACAACTCGTCAGGACCTGATGGCGACCACGGCACGATGACCCGGGACGACTGGTTCAAGGTCTTGGACCAGGCCGCCGAGCTGGGCGTCTGGCACATCACCCTCATCGGCGGAGAGCCGACCATGCACCCGCACGCGATCGAGATCGCGAGCCGCGCTCTGACGCTCGGCATCAAGGTCGAGGTCTACAGCAACCTGGTTCACGTGTCCGCCACGTGGTGGGATCTGCTCCAGCGCGAGGGTATGTCCCTCGCCACGTCGTACTACTCCGACAACGCGTCGGAGCATAACGAGGTCACCCGTCGTCCGAGTCACGCCAGGACTCGCGCCAACATCATCAAGGCACTCGAACTCGGTATCCCGGTCCGAGCCGGCATCGTCGGAGACAACGAGCAGCGCATGGAGGCGGCGAAGGCCGACCTTCAGTCGATCGGCGTCAGTCGGATCGGAACTGATCACATCCGGGAGTTCGGGCGGGCGTGCGGTAGCCAGAATCCGGATGCGTCGAATCTGTGTGGGGGGTGTGGTGACGGCAGGGCCTCGATCGACCCGACCGGCGTGGTATCCCCGTGCGTCTTCTCCACCTGGATGGGTGTCGGTAACGTCCGCGAGGACTCGCTGACCTCTATCCTGAGCGGCCCCGCTCTGTCGGAGGCCGTTGACTCCCTCCGAGCCGACTGGGGGAAGAAGGACAAGGACAACGACCAGGGCCAGAACCAGCCGTGTAACCCCGACTGCGTCCCGAAGAACCCATGCGACCCGCGGTGCGAACCGAACGACGCGTGCAGGCCGGGTACACCGCGCAGCGAATGCGGGCCCAAGAACTGACGTAACCGAGGAGACCCGACGTGGATGACCTGCCCGACGGCCACTTCAGGCACCTGATCCTGCCGTACACCGGCAACGTCACCCACGTCCAGGTTCCGGACCGGGGGTTCAGTTCCGACTTCTCCGCAGTCATTGACAGCGAGAAGGGGCGGTTCTTCGTCAAGGCCATGTTCAACAATCCCGGAGGACGGAAAGACTCCATCCTCCGGGAACGGGCAATCAACCCCTACGTACAGCCTCTCTCGCCCCGACTGCTGTGGAGTGTTGACGGAGACGACGCCGGGTGGATCATCCTGGGTTTCGAGGCCATCGAGGAGCGCGGCCTTGACTTCGAGCCCGGCTCACCGGATCTCCCCCTCGCCGTTGACCTCCTCAACCGGGCTGCGAGCCTGGAGCTGCCCGACATCGCACGGGACTGGCGGGAAGACCGGTGGGACGCCTACGTGAACAGCGAAGACGAGTTGATGCTCCTCCGCGGTGATGCCCTACTGCACACCGACATCAACCCCTCCAACCTGACGGTAGGAGAAGCGGGTGCGTGGATTATCGACTGGTCTTGGCCCACGCGCGGACCCGGTTTCATCGACCCGGCCTGTCTCGTCGTGCAGCTGATCGCCGCCGGCCACACCCCCGAATCCGCCGAGTCATGGGCCGCCGGATGCACTGCATGGGCGAATGCAGATCCGCAGGCAATCGATGCGTTCGCCGCGGCCGATCTACGTATGCACCGCCAGCTCGCCGAGCGGACCCCCAATGAGTCGTGGCTTGCCGACATGGCGACAGCGGCTCAGGCGTGGGCGGAGCACCGAGGCATCCCTGCGACGGGGCTGTAAGCCAACTGAGAGGTCACTGCATGAGCACTCCCGAACGACTCGCTCAGATCCTCACCAACAAGGGCGCGGTTCTCCCGGAGTGGAAGGACGCCGTGGCCAGGGTCGATCGCAAGCTCTTCGTGCCCGACCTCATCGAGGTCGACGACCGGCCGCTCTCGCGTAGCGAACGGCCGGAGCGATGGCTGACCGTGGTCTACGGCGACCTGCCTCTCGTCACCCAGATCAACGACGGCAAGGACCTGGGCGACGACGCGTACCGGCTGCCGACATCCTCGTCCTCCATGCCCTCGCTCATGCTGGAGATGCTTCAGCTGCTGGACGTACGTGAGGGCCACCGCACCATGGACGCCGGAGCCGGCACGGGCTACAACCTCGCCTGGCTCTCGCACCGCCTCGGCTCCGACAACGTCTTCGGCATCGACATCGACCCCGTGATCGTCGAGCAGGCGATCAAGAACCTGCACGCGGCCGGGTACAGCCCGCACGTCGTGTGCGGCGACGCCGAGAAGGGACACCCCGACGGGGCACCGTACGACCGGTGGCTCGCGACGTTCACCGTCCCCGAGATCCCCTACGCCTGGGTCGAGCAGACCCCCGCCGGCCGCATCGTCGCCCCCTGGGGCGGCAGCTACCACTCGTACAGTTTCGCCGTCCTCGACACCCGGGACGGCGTCGCCGAGGGCCGGTTCTCCGGCTACCCGGCCTTCATGCGCACCCGCACCAACCGCCCCCCCGCGCGGCTACCTGCGCGACTTCCTCCACCACCGCGACGACGCCACCCGCAGCACGACCTCCCTCTCGCCCCGGGACCTGGAAGCCGAGTACGAGGCGAAGTTCTTCATCGGCCTCTCACTGACGGACGCATGGTCTCTCCTGGCTGAGGCCAACGACGGGAGCGACGAAGCCACCTTGTGGCTGCTCGCCGACGACCGGACGTCCTGGGCCTCGGTGGACTACGTGCCCAGGCATGGCACCTTCGCCGTCGAGCAGTACGGGCCCCGCTCTCTCTGGGACGAGCTGGAGGCCGCCTACCGAAGGTGGGAGCGGCTCGGCCGCCCCGAGCGCGATCGTGCGGGCCTGACCGTCACCCGCGAAGGCCAGCGCGTGTGGCTGGACACCCCAGGCAACGTCATCACCTAACAGCGAGATGATGGCTACCGCGGCATCATGGGACCGCCGATGGGTCTGAGGAGCCAACCCCGAACGTCATGACACCGGCCCCGCGCTTCTTCCCGGCCCTGGGAGGTGCCACGGCCGCTGGAGGGCTGGAGGGCAGCCCCGGTGAGCTGGTTCCTTATGACCGGGCCCGACCATAAGGAACAAGCTGAGGTGTGGGACGGGGTCCTGGCATGCTTGGGATGCCCTACGGGTTGGGGTACCAGCCGAGGCCTTGGCGATGAGTGGTACTCCGATGGACAGGGTCCACACGGGTCCGAGGGAGCCGGTGTCCAGGGTGCTGCCGATCTGGTCGAACTGGTCGGCCAGGTTGCCCTCCTCGAAGCCGTCGTCGAGGAGGCTCCATGGGGAGTGGCCGCTCGGGCGCTCCTGGTGCTGGGTGGCCGCGGTGACCGCGTAGCAGATCGCGGCAGGCCAAAGTTCCCCGACCAGGTAGTCCCGCGCGTCCTCACCGTCGCTGTCTTCGCCGTCCTCTTCCAGGATGGCGGCTACTTGCTCACGGAAGTGGTCACGCAGGTCAGGGTGGGCTTTCTCCACCGCGTCCACCAGGGCGCTCAGGCTGGTGCCGGGGCTCAGGTTACGCAGGGAGGGGGCAGGTCGGCGGGCGGAAGCCACACCCACACCTGGCCGGGATCGAACCAGTGCGGCAGTGGCACTCGCAAGGCGTCGCCGTCCTCGAGCCGCTCGCGGAAGCCGGGGCCCGCGGCGCAGGCCAGGAGTGCTGTCACCGCGGCCCATCCCGCTGGTGCGGCTACGTCCTCGTCGGTCAGTTCGTCGATGAGGTAGGCCAGGCGCAGCGGGTGGCCGCCAAGGATGTCGCCGTCGAAGACGCAGAACGGGCAGAGCAGGAGCCGGTCGGATTCGGTCGCCGGTAGCAGGTGGGCCGCCGGGTAGCGGTCGCCGCACAAGGAGCACTCTGCGTCGTTGACCAGTTCGCGGACCTTGGCCGCGCGGGTGCACGCGAGCTCCTCGCGCACCTTGCTGACGATGTCGGCGGGCGGCGTGGTTCCGGGGAGTGCGAGCACCATGGCCTCCCCGGAGTTGATGGGGATCCTGGGGGTGATGAAGGTCAGCTCGGGGACCGTGGTGAGGTCGTAGTGATCCGGGTCGTCCGGATCCGCCTCGCTGTCCCGACCGCCCGGCCGGGAGAGCATGGACCACACCGGTCCCAGCCCGCCGGACCACGTGCCGCCTTCGGGAAACCCGTCGTGCTCCACGGGCTAGCCCACCGCCTTGAAGGCGCTGACCAGGCGGTTCTGAATCTCGGCCGTCAGAATCTCTTTGGGAACGGACGCGTGGAGCCGGGTGGCGCGGGCGTGGCTGCCGCTCGCCGCTTCAGCCCGGATGGCCATTTTCTGCTTACGGTTGCGCGTCATCGCGTGCTCGTCATCCCGTGCAGCCCCACGTCCCGCACTTCGGTGTCCAAGCACAGGTATTCGGTCAGTGAGATTCGACAGAACCTTGTCCGCGGCGCTGCTTGTCACGTGGGAACACACAGCATCGGAGTCGGGCGGTCACAAACGCCGCCACCGACCGTAGTCTGCCGGCTCGCCCGCGGGCAACCCCCTCCCAGCCGTCGCGCCACGGCCCGGCAGCCCAGCGCACCACGGCCACGAGCCGCCGGCACCGGACTCGCAGGCGGGCACACGCTGCATGCGCTGGCCGAGGCGATCGATGCCAGCACCTGCCGCAGCCGGGGCACGTCCACGTTCTCGCTGTTCAACGCCTCGTACATCGCGCCGTGCCCACGCCGGTGCTCGGCCACCAGCGTCAGATCCACCGGCGACGTCACCGGGCCGTCCGCGCACAGCAACGCGTCCACGAGCTCGAACAGCTCGTCCCCACGCCCACGCGCGGTCAGGCAGTCGAGCGATCCCGTTCGAAGCATCGTTCGAGGCGAGACCATGAAGAACGAGCTCAGGAGCCGGTCGGCCCGACCGGTGGCGGGGGCGGCTCCAGGGGCGGCGGTAGGGGCGAGTAGCGGGCCCGGTGGGCGTTGAAGTGGGCCAGGTGATAGGTCGCGCCCTCGAACTCCAGCTCCATAGGCGGAGGATCGGTGACCGGCGGGGCCCATCGAGTGTAATCCGTGCCCTCGACCTCAACCTGCGTCTCCAGCCTCGGCGTGCCCCAGTACCGCACGTAGCTCTCCGCACGCTCTTCCGTCCAGAGCGGGCCGCCACCGAGCGCGCTCAGCAGTGCTGAGCTGTACACGGCACGGACCCGAAAGTTCTCCAGGAACCGGCGCGGGATCACCATCGCGCTGTAGCGGCGACTGTTGCCCCGACGCCGGCCGACGACAGGCACGCTTGGGCTGCCTCCGTCCCACCTCAGCGGTGCGATCCAGACCTTGGCCCCAGGAGCGAAATGCCGCAGTCCGGTTCGGATCTCCAGTCCGCCGTCGCCATGGCTAGTCTCCCGCGCCACGTTGGCCACCACGCAGAGGCCCAGCGGTTCGGGGCCTGTCTCGTCCGTCATGGCCACCATCATGGTCGAGCGGCACCCGCGCCCGGTACCGGGTTGCCGGGCCGGTGGCTCGACACCGTTGATCACGCCGCGTTCAGTGGTCGCCCGGATCAAATGAAGGTCGTGTCCAAGCCCCGCGAACTCCCGGATGAGCGATCTCATTCGACGCCAGACCATAAAGAACAAGGTAAGAGGGGCAGCAAGCTGCATGTGCTATCCGAAGCACAGGGCATCCCGCTGGCCGTCGCGGTGTCCGGCGCGAATGTGCACGACAGCCAGGCGTTCAAGCCGCTGCTCCTGGGTCTTCCCGCCATACGCTCCCGGTGCGGGCCACGACGACGGCGAACGGTCAAGGTCCGCGCCGACAAGGCGTACTTCTCCGCCGAACACCTCGCCCGGCTCCGCTCACGAGGACTCATCCCGCGCATCGCGCGCCCGGCATCGGGCACAGACGTCCGCACTGCCCGGGTACCCGCTGATCGGCCACGGCGCACGCAGCTGGCCGGCGAGCGGGGCGTGATGCCTGCCTTGGTGAGGGAGATCTGGGGGTGCTTTTGCTTGGCCGTCAGCCGGTAGCCTGCGCACGCTATGACTTCGCCAGGACGGTACGGGAGTGCAGGAGGAGAAGATGAGCGAGGAGATCCGGCAGCCCGGGGCGCCGGGGACTGCCGCCACCGGGGGGCCGGTCGGACCAGGGCAGCTCTACCTTGACCTCGCCTCCGGGCGGGACGACCGGCGGGTACGGGTCATCATGGTCGAGGAGAACGGCGTGCTGGCCGCCTGCCGTGTGGAGCGCGATCTGAGCGGCCTGGCCGATGTCTTCGGGCGCACGCCGCGTATCCACGTCCGCGCACTGGCCGACCCCCGCAGATTCGCCCTCCTGGAAGACCCCCGGTGAACAGCACGGACCAGACCCCCTCCCCACGCAGTGAGCCCCCTGGGGCACTGCTGGTGGTGCACTGAGGGGGTTCGGGGTCCTGCTCAGCGCCGGGGGTCGCTTGCCGTTTGGGTCGGAGAGAACTCATGATCGGCTCATGCGAGGTTCCTTTGACGACGTCCCATTGACCACGCTCTTCCCCCGCCTATCACCTGCTGACGTGGAATCCTTGAAAGATGCGGCCCATGCTGTTGACGCGGCTCGCGTTGACGGAGACAAGGCAGTGTAGGACTGGGCACTGGACCATGTGGTCTTCTCTGGCCCGCAGCCGTGGACGCCCATCGTTCTCGGCCTCGATGCCGTTGAGTATCCAGACGGGGTGATCAGCTGGAGTTCCAGCTTCAGGTGGTGTGGACAGACCTGGGCCGGCTCGCGGTCGACGCGGCGGTGAATGTGGGGTGCTGGTGCGACACCGATCACGCCACCCATGACGTCGACGCTCTCAGACTTGTTGTCGGTGAGGAGATCTCACTGCCCCGCGCTTTCCGGGCAGGCGTGGAGCGTCTGATCGGATGGCTGGACGATCCTCGCGATGCGGATTACTGGCGTGCCCGAGCGGGTCTGCCTCCTCGCTGGCCTTGCTAGGAGGCCAGCGGGAGTTCGGCAGCCGGGCTGCGCTGCTTGTCACGTGGGAACACACAGCATCGGAGTCGGGCGGTCACAAACGCCGCCACCGGCCGTAGCCTGCCGGCTCGCCCGCGGGCAACCCCCTCCCGGCCGTCGCGCCACGGCCCGGCAGCCCAGCGCACCACGGCCACGAGCCGCCGGTACCGGACTCGCAGGGGTGGACCTGCCACCTGGCCCACCACCGGGTCGCTCACCACCTCGCGAGGGATCAGGAGCAACTGGGCACGGATTCGGCAATGCCGAGCGGCAGCGCGGATACACGGATTCACCCGCTGGTGCTTCGAATCTGGCCTCTCGTGTCCGGGGAGCCGCGGGATACTGCTGGTGTGACCGGGAGTGCGAGCAGCGTGTGGTGGGGTGTCCGGGTCGAGCTGGAGGGCGGAGGTATGGCCGGGGAATTGTGGCCGCGGCCGGGCCGTGTCTTCGCCGTGAGCACAGGGCACACGCTGCATGCGCTGGCCGAGGCGATCGATGACGCCTTCGCCCGCTGGGACCGCTCGCATCTGCACGAGTTCGAGTTCCCGGCGACGGGCCGGCGCGCCACGGAGCACCGCTACCTCGACGGTGTCGAGGACCCGGATGTCGAGCTCGATGCGGATGTGGTGTGTGTGGGCGAGGTCCTGCAGCCAGGGCAGGAGTTCCGGTACACGTTCGACCTGGGCGACAACTGGCGCCACACCTGTCGGGTGGAGTCCCAGCCGATCGAAGTGACCAAGGTACTGGGCACCGTGCCCGAGCGGCCGCTGCCGTACTGGGGGTGGGGCACGATTCCCGACGCCTACGGGCGGATGTGGGACGGAGATACCGGAGAGAATCCGGTGCCCGCGCCCCCGCACCGGCCCTGGCCGTGGAGCAACGCTCCCGCCCCCACACTGACCACCTTGCACTGCCCCGGCCAGTACACCCTCCTCCAGGACCTCGACGACCGGTAGCGGCGGCACCGGGTCGGCCGCCGGCCGCCAGCGCGGGCGGTCACTCCGCTGTGGCGTCGTGAATCGAGGAACCCGTCGAGGGCCTGCCACAGGTGGCCGTCCGGCAACCCCGCTGACAGCCCCGCACCCCCAGCTGCCAGCGAGCGCCCCGAATAGCACCAGCAACCGCATGCCGCACCGACCAGTCGGACACCCCTTAGGAGCCCAATGAAGATGCTGCTTCAGCCGCCCGGGATACCCCAGTTCGGCTGGAAAAGTCGATCGGGGTAATCCGGTGCAAGCCAGGCGCGTGTTCTACATCTTCATTGGACTCCTAGGTGAGGTCCCGCCGCGTGAGAGGCGGATCGCCGGGGACCGGCCCTGGCTGACGACCGGCGGGGACGTCTCCGGGCCCCCGGCGTCGCAGGAGGGTGTTGCTGCGCATGACTGAGCTGAAGTCGGAGAAGGGGCCGATCTTGAAGTAGTCCGCCTCGACCTGTGTGGCCAGGTGAACGAGGAAGAGGGTGTCCGTCTCGACCGAGCGATGTGAGGCCACCAGCTGAAGATCGCGTTCTCCGGCCATCGCGGCAAAACGCAAGGCACCGCTGACGGTGCCGTTCTGGTCCGGCTTCAGCAGCACTCCGTCCACCATCCCCGCCTTGACGGCCAGCTCGGAAGGGAGCGTGGACGTCAGATTGTCTCCGAGGAGCCGGCACTCCGCCGGACGTGCCGCGTGGAGGGCGCGCCAGCCGTCCAGGTCGGATTCGGCGCAGGGGTCTTCGAGCATCGTGAGATCGAAGCGGTCCATCAGCCGCAGCCAGTACTTCGTGAGGCCTTCCGGGGTGAGCCTGCGGCCGGTGACGGGCAGGGCGTAATGACGATGCCCATCCGTCCAGTCGCCGGCGCTGGCATCGACCATCAGCCCGAACATGCCGCTCAGCCCGGTGCTCTTCAGCGCACCCTCTACCAGCGCGAGCGCCGCCTCGTTCGACCCGGGCCCCAGGTCGTGAACGCGGTTGCCACCCACCGACCGTTGCGGAAAATCCACCAGCGCCGTGCGAACACGGTGAAGGACCCGCAGGTAAGCATCTATCACCGCCTCGTAGTCGTCGCTCCGCGGCACCAGCAGGACCTCGTGAAAATCGCACGCCACAGGATTGGTGTACGCGTGCATGCCGCCGTTGAGGACGTTCAGCAGCAGCCGGGGGCAGCGGACCTCACCCACTGGCGCCGCGCCGTCAGGCAGCTCCATGTCGTCTTCGGCACGCGAGGCTTCGAAGAAGGCCACCGAGACGCCGTACACCACGGACGCTCCCCACGACTCGCCGCGCTCCGTCAGCAGGCGATCGAGCGAGCCTTGAGTGAACGAGTAGCCGGCGAGAGCCTTCCGCACCTCGGCAAAGGTGTCACGGTCGGGGACCCGGTCTGGACGGCGCGCTTCAAAGACGCTGGGTGTCTCAGCACCGGGGGCTGCGCCCCGGCCAGTCCTGCCATCAGCGAGCCGGATCGTGAACTCCGGGGTCCATTCCAGATGCGTGTTCAGGACCATGCGGCCGTGCACCTGCGCAATGCCAGCGGGCACGTCCAGTCCCGAAGCCATCGGTACCCCACCTTCATGCCGGTACGGATCAGTTCACCCGGCCCGAGACTTCCCACATGTGAGGGCAGCGATGCGCGGCACCCGAGAGGG
This sequence comes from Streptomyces albireticuli, assembly GCF_002192455.1. Lineage (NCBI taxonomy): Bacteria > Bacillati > Actinomycetota > Actinomycetes > Kitasatosporales > Streptomycetaceae > Streptomyces > Streptomyces albireticuli. The sequence goes on from NZ_CP021744.1 coordinate 8,112,831, forward strand.
GATCATGCGGTAGATCACCCACTGGACGACCCAAGCTTGAGCACCACCGTCGCAGGACCTCCACCACGTCAACGTTCGAAAGAGACACAATGAGCACCGCAGACGATGAGTGCAAGGCGGAGCTGGCTCCCAAGTAATGCGACACAGCTTGTGTGGGACACGGCGAGTGCAACGACATCGGCTGGCCAGATCTTGGCCGTACTGGACGGCGTGACCAAAGCGTGGAGCACGTCCACGCTTCCGAACTACCCGACGCCGTCCATGATCGCGGCCAGTAGGCAACAGGCCGCCGAAAGCCTTGACCTGCACCATGTCAATCTTCTCGGCCTCCTGGACGCCAGGTAACGGGGGCGGATCGCAGTAGGAAGCGGGACAGCTTCTGACCGGCGCCGACCACCTGTGGCACCCGCTGACGCGCGGTTGCCGCGGCGGGGCCCCGGGCTGCCCGTGCCGGACCCGCTGGTTGTGCGACTCGGTGAGGGCTGGTGGTGCCCTACGCGGGGAGCGCCTGCTCGGCGTCGAGAAGCTGGACCTTGCGGTTGTAGTCCTCCCACTGTTCCATCCAGTCCGCTGATTTCTGCGGCCAGACGCCGGCATAGTCGACATCGCCCAAGCGGACGTTGGCTCCCTCGGGGCCGGTCACCGCCACCGCCACCGCCTGAGACATCAGATCCTCACGCAGCAGGCGGACGTGGTCACCGAAAGGGAACACGTTGCCGCTGCAGTCCAGGGGGAGGTAGTCCGGTTTCCATTCGGGCTCGCGGAGCAGACCGGGAAATGCCCAGGCAAGCCCGAATGCCGCCGCCCGCGCCATGTCCTTCTGGACCAGCTCCTGCTCGCCCTCGATGTGCCAGGGCCGACGAGCGGTCACCAGGATCGCCAGCTCCAGACGGCGCCATCCCTGCGGCGCCCGGTCGTCGACAGGGTCCAGCACACCGACCTGGACCTGCGCGGTGTAGGACTCCCGGGCCTCATGCCGGCTGATCGCCACCCCGGCCGCGGCAATGCTGTCCGCCACAACCTCCTCGAGCGTGGCCTCGCCAGGGCCGAGAAGCTCGCCGCACGGGATGAACAGGGGCACCAGGGTGTGGACGATGAGGCCAGTGCTGTGCACGGTCGACCGCTCAACGCTCACCGCGTCGACGGCGTCGGCGACCTCATCGCAGCGGGCGCCAGACGGCGGCGCCTCCGCAGGGATCGCACGGGTGCGGGCCTGACGATGCCCACGGCTCATTGGTCTCACTCCAAGAGCAGCAAGGGTTTCCCACGCGGGGAAGGCCGCGGAAGGGGGCGACCGGTCAGAACACTGCGGATGAGCCGCAGGTGTTCCATTCCGCGGGGACCGGCGTGGGGGAGCCTCACGGGGCTGGCGAACACGCACAGCCGCAGCGCCCATATTACCTAAACGTCGACAGCTGATCCGAATTGCCGCATATGGGAAATCGTGTGACAGCAGCGGGGAGTGTGCGCGGCGTGGCACGGGCGCCGATTCCCGGCGAAGCGCTCCGTCCGCGCCGCCAGGTCGCCCGCCTGCTGACGGGGCTGGAGCGGCGATCAGCCGACCTCAGCCCCGCGCCGTGGCCTCGCACCCCGAACGTCCCGCACCAGCTTCAGGCCGGCGGATCCGCAGGAGCCCTCCGGGCGGCTTCAGCTCGCCGACGCCCACCGCAGTGTTCACGCCAAGGCCTCGGCCTCGAGCCAGCGCTGCCCGCGCGCGCCGCGGTACTCAAGGGTCTGCCAGCCGAGCTCCTCCAGGGCCTGGGCACAGCGTTGGAGGCACTCGTGTTGCTCGTAGCGTGCGTGGCTGCCGGCCGGTCCGACCCATTCCACACGCACGACGCCGTCGTGATCCCGCACGCTGTACCCGGTGGCGACGCGGTGGCCGCCGGCGTCGACGGCGGATGCGGGCACCTGAGCCGCTTCCAGAGCAAGAGCGATCGCGCGCACAGGCTGGAGTCGCTCCCACTGGGCAGGCACGGAAACCGACCGCCCGGCCGCGGGGTTCACCACCTCGCGGATCCTGCGCAAGGCCTCCACCGCCTGGAGCACAGCGGCCGCACGGTCCTCGGAGCCCGCGCCCGCGACGGGTGGGAAGTCGTTGCCTGTAGCCGCGCAGAAGCCGGCCGTCGTCTCTCGCACGCCGCCTCGCCTCCCGCCTGGCGGGAGGCCCGAACCCAAGACGGGACCGCCCCGCAGGATCCCATCATGCCCGGGATCGAGGCCCGGTGGCTCGCGCATGTCCCGGCGTGTGGGCGCCGCCGGCATCGCGGGCCGCCGGCGTGGCGCCGGGGCCGGGGCCAGGGGGCCGGAGAACTCGTGAACTCGCTGAGGCGGTAGGCCCTTCCTGGGGGGCGTGCGCAAACAGTCGTGCGCCAACTACCCCAGCGGTCCGTTCATCTGCCTGCACGACTGGACCCTGGTTTCGGTTGGCTGACGCTGAGGGCCCTGAGGCTATCGGCATCCCAAGAGGAAGCACCGTCGTCCACCCACGAAAGGAACCGTACGCATGAGCGAGTTCGGGCCGCCCAAGCCACGCGGAGGAGGCGCCGTGAACACCCCCAGTCGACGCGGTCAGGCGCTGCGCGGCATGAAGGGATTACCCGCAGATTTCACCGCCTTCTTCTCCCTCCACCATCGTGCCTACCTCCGCTACGCCCATCTCCAGCTCGGCGATGCGGCCGATGCGCAATGGGTGGTTGAGGACACGTTCGGCCATTTGTCTCGGGCCTGGATCCACGTGCTCCAGCAGCCGAGCCCGGCGGCCTTCGCGCTGGCCGCGCTGAAGGAGAACGTCACCCGTCTGTAGGCCGCGCGACGGCGGCCGCGCCGGGCCCTGGTGGAGACCGCCGCGTTCGCCGCGGTCATGGACGCCACCCGCTCCCGTCTCCAGATCCTCGAATCCCGCCTGGGCCTCTACACGGCCATCACCCGCCTGCCCGAGCGCCAGTACGACGTCATCGTCCTGCGTTTCGTCCTCGGCTACCCCGCGGAGCGCGTCGCGGAAATCATGGGCATCTCGCCCGCCACAGTCCGCTCCCACACCTGCGGAGCACGACGGCGCCTCGCCCACGACCTGGGCCTCAAGCGGGCCGGCGAAACGGAGGAGGCACCGTGAGGCGCCAGGAAGAAGGCCCCATCGACGAGGTGCTGTCCCAGGCCCGGATGACGGCCGACCCGTTCCACGACTACGACGACCAGGCCGCCCTGGCCCGGATCGCCGCCCGGGTCACCGCACCCGGCACCCGCGACCAGGGCACCCACCCGCTCTTTGGCGAAGGCGACCAGCACACCCCCGGCCCCACCCCCCTTCCCCGCAGGCGCACCGCCCTGCACGAGTACGCCGCCCAGACACTCGACGTTCTGGCCGTCACCGCCGTCAGCGACCACGCCGCGATCGCCTCTCTCGCGCTGCTCGCCGACGACCTGACCGCCGAGCCGGCCAGCTGGACCGCGTTCGCCTGCTTGCTCCACCTCGCCGGCCACGAGGGCGGCCCCGTCTTCTGGTGGCAGTTCGCCGCGGGCGCCGGCTCTGCCACCGCCGCCCACTGCCTGTACCTGCACCACCTGCAATCCAGCGACCGCCAGGCCGCCCGGTGGTGGTGCGACCAGACCGCCGCCCTCCACGCCGACGGAGGCGACTGGATCCTCGACGAGCCCCCCGCCCCGCTCCCCGGTGACGTCCCCCCCGGCCGCTACGGCACCCCGGGAACTTCCAGCCCGCCGCCCTCCGCCGGCGTGCACCGGTGGGCCGTCGCCCACCGTCTCGCCGCGAGTGCGCGAGAACTGCCCACCGGCGACGACCTCGACCATGGCACCATCCCCCTCCCCAGCCCTGGCCTTGCCGCAGTGACCACGCACCCACGCGGCACCGACCGGCGCCTGGCGGCGATAGAGCAGGACCTCACGGCTCCCGCACCACAAGGGCCAACACCAGATCACCACGCGCCGTGGCCCTCCACCACCTACACGCTGACCACCGGCCTGCGTCACCTGACCGACACGATGACCCTCTACAACACCCAGGAGGACGTCGTCGGATCCCTCATGGCTGTCGTGGCCCGCCTCACCTCCTCATGACGGCACACGGCACCTGCTCGGACCGGCAGGCCGGCGGACCTGACAAGCGGCTGGTCCCCTACGTTCCGGAGGCATGCCGTTCACAGGATGCCAGCGGCCGTGATCAGCTGCTCTGATCCACACAGCCACTGACAACAGCGGCCGGAAGGATGCCGGGCGCCGGTGATGATCTCGGCGAGGGGTTCGCCGCAGTCCCTTACGGGAAGGCGAGCACACGCGGGCCGCTGAGCAGGATCACGGAGGCCTCCATCGGGATGAGCAGAGGGGCGCGGAATTTCGCGCCCCTCTGTAGAAGGTGACGGGAAGCATGGCGCGCCGTCGGAAGCGACGTCTGTCACCTTCGCTGGTGGCGTGACGTGCGTCCTGCCTGCGGTCTGCTCGCGCGGGCCAGCTTCAGCAGCGACCCGATTCCTTGGGCTGAGTCGTGGCCGGAGAAGCATGGCACGAGGACGTGGATCAGCTCGACGCCGCGCGGGGCGCCCCAAGGGGAGCGCCCGAAGGGGATTCCGCCGCAGGTCGCGGCGATCCTCACCCACCACGCGGACCGCTCGCCCCGGCGCAGCCTGCCTGGGGCGTCACCTGTAGTCGAAGTCGGGTGCTCTACGGCATAGTTAGAGTTGAGGTAACTTCCCGGATTCTCGAACGGAAAATATGCGCACCCTGGTCACCATTCTTGCGATACTCGCGATCCTGATTCCTTTGGCTGGAATATTACTCCGTAAGTCGAACCCCGTACTCCCGAAATGGTATTTGTGGCTGTTGGCTATGACCGCTCTGGCCCTGGTCGTGTCAGTGGTGTACACGCAACTATCGTGAGGAATGTTCATGACCCCGCAGGAACTCCCCGCCAGCGGCCCGGGCAGCGGCCGGTGATCTCCCGATCCTCGGGTGCCCGTTGCCGGCCGCCCCGGGCTTCGCCGAGGGCCCGGGGGCCCTACAGGGTCGCATCCGCCACTGACAGTCGCTCTGGTGCGCGCCACGGCGGAACCGGCCTCGGGAAACATCGGTACTACTCACGCCCGGATACCACGGCCCCTGCACGGGTACCCATCGCGCTGACGTGCGGTCAGTCTGGCAGCCGGTCCCGCCACTGCCCGAGGGCGGTGGCGTAGGCGTGCAAGCCGGCTATGAAGCCGTCGAGGTCGGCCTTGGTATGGATGTCCAGATCATCAATGCCGCTTCTCTGGTCACCTGTGCTGCTCAGGGTGGTGATCAAGCGGACTGCCCCCACGGTCTCGTTGAGCAAGTTGTCCGCGCTGAAGGTCGTGGTGCTCAGCCGGAACTCCATCCCCGGACCGGTCGGAGGCAGCCGCAGGCTGACCGGACCGGACTCGTGGAAGAAGCTCTCGATGGTCGGGTCCTCCGGGTCCTCGACCGCGTGGTGCTCCTGGGCGCACCACGGCGGGCAGTTCTCACCGGTGACCGACTTTTTCTATGCATACGGATCCATGGCGGGATCCTTTCACGGCCGTTAGCCGTCTTCACCAGCTGCCCGGCCCAGCCGGGACACGTCGCTTGCCGGACTGTCCGACTCGAAAGCGGATGCCTCAGGCAACAAGGCTGGGGCAGTCGACGACCGACCGGATTTTCGACTGAATCAGCCGGACCCGTCCAGCTCGCGCCGGCGACCGAAGAGCACGACCTGCGGCTCCACCAGGTCCACGACGCGGACGGAGTCAGACGTCGTCGGCGGTCCCGGTAGGCCCCGGGCCCATGGACAGCCCCGCGATCACGGCGCCGACGGCGTTCGAGGTGGAACGCCTCATCGACTGGACGCAGCCTCCCTACGACGCGGTCCCGAAGGAACACCGGCCGGCCGTAGTGGAGTACGAGACGGCGACGTACGGCATCCCGGACGCCGCGGAGGGCGCCACCGTCGAGACCTTGCGGGACTGGGCTGCCGACGCTGGTGAGGGCGGCCGGGCAACGCCCGAGGTGATCGCCCGGGCGGTCGACGCGATGGTGCGCCGTGACCTGCGCACGCTCGATACCTGGCACCTCGCGCTCGACACCCTCGACAGCAGCCTCCGTGGCCCCGCCGGCCTCCCGGACTGGGCGAAGGCTTCATCAGGCAGGAGGCGTTCCGGCTCTTCACCGCTTTCACTGGCCTCCAGCGGGCCGTGACGGCCTACCATCACGGCAGCGCGGGCCCGAGCCTGTCGGAGGACTACGCGTATGGGTACGCGCTGTCCAACGGCGTCATCGCCCTCTTCGACGAGCAGCAAACCGTGTGGGCATGGACAGTGCGGCGGCCCGCTCGCGGACGAGGACTTCGAGAACCCGGTGCTGCCGCTGAACCTAGTGGGGCACAGCGACGGGCCGCCCCCTGGGTGCCGGTGCGATGGTGGAGTGGCACGGCTCGGTGGTCGTCAACCGGATGCAAGGACGGGATCGACGAACCGTTGCAGCAGCGCGACCGGAGCGCCTATGGGGCGCTCACCGGGTGGCCGCTACCATGTTGGGCTGGAACCTCCGGCACACCGGGTGCTAGCTTGAAGGTCGCGTAGCTGGCGCCCCGGCTGCGCAGAGACCCCCGCCCCGGAGGACGAGTCCGCGACGAGGGCCCACCAGAAGAATGTGGACGGTGTGTGGCCGCCAGCCCTCAGCATCGATGAGGACTGCCGGTCACCGTCCGATCAGCCGCCTCCCCAGCTCGCGGATGACCGCGCAGACGCGCCCGAGGACCGGCTTCTTCCGGTGGCGTCCCATAGGCGCCCCCTCCCTACGTGCACCTTGTCCGGGGGTGCGCCGGAGAACGCCCACACCGGGCGCCCTGGCCGAGCGCCCGAAGGTTCCGCGTCCTCGTGGGAGGGGGCGCACGAGGTGCGCCGCAGGGAAGAATACCGGCAGCGGAACGCGAGTTGGGCGTTCGGCGGGAGATTCCACCGTGACGGTGAGAACCCTGCCGCAACGTCTCCTTCACCGCGGCCGGTTGCGGGTGGGTGCATCGCCTTCCTGCGGCATCGGCTCAGCGGCCGCACGGCACCAGGGGTCTGTGACCGATCCTCATCAGCTCATCATCGCTGCCGCCCAGGCGGCCGGCCCTTGTCCGCCGCGCCTGGAGGCGGCCTGGCACAACCGGGTACGCGCGATCGCGCTCAACCTGCACCTGGACGGCATGCGGCTGGCAGCCGATATCGCTCGCATCCAGGCGACCAAGGACCGCGTGCGCGGCATTCCGACGCGGGTGGAGATCGAGGAGTCCAGCAACCGGGGCTTCATCTACGTCAAGGCCCTGGGCCGCGGTGAGGAACGGTTGCGCGCCGACCGCCTGGAGAACGACTCCGGTCAGCAGCTGTACGCCCTCGCCCAACGGCTCGTCGGCCGCCTGGTCCGGGTGTACAAGACGATGGAATCGGTACAGGTCAAGGACGGCGACCGGCCAGCCAACCGGGTTCGTGTGGCCGTACACCTGGTGGATCCCGGCCCGGCTGACGGCGACATCGCGGAGTCGGACGCCAAGGACCTGATGATCCAAACCGTCGGTGGGAACACCGAGCGGGCGGCCACCGCCTGGCAGGCTGCCGGGCTCCCGAGCTCCGGACCCATCCCACAAGACCAGCTCGAGCGGGCGCTCGCTGCGGTCCGCCCCACCGACGGTCCGGCTGGGCTCTCGGCGTCATCGGCGTGGTGAGCGCGGTGTCTCAGCTACTGCTCATCATGGCGCCCGCGGTGGCTAGTGCGTTCATCCCTTGTTCGATTTGTTCGGGGGTGTAGTCCTTGCCCTGGGGGTCCTCTGCCCGAACCTTTTCGATGGCCTTTGCCACTGCTTGTTTGCGCGTCATGGCTTTGCCCAGCATGCCTGTCGCGGTTTTGAGGGCCGTACCGACGATGCGGAGGTAGTCCATGTCGACGTGCTTCTCGGGCATGATCGCTCCCTGCTGGGCGAGTTGAGCCGGACGCTTCGAGTCCAACACACGATGCGCCCGCCCGCATGCGGGGCGCGCGCGATGGGGCGGGCCGACGGACAAGCGCCGTGCGTGTGTCGCAGAGACCCGCCGGAGACGGCGCGCCCGGCACCGGAACGGGCCGTAGGCCGTCGGGTTCCGGACAGATCGTGGGTGTCGGTCCGGCCAGCGGACCGGGCTCCAGCCGCCGGCCCCGGGGGCGACATCCTCGCCCACGGGGTGCCCGTCGGCACCCCGTGCGGGCCCTGGCCCCTCACGACCCATGGAGGTCGAGATGAGATCCATCCGAATCCCCGCCCTCATCGCCGCGGCGGTCCTCGCCGCCACCGGCATGGCGACCGGCACGGCACAAGCCCACTCCGCCGGGTCGGCCGCCGTCCCCCTCTGGCGCAGCCTCGCCGTCCGAGGCGATCGCGGACAGCCGATCGAGGCCGATCCCGCGGCCGGCGGACTGCTGCATCGGCATGCCGGGTATGGCCGGCATGTCCTAGGGACGGAGCCGAGCCTGCGCCAGGAGCCGCTGCCGCTTCCGGTTCACCGCGCGCGCGGAGACCGGGACCAGGTCCAGCACCACGTCGACCCGCTCCATCAGGTCCTCCCGCACGTCCGCAACCGCCGCCGCCAGAGCCTCCAGGGGATCGGGACGCAGCGGCACCTCCCGCAGCGCGAGGTAGTCGGGCAGGGCCAGAGCGAGCTCGGCCCGCGCCACATGCACCTCCTTCTCCTTCTTGCCGCTCCGGGCCGACGCCGGGCCGGGGTCCTTCGTCAGCCGGACCCGCCCACCACGGTTCTTGGGATTCGCCATCTCCTGCTCCCTCGCCTTCCTCACACGGTTGTGGTGAACGGTCAGGCCGCTGCGCCCAGGCGGATGCGCGGCCGCTCGGTCTGATTCGCCCGGGCGTCCACCGCCCGCAGCTCGCACTGCGCGTAGCCCTGGTGCCGCAGGACCGAGGCCGCCCGGGCCGGCCCCTCGACACGCAGCGAGAGCGGGCCCCCGGACGACACCAGCCGCACCCGCATCGCCGTGCCCCGCGCGGGGGTGAACGCCCACCGCGAGACCGTGCGCTGCGCCTGGGCGATGCCCTTGGCGAACCGCAGGACGTCCTCGAGGCCCGGGTCGAAGCCGTTCGTGGGCAGCAGTTCGAAAGCGAGGCGCCCCTGCTTCAGGAGCCGGCGGGTGACCAGCTGGCGCAGCACCTGCGTGAGTATCAGGACGACCGCGGCCAGGAGGGTGGTCCACCACGCGTTGCCCAGGGCCCACCGGGCCACGGCCTGGGCGTGCTCGGGCACGGTGTGGGCGCCGCCGATGAACTTGTCGATCACGTCGTTGGTCGTCAACGCGCACCGGCCCGGGCACGGGCTGGCGACTGCGCAGCAGGAGGAGGCGAGTCCATGGGGTCTCCCGATCGAGGCCAGGTGGGGGGATCACCCATAGAGGTGTCGAGGACGTCCGCGGTGTGACACCCGTCGCGATCTTTTTCGAAGATCTGCGTGTCAGCCCGGCATCCTGCGTCCGGTGCCAGCGGACCTGGACCGTTTGCCAGTGCGACAGCGTCGAGCGGGCCGACGAACCGCGCCGGCAGGAGAACGTCGACGGAGAGCTCCGATGGCGCTCCGGCCGGGCCAGGCCGCGGGGTGGGAGCGGCCTATCGGGAGCGGACAGCGTCGCCCCGGCGGCCAGGGGGAGCGCGGGCTTTCGGTCATCTCCGCATCACGGCGTCATACGCGAGTATGCTCATCTGTATGAGCACTCGTACGCGCACCACGGTCACCCTGCCGGACGATCTCCTCGCCCATGCCCGCGCCGCCTCCGGCGGCAACGTGTCGGCCTACGTCGAGCGCGCGCTCAGGGCCCAGCAGCTCCGCGACGCGGCCCCCGCCATACGGGCCTGGCGCGAGAAGGCCGCGAACGACACTGAGGAGCTCGCCGACCTCTTCGGCGAGGACGTCGCGTGACGCCGCTGGCCCGTGGCCAGGTATGGCGCGTCCAGCTGGCTACCAAGAGCCGAGCCGTCGTCATCGTCGAGTCCGACGCCGCCCTGGACGCCCTGCCCGGCACCGCCGTGTGCATGATGATCGACGAGACCCAGGGCGCCCCGGACACCGTCGTCACCATCCCCTTGGCACATCCCGTGCACGGTGCCGCCGTCGCCGTCGACCTCACCGCACTGACCGACAAGCGCCTCACCTCCGGCGAGTTCCTGGGCACCGTCGACGCCGAGACCATGACCCGCATCTCCGCCGCCCTGCGCGTCACCCTGGATCTCACCTGAATCAGGCCCGGGGCCAGGGAGGCGGGCCTAGCAAAACGCACTCCGCCCACCGGCCCCGGTGCGGGCCGGCTCCGGCGACGGGCCACGGACGTCGGACCAGCAGAGCGCGGCACGACGCTGCGGGGACGGATTCCGGTGGTCCGAGCGCAGCACGAGCCCGGAGTGGGGCATCCGCCTGGCGGTACGTGCGCGGGACGGCGAGACCGGGCCGCCGAGCACGCCAGCCAGCAAGCGAGGCGCGAGGGACGGTCCGCCGCGCAGGGCACGTACTGGAGCGGGGTGCCCGCGGGCACGGGCGGCGGGCCGCCAGAGGCAGAGCCGGGGGCTCTGTGAACAGGGAAGAAGACCTACCGGGCGTGTAGGTTCCGCTGGTCCGTGAGCACTCGCGAGTCTCTGACCTGCGTCGTCCGAGGTTCTGAGCAATGCCGATGCCGTCGTCCGGCCCCCGATCGTGGGCAATCTGGGCCAGTAGTAACAGGCTTCGCGTCCACATGCCGCGACAAAGTCGCAGGTCACGGGACCCGTTGCTCACCGAACCGCGGAGTTGCTCATCCATTGCCCATTTCGCGGGTCCGTTGCTCATCGAACCGCGGAACCTACAGGGCGGGCGGAACCGCTCCCTGCCCCTCCTGGAGACGGTGGAGCTCGCTGAACAGTCCGCTGTCACGGGCGACGAGCTCGGGGTATGTGCCTGTTTCGGCGATGGCCCCGTCGCGCAGGACAACGATCCGGTCGGCGGTGCGGGCGTTGGCCAGGCGGTGGGTGATGAACAGTGCGGTGCGGCCTGCTGCGAGTTCCCTGAGACGGGAGAAGATCCGGTGCTCGGCGCGGGCGTCGAGGGCGGAGGTCGGCTCGTCCAGCACGATGACAGGGGCATTTCGGTGGAAGGCGCGGGCGATGGCGATGCGCTGCCACTGGCCGCTGGACATATCGTGCCCGCCCCACCAGGAGCGAGCCAGGGAAGTGTCCAGCCCGTCGGGCAGGGCTTGGAGGACGGTGTCGGCCCCGGCCTGTTCGGCGGCTGCGTGCACCGCCCGGTCGCCCTCGGGGCGGGGCTGGCCGAGGGTGATGTTCTCGCGGGCGGCCAGGGGCCAGCGGGTGTAGTCCTGCGGCACCATGGCACAGGTCCGCCACACGCTCGCGGGCTCGAGGCCGGCGAGGTCTTGGCCATCCCAGGTGATCTCTCCGGAGGTCGGCAGGTAGAGGCCGGTGAGGAGTTTGGCCAGGGTGGTCTTGCCCGAGCCGTTCTCTCCGATCAGGGCGACGACCTCTCCGCGCCGGATGGTGAGGTCGACCCCGTGCACGGCGGGGGTGTCCTTGCCGGGGTAGGTGAAGGTCAGCCCCTTGGCCTGGATCTCGCCCGGGCCAGCGGCGGGGGCTGTGGTGGTGCCGCGGTGCATGGTCCAGGCGCTGGCGCCGTCGAGGAAGCGGGCCCAGTCGGCGACGTAGAGGCTGGTGGCGAACAGGCGGGCGGAGGTGCGGACGCTGCCGGCCAGGGCCGTGTTGGCGGTGCGGACCACGAGGTAGGTGGTGGCGGCGACGGCGACCGGCATACGGCCGGTGAGAGTGAGGTAGAGGATGCCCGCCCACACCGCGGCCTGGGCCACGGCGGCGAGCAGGTCCCCGGTTCCCTGGGTCCGCCACCGGGGCGGTCGCCCTGACCGTTGACAGGTAACCAGGGCGACGATCGCCAAAGTGGCGACCATGCTTGTTGCGAACGCGATAGCTACTCGCCGGACACGTGTCATAGCCCCTCCAAGACTCGACTTTGCAGTTACTGAGTTTTCGGGCGTGGTGTCGTGGAGGGGTGACGTGTGGTGATCGTCGCGGTATGCCCTAACCATGAGGTACTCGTAAGGCGGTGGCCTGGCCGAGGAACGGCGGGCATTTCGCGAGCGCGTCCGTATGGAGGCGGCCGGGATGTTCGGTGTCGGGCAGGACAACGCGGTGGTGGCGAAACAGCTCGGGTCAGCGTGCGCTCGGTGCAGAGGTGGCGCCGCTCCTGGCAGGACGACGGCCCACAGGCCCTGACTTCTCGGGGACCGGCGGCCCGTCCCAAGCTGAGCGAGGCCCTGTTAGCCGTGCTTGAACAGGAACTGGCAAAGGGGCCGGTCGCGCACGGCTGGCCGGACCAGACCTGGACCCTGGCGAGGATCAAGACGTTGATCGGACACCGGTTCCACAAGACTCTCGCACTGTCGACCATTATGGAGATGCTGCGGCGCCACGGCTTCAGCCACCAAGTCCCGGCCCGGCGCGCTCTGGAACGCGACGAGGAGAAAATCACCGGCTGGGTGAAGGACACGTGGCCGCAGGTGGAAGCATCGCGGCGGCGCTCGGGGCCTTCGTCGTCTTCGAAGACGAGGCCGGGCTCTCGATGACGCCGCCCACCTCCCGCACCTGGGCCCGACGCGGGCATACCCCGGTGATCCGGGTGAGAGGACGCCCCCAGCGTCGCTTCTCCATCGCCGCCCTGACCTGCTACAAACCCGGCGAACGCTCCCGGCTGATCTTCAGGCCCAAGTGGCACCCCGACCATAAGCGCGGCGGCCGGCGCAGCTTCACCTGGACCGACTACCGCGACCTGCTGATCGCCGCCCACCAGCAACTCAGCGCCCCGCTTGTCTTCGTCTGGGACAACCTGAACGTCCACCTCGATGCCCGGTTACGCGCCTTCATAAGCTCTCACGAGTGGATCACCTCCTGCCAGCTGCCGCCCTACGCACCCGACCTCAACCCAGTCAAAGGCATCTGGTCACTGGTACGACGCGCCGGTCAGAACAACATCGCCTTCACCGACCCAGACCACCTGATGCGTGTCTTGCGCCGAACCCTCCGCGAGATCCAGTACCGCAGCGACGTCATCGACGGATGCCTCACCGAAACCGGACTCACCCTGACGACACCACACCCAAAACCTCAGTAACGGCGGCACAGGAGCCGTCATCTCCGGCGGCAACATCTACATGGGTGGCCGGAAGATCGTCGCCAATGGCCGCGTCATCGCCGAAGCCGGCGCCATCGTCAGCGGCCCCGGAGCCTGCGGCCAGATCACCGTGACCGCCCGGCTGTCTGAACGCTCCTCCCTCCGCCTGGAGACCGCCAGCGCCGACCTGCGCACCCTCGGCGACCTCCACCTCCTCAACGTGCTTCGGTGTCCGGAGATGTCGAGGCCCTGGGCGTCCACACGCTGCGCTGTACCACTACCTCCGGTGACATCCTGGCCGAACGACGCGTCGACAGTGCCGCAGAGATCCACACCGTCTCAGGCGATGTCGAGATCGCTGTGTACAACGGCGAGACCTTCCGGGCGAAGGCCGTCTCCGGTGACATCGTGGTCACCGCGACCACGGCGGCCCGCGGCGTCCTCGCTGCCACCACGGTCTCCGGCGACATCGCTACACGCGGTGCTGGCCACCTCGACCTGCACACCACACGATCGGCGGGCGCCAGCGCCGCCGGTAGTACCCCGTCAAGAACCTGCTGCACGCCTCCTGACACCGTCGGATACCGGCGGTACCTTGATCTCCCCGGCACCGCAGGGCGCCGCCCTCACCGTTCCCAAGCGCGGTGGTTGGGTGCTGATCACACCGGCACCCGAAGGTCTGCGGTCGCCGGGCCAGTGCCCCCGGTCGCACCCCAGCCCTGGGGGCGCCCACGCGCGCGCCACCGGAACCGCACTGGCCTATCCGCGTTTCATGAGCGCCTCACCGACCGATCACTCCCACGTGATTTCGCCTTCGACCACCACAGGAACGTGGTCGCGCACGGCTGTACCGGATCGCAAGGCGTGGCTGGTCTCGGCGAACATCGCGGGCAGGTTCGGCCAGGCGCCAACGGCACGGGCGTCGTGGAGGAATTCCCCGACCCGTCCACGCTCGTCAGTGTCCCGCATGTCGACGAAGAGGCAGTTGGCCGCCACGTGGATGGCAAACGGGACCCATTGCGGGTGCCACCAGTGCCCGATCATCCTTTCGCCCAGCTCATCGAGCACCGTGCACAACATCTCGTGCTGTTCAGCGATCTCCCGGCACCCCAGGAGTCGGTAGCCGCCAGGGAGGAACCTGCCTGTGTCGTCTGCCGCCCCGTCATTACTCAGGAGCAGGTTCCTCAGATGCGTGCCCAGCTCGCAGCCCAGATCGGCCTCCAGCCGCTGGATGTCAGCCAGGCTGGCAGGCATGCGCAACGCCTTCGCGGCAAGCGGGGCGCGCACGGCCAAGTGATCCTTGAAGGACAAGAAATCCATGTATCTCTCCTCGCAGTGCCGCAGCCCCGGCCGATTAGGCTGGGGCTGCGGGATGAGCTCACCTGCCAGTTGGAGGCCGGATCCTACGGGTTGGTGGGGCGGTGGCAGTTGGGGCGCTGCTCCAGGTGGCAGCGGGTTTCCTCGTCGGTCGGGATCCCTCGGCGTGTGTCTATAACCTGGACCCAGTACGGATCCGCGTCCAGCAGACGGATGTCCTGCGTGAAACGGCCGAGGTCACCGCCGACGCTGGTGTTTTGGATCAGGGGCGTGTTGGCGCGAATGCAAGGGGCAACGACGATCTCGTTCTTGTGCTCCCATTCCTCAACCCACCAGTCACCATTCGGGGATTGCCACGAGAACAACTGGGCGCACTGGTCACCGCTATGTACGCCGCCCTTAGTCCCGCTTTGATAGGTCGACGCAAATGGGAACTCGTCACAAGAGCCCTTTTCGAGACCGTCTGGCGGTATCCAGTCGCTCGGGCGTGTAATGTCGCGATTCTTCTGCGTTTCCTTGTCGTCGGCGAGCCTGGTAAGAGGTTTACCCTTCCCCCTGAGACCCCAGTGCTGCAAGTTCTTCTGTTGCGCTTCTACGATCATGGCCGCAGCGGCCTGGCGCTTCGCGTAGTCAATGTAGAGCGTTGGTGTGAACGCAGGAACGACGCAGCCGCGGTTACCCGCAACCTTGTTGTCGCATCGAGCACCCACGTCGCCCCAGGTGATTTTCGTGTCCAGGGCAACGCCAGCGTGCTTGATGACCATCTCCCAGCCCCAGTCGACGTCGACCTTGGTGCCGTTCTGGATCGGGACGTACCGGTTGAAGTCCTTCTGCTTCGTCTCCTGCTCCCCGATCGCTGTGAAGCCCTGCCATGGCCTCGCGTACAGGGGGTTGCAGCCCGTGCACCCGCTCTCGAAAGAGACCTGAGGTGACTTCACTGTTCCGTGCTTCTCGATGAGCGTGACGTCGACGTGCTCACCGAACTTGTTGCTGTTGGGATCCAGGCCGATGTCCTGCTGAACGGCGTACCGGGCCGTTCCGGTGATCTTGGTCGTTCCCTTCTCTATCTTGATGTGAGAATAGTTGAGAATTATGCGCCGGCACCAGCTGAACCTGCTCATATGCCAGACCACGCCAGGCAGGTTGTCGCAGGAAACGCGAGGCAGTGAAGACCCGGCGACAAGCGACTGTCCTGATGAGGTGAAGCTGTCTTCCGCGGATACGCAGCCGACACCTTCAGCCGGAGACTGCTCGGGGTGACGGGTCAGGTCTTCCGTGACCTTGAGGCAGCTCTGTTCCGACTTCATGTCCGCCGCCTGGCTGCGATACGGCTCCCGGTCGTCCTGGATCGGCTGCGTAGGGATCCCCGCGGGTGCTTCGGCGGGAGAGGCTCCCGGTGCCTCCACTGCGGTTACGGGTGCGCCTTGGGCGTAGGCGAGATGCGGCCCCGCTAAGGCAATCACCCCAGCCGCTACGACTCCTGCCCACCTCGAACCTGTTCTTCGTCTCATGTGTCCCCTCCCTGATGCCGCTCACGATCGCCGCCCTGTGGCTTGATCAAGCTATCCGGGGGGTGGCCCGTTCTGGACATGACTCTTTGGGCCAAGTTCTGTGCACCGTAAGCGCCTTAACGTCCCGATGGGGGAGGCGCTTTGGGCGTACACTTTGAGATTTCCCCTACCACAAGGTCTTCCTTGACCCCCGAGGGCATGAGTGCTTCACTCATGCCCTCGGGGCCCACGTCTGCCAGCTCGCACCCCTATCTCGATGCGCAGCTACGATGAGCGATAGCATTGTCAATGCTCGTTGGAGGTGCGGCCGTGCAAGAGCACACCGGCCCCATGCCCGCCGCTCCCGTCCGGACCCGCGGCCCAGACGGCCGTTACATCTACACCGCCGCCGCAGCCGAGCGTGACCGGACCGCGTGCGAGCTCCGTGCCCGCGGCTGGAGTTACAAGCGCATCGCCGCCGAACTCGGCATCGACGTCCACACCGTTCACGACGGCGTACAGCGCGCCCTGCGCGCCATCGTCCAGGAGCCGGCCGCCGAAGTGCGCGCCCTGGAACTCGAACGCCTCGACCAGGAACTCGACCGCCTACACCGGCTGTACACGGTCGTCGAAGCCCGATCGTCACGCAGTGGGACGACGGCCGGCACCAGGGGCCCGAGCGCGGGCGCCTCGCCTCGGTGTCGTCCTCCAAGCCCTCACTCGTCCTGTCCATGCTCACCGACCTCGACCCGCGGCCCGGCGACCGCGTACTCGAGGTCGGCGCGGGCACCGGCTGGAACGCGGGACTCTTCGCGCACCGGCTCGGTGCCCGCAACGTGACCACGATCGATATCGACCCCAGCGTCGTCCGTACGGCGCGCGCCGCGCTGCACAGCCTCAGCCTGCCGGTGGAGGTCTTGTGTGGTGATGGCTACGCCGGAGTACCGGCCCGCGCCCCCTACGACCGGATCGTAGCCACCTGCGGTCTGCGCCAGGTCCCCTTCGCATGGGTGGAACAGACACGGCCGGGCGGCATCATCCTCCTCCCGTGGGGAACCGACTTCTCCTCCACCGAGGGAACCGCCCGCCTGGCCGTCAGCGACGACGGGGCGAGCGCGAGCGGCCCGTTCACCGGCCTGGTGGAGTTCATGCGCATGCGCGCGCAACGACTCGAACCAGACACCCACGACGCGTACGTCACCGAGGACAGCAAACAGGACGCCGTCGCCTCCACGACGTCCCTCGCACCGGAGGTATTCGCCGACTACTCGCCCGCAGCCTTCGCCATCGGCCTGCGCGTGCACGCCATGACCTACCGCCGCGGCCCCAAGGAGGACGGAGCCCACCCCCTCTGGCTGCTGTCTCTGACCGACCGCTCCTGGGCCTGCGCCATCTTCCGCGGCAACCAAGATTCCCACACCGTCTACCAGTCCGGGCAGCGCCGCCTGTGGGACGAGGTCGAAGCCGCGCACACCTGGTGGGCCGAGCAGGGCCGACCCGGCTGTACCCGCTTCGGCCTCCGCGTCGACGCCGACGGCCAGCAGGCATGGCTCGACGACCCCGGCAACCACGTACGGCAGTGACTCGGTCAGTCCAGCGCCCGCTGAACTGACCGAGCCACGCCGCGGGTAGACGCCGCACCAGAACGACTACCTCAATCCCCATTGCCACGCGTCTCGGACCGAGCCAGCAGCCGACCCCCAAGTGCTACTGCCACGAGACTGCGAAGCTCAATACGCTGACTTGACAGGGAACAGGTCTGCGACACGCTGCCCAGCGTTGAACGCGCCCTGTCCGGCTGACCTCCGCTTGCGTGGAGCGGATGTACCGGTCTTGCCGGCCACGGCGGCTGTACTGCGGTTCACCTCCGCTTGCGTGGAGTGGGCGGTGTTGCGTTTGCGTCATGGTCGTGAGGTGTTGGCTGGCGTCCTTCTTTGTTTCTGGAGGGGAGTCTGGGTCCTTCGGTGCGGGGGTGCGTGGCGACGGGGGTCTCGGTCTCTCCGGGTCCTTGGTGGCCTGTCTGCGGGCCATCGGTGTGGGGTGGGCTTTGTTGCATGGCCGGGGTGTTCGTCATCGCGTACATGTGTCACTGGCATGTTTCGGGCCGCGTGGCGTGCTGTCGCTGTGGTTTGGTGAAGTCTGTGGGGGAGTGTGCTGGGGTGTTCGGGGGGTGTTTGAGTGGGTGTGTCTTGACCTTGAGTGTGCTTGATGTTTGAGGGTTGGCGTTCATGACGCGTTTTCTTGATTTTGTTCGCCCTGCTGCTGGGGCGGTTTTGATGAGTGAGTGGCTCACCGGCACGGCTGAGCGTTCGCGTTTGGCCGCTGACGTGGTGGTGGACGGGTGGGAGGCGGCCCGGAGGCCTTCCGGGCGTCTGGCGCAGCATGTTTTCCTGTCCGCGGGTGGTGCCGGTCTTCTCTTTTACGCGCAGTGGGCCAGTGACGGGGATCACTTGGCGTGGGCCGGTGCTCATCGTGCCGGGGCCGTCAGCCGCGTCGACACGGTCGTGCCCGGCATCCGGCGTTCTGGTCTTGTCCGGACTCGTCTCATGCGCAGTGTGGTTCACGACGCGGAGGGGCCGGTTGGTCTCTTCGTGGTGAGTGCGATGGCGGTGGATGAGGTGGAAGCCGCCGTCGTGCCGGTGCCGGGCCTGCTCGGGGCGCATGTCCACCTGGCATCAGAGGGTGAGCGGGTGAGGGTCGTCACCGAATGGGCCGACGCTGCCTCTTATGAGGCCGTCATCACCGGTGGGGTCGGCTGCCAGCGGTACACGCTCTACCGTGCGTTCGAGGACGATCGCCGCTAGGTGCTGTGCCCGGGGCTGGTGGGCGTGCGTGTTCTCGGTGGTTGTGTCCTGGCCGGGGCGGCCGGCGGAGCGCCGGGCCCGGCTTCTTCTGGCTGGGTGCGGCGCTCCTGGTGTCTGGTGGTGGCGTCTTGGGAGGTCACGGCCGCGTGGAGGATGTCGGCGTGGTTGAACGTGAGCCGGGGTGGCGGGTCCGCTGTCGTGGTGGACAGCCCGCGGCTGCTCTCCATGATCTTGAGCTTGTCGCGGCTGGCCCGCGGCGCGCGGCCGGCCGCACCGTTCGCGGTGAAGGAGGGCTGGCGTTCCTCTGTCTCCAGATGGAGAGTGATCGTCTGCCGTGGCACGGCCCGTGCCGCCTTCTCGGAGTTGCTCTCCCATAGCAGCGCCTTCCCAGGCTGTCTGGGTCTCGGAGAGCACCTGGTGCACGAGCGCCACCTGGACGGAGGCCGGCTGGTGGGTGGGTGAGCTCTTCTCCTGGTACGGGCAGACCCGGTTGCTGGTTCTTCTGCCTGGTACTGGGCTGTTCCAGTTCTCCTTGCCGGGGGTGTGGGGTTCCGCCCGGCTGCTCTGGGCGGGTGTGTCGGGTGGCCCGGTTGCGGGTTGTGGGCTGGGCCCTGGGGCTGGGGGGAGGGGGCGGGGTGCCGGGCCGGGGGTGGGATACCGGCTTCGGTGGCTGGGGCTGGGGCTGGGGCTGGGGTGCCGGGCGGGCGCGGAGTGGTCGCGTGGAGGGGGTCTGGCCGCTGCGGGCCGGTGGCGGCTGGGGGAGGGTGGGCTCGCCGGGGCTGGTGGTCTGGGGTGCCGGGCTGGGCCGGAGCTGCCGTATGGCTGGGACCGGGTCTCCCTTCGGGCTGGTGGGGGCTGGGGGAGGGTGGGCTGGCCGGGGTTGGTGGCCAGGTGGTGCCCGGGTCGGTCCGGAGCTGCCGCGTGGCCGGGGCCGGGCCCCCGCGGGTCGTCGTACGGCTGGGGGCCTCCGGGGGGGGCGGGGGAAGTGGCGGGGCCGGCGGGGCCGGGGGTGGGGTCTTGGGCAGGGGTTTGGTTGCCTTCCGGGGCTGGGCCCCGGGGGGCAGGGCGGGGGGTGGCTGCTACTGGTGGCGGGGCTTGGTGGGTTGGTTGCTGGTTGCTGGTTGCTGGTTGCTGGGTGTGTGCGTTTGGTTGCGTGGGGTGGGTGGGGTGTGAGGTGGGGCATGGGGTGTGGGTCACGTACGAGTGCGGGTAGTGGCCCGGCCATCCCCGGTTCCGGACATTTCGGGTGTTTGGGTGGGTGGTGGGGGTGGGGGTCTACGGGGTGGGGTCGTAGGTCACACCTTTGCCAGGGGGTTCCGGCGCCGCTAACAATTACGGGGTCGCTGGGCGCCGTCGATCGAGACGCGGCGCTTTTTCCGCGCCGTTTCCGGGCCACTGCGACGTACGCGATTTGGAAGAGGTTCAGCTCAGTTATGCGCTCCACCATCTCCGGCTATACCCGTCTGCCCAAGGTTCATAAGCTTTCCGCCGCCGGCATCGCCGCGGCCGGCATCGCCGCTCTCGCTTTCGCCGCGGTTCCGGCGTCCGCCGATGAGCGGGCCCTGGACGTCAAGCCTGTCGCGTGGAGCACCACCGCCTCGGTCGCCGCCGAGGAGCAGGTGCGGGGTGAGCTGGCCCAGCGTGTGGCCGGTGCCGCCGCCCAGGCCAAGACCGACGCCGCTGCCGCGCGGAAGGCCGCCGCGGATGCCGTGGTGAAGGCGAAGGCGGAGAAGGAGCGCGCGGAGAAGGAGGCCGCGAGCCGGTCCGAGGACCGTAAGCCGGTCAAGGCCGCCCCCGCCCCCGCTGCCCCCGCCACCCCGGCTGCTCCGGCTCCTGCTGCTCCGGTGAAGAAGGCTTACGCCGATAACCTGGACGGCTGGATCAACGAGGCGATCGATGTCCTGCGCGCCAAGGGCATTCCCGCTTCTTTTGAGGGCGTGAAGCGGAATATCATGCGTGAGTCGACGGGTAATCCCCGGGCGATCAACAACTGGGACTCCAACGCCGCGGCCGGTATTCCTTCGAAGGGTCTGCTGCAGATCATCGATCCGACGTTCAAGGCGTATCACGTCGAGGGCACGTCCTGGGACATCTACGACCCGGTCGCGAACATCGCCGCGTCCTGTAACTACGCGGCCGACAAGTACGGCTCGATGGACAACGTCAACTCCGCCTACTGAGAACCGGCCGGTCCTGGCCCGCACCCCCGCTGATACGGGCGGTGGCACCCCCGCGCAAAGGGGGTGCCACCGCCCGTTTCGCGTTCCCCGCCCGCCTTCCCGCCCCGCCCCGTCCCGGCCTGTCCGGGCCTGTCCGGGCCTGCCCCCGGCCTGTCCGGGCCCCGGTCCGTCACGGCCTGGTTTGATCCTGCTCCGGCTGTGCCCGGGCCGTGCCCGTCCGCAGTGCCCCGGTCCCCGCTGCATACCGGGCTGCCCGGCCGTGCCCCGGGCTGCCCGGCTCGGCTCGGTCCTGGCCGCGCCCGGTCCTGTCCCGCTGTGTCCCGGCCGCGTTCGGCCCGCCTGCGGGCGGTGTGCGTCGGGCGGGGCCCCGCCTTGATCGTGTTCTTTGGTCCGAGACTGGCAGAGGGGCGGGCGGTCTTGCCGGGATCCTTGTCTGCGGTCTGCGGTCTGCGGTCTGCGGTCTGCGGTCTGCGGTCTGCGGTCTGCGGTCTGCGGTCTGCGGTCTGCGGCAGTGTGGCCGGCGGGCCGGGACCGGATGCCTTCGCGTCCGTCTGCTCTCGTCTGGGGAGCGGCCCGGTGTGTGATCGGTCGCTGCCTGGGTCCGTCTTCAGTCGTCCGGGTTCTGGGCGGGGTATTGCCGGTCGGCGGCGTTCATCGCGGTGCCTGGTGCGGCAGTGGGGTGGAAGCAGTTGCCGTTGGCCCGCACTGTGATCGAGTTCCGCTGGTGGTCGATGTGGAAGGGCTCGTCTCCGCGTAGGTTCCGGGTCAGGTGCCGTCTTGTGCCGGTGAGTGGGTGACGATGACGCAGGTCTGCCCCGGCGGGGTCTGGCTGGTGTCTGCCCACGGTTCCACGGTCAGTTCCAGTGGTGCTTCACCGTCGTTCTTGACCAGCGGCCGTGCGGTTCCCCCAGCGGGCATCTTCAGTACCTCTCGTTTCCCCTGCGGGCGGTTTCGCGTGCGAGCACCGGTCCCAGGCAGGCGTCCCGATCCTCACACGCGGGAATCACGTGCTCCACGCGCCTGGACTCGTCCGGGCCGCCCGGTATCAGTACAGCGGGGACGGGTCGCTGCCCTTGGTGCCCGGGAGGGTCTTCCCCGCGCGGGCCGGGCAGTGTTCCGTCGCGGCAGGTGGGGTGTGGTCCCGGCGGGCTGCCGGGGACGGTGTGCGGTGTCCGGGTGGCGGTGTGGCCGCCATGGGATTCCCTGAGTGCGAACGCGAACGCGAACGCGAACGCGGAAGGGGGGGAGGGGGAGATGCGGGTGTTCGGCGGGGGCAGGCACGGGTGCATGGCATTGCCCCGCCGGGTGGTGCCGGCGGCTGTCCTACGGGTGGTGAGGTTCTGGTCCGGGTGGGGCTGTTGCGGTTTGCCGTTCGGCGGTGAGTTCGCCAGCGGCACCCCCGGCCCTGCCCGCTTTCCCGCCTCACCCGGTGCCGGACGGGCCCCGTTGGCCACCCGGCTCTTCTCCGGCCGGTGTGTGCCTTGCCCGGGGGGGCAGGTCCGGGCGGGTGGCCGAGGCCGGTCCGCGGGTGCCGGGTTCCGTGCGGGGCGAGGGACCGGTGCGGGGCGCAGGTACCGGGCCCAGATCTGGGCCTTGCGGTACGGGCCGGCACCGTCGCTGTCGTATTGCGGGGCGTCGAAGGTGACCCAGTACGCCCACTCGCCGTCGTGTGCGTACGGGTGCTCCACGGGCTCCGGGGCACCCATCGCGTCGATCGTCCCCAGGAACTCGTTCTGCCACGGCCCGTCCCACTGCGGATCACGGACCACCGCGACCCGGCTGCCTGCGGGCAACGCCTCCACAGGCCACTCCCGGAGCAGGGAACAGTCCTTGAGGAGTTCGACGGCCCGCCGGTCCCGCGAGGCCGGCGAGCGGGAAAAGGAGGAAACGCTCACGCACCCCAGCTTTCCCGTAAGGCCCCCTCATCGCCACAGGTTAAAGATCACGCCCGGGGCGGCCCGCGCCCCGGCCCCGGCCCCGTCCTGGTCCTGGCTGCGCCCGTTTGTCCCGCCTTGGCCCTGTCCTGGCTCTGCCCGTGCCCGGCCGTAGCCCCGCCCCGGTCCTGCCCTGCTCCGGTCAGACCCTGCCCCGCCTTGCCTTGCCCTGGCCTGGCCCCAGCCCCGGGGCCCGGTCGTGTTCCGGCCCCCGGGCCGCGCCGTGTTCACCGCCTGCCCGCTGTACGCCCCGCGGACCACCCCCCCCGGCCGCCCGCGGGGGGGGGAGGGAGGGAGGGGGAGGGGGGTGTGCCGTTTTGTGCCGCCGGGGGTGTCCCGGGGGTCTCCTGTCCTGCTCCGGGTTGCTCTGGCCGTGTCTGCCCTGCGCCCTTCTTCGGGCTGCCTGCCTGCGTGTCGTCCTGGTCCGTTCCGGCCGTCTGCCTGTTCATCGTCCTGGCAGTGGTGGGTTCACCTTGCCGTGGCGTAGGGGTGCGCTGATTGTGTGGAGGTAGGTGGCGACTTCGCGGTAGGAGGTCCAGAAGCCGGTCTCGTGGTAGGGGATGTTGTGTTGTGTGCAGTAGGTGCGGGTGAGCTGGCGGGCGCGGGGGAGGTTTTTGCGGGGCATGGAGGGGAAGAGGTGGTGTTCGATCTGGTAGTTCAGGCCTCCGTAGAGGAAGTCGGTCAGGGGGTTCGGGCGGATGTTGCGGGCGGTGAGGACCTGGCGTTCGAGCCAGCCGAGGGTTTCGGGGGTGCCGCCGCGGATGGTCATGCCTTTGTGGTTGGGGGCGAACAGCAGCCCGAAGTAGACGCCGAGGACAGCCTGCTGCACCACCAGGAACACCACCGCCAGGGCGGGTGACAGCAGGATGAAGACCGCCCCCAGGTACAGGGCCAGGCGGGCCAGGATCAGGGCGCTTTCCAGTACGGGCCGTCTGGGCAGGCCGCCGGCGATGGCTTTGACTGCGGTGCGCTGCATCTTGGCGGATTCCAGGACCAGCAGGACGAAGAACAGCACGCTCTGGTAGCGCACGATCAGGCGCTGGCCGCGGCGGCGGGCCGCGTACTGGGAGAGGTCGAAGATCGCGGTGCGCCGGCCGATGTCGGGGTCGAGTGCGAGGTGGTTGGGGTGGCTGTGGTGGCGGCTGTGGTGGTGGGTCCACCAGCCGAAGCTGACGCCGTTGACGAGATTGGCGTGGACGTAGCCGACGGCCGCCGACGCCCCTGTGCCGCGGAACATCGCCTTGTGGCCGGCGTCGTGCCACAGGAAGGAGCTCTGCGCCCCGCACAGCCCCATCCAGGCGGCGACCGGGATCTGCCACCAGGAGTCGCCCACCAGGAAGAACGCGGCCAGGCCCGCTGCCAGCAGGGTGGTGTTGAGGGTGAGGCGGCCCAGGTAGTAGGCGGGGCGCAGTTCCAGCAGGCCCTCGGCCTTCACCTGCTTGAGGAGTTCCGCGAACGTGGCGGAGGCCCCGGCCGGGGCCGGCAGGGCACACGCCGCGCCCGCGGGGCCGGCGGCGCCCGCGTGGCCGGCCGCGGGCACGGCGGCGGGCGTGGGCACGGGGCCGGCCGTGGGCATGGGGGTGGGCGTGGGCACGGGGGTGGTTGTGGTGGTGGGGCCGGTGTCGGTGGTGTGCTTGTGCGAGGGGTGCATACGGTGCTCTCCTTCGAGGCGCGGCCCGCCCGGCCCGTCCGGTGCCGCCGTGGGAGGGGCAGTCCGGCGACCCGCCCCCCGGGGCACCGGCCGCCGGCCGTCAGCCGGCGGGGTCCGGGGTCCGGGGTCCGGGCAGGCGCCCGGCCTGTGCGGGCACCGGGTCCGTGCCGGGGCCCCGGCCACCGGGAGACCGGCCACCGGCCGTCAGCCGTCGTCGGCCGTTGCTGGCCGGCTGCCGGGAGAGCGGTCACCGGGCTTCGGGTGCCAGGTGCCAGGTGCCAGGTGCCGGGCGTTCGGTGCCGGGTGTGGGGCGGGGTGTTGTGCCCAGCTTCCCCCGCCGTGCTGATGCGGTACTGATACGCACCTGACCGCCCATCCGCCCGTTCGCGCCTGCCGCCTGCCGCCTGCCCGCCTGCCGCCTGCCGCCTGCCGCCTGCCCGCCTGCCGCCTGCCGCCTGCCGCCTGCCGCCTGCCGCCTGCCGGCCTGCCGCCTGCCGCCTGCCGCCTGCCGCCTGCCGCCTGCCGCCTGGCCGCCTGCCGCCTGCCGCCTGCCGCCTGCCGCCTGCCGCCTGCCGCCTGGCTGCCGCCTGCCTGCCGGGCCCGGGGCCTGGGCCTGGGGCCTGGGTCAGGTGGGTGGTGGCCCGGTGGTCAGGTGGGTGTCCAGTGCGCGGACGGTCTGGTCGGCCTCCCGTGCCGCTTCCGTGTCGTCCGGGTGCTCGATGATGCGCATCAGGCCTTCGACCAGTGCTTCTTGCAGGGCCTGTGTGGTCCTCTCGTGGGACGGTTCCATGGAGTCCCTTCCTTCGCGGCGGCGGTGGTCCGGGTGGTTCACAGGGCGTTGCAGGCGCGGAAGATGTGGGCGAAGGCGGCGGGGAGGCCTGTCCGTCGAAGGCCACGTATTCGGGGATCCTCTCGCGTGCGGCCCATTTGTGTTTGTAGGCGAGCTGGGTGCGAGCCGGGTAGAGGGCCTGGCCCTGTTCCACAGGTAGTGCATGAGCCACTGGAAGGCCGGGCTGTGGCCGGGGAGTTCCGCCCCTGCGTCCAGGCCGGTGAAGGGGTGAAGCCGAAGTGCAGCCATCTGGTTCCTTCGCGGCGGAACACCTCGATCGCGTGGGCGTTGAGGGCTTCCATCAGGCCGGGGAGCCGCCGGGGACGCGCCGGCTGAGGTCGTGGAGCCAGCCCTGGCGGGTGCCGTAGACGGGGGAGTAGGAGAGGTAGGCGACCGTCCGGCCCGCGATCGTGCCGGTGAACAGGCGCCGGTGCCGCTGTGCGCTGCCGCCGATCTCGCCGACGAGGAACTCCAGTTCCCTCGTGTGCGGGCCCTTGGCCCCCAGCCATGCCGCGTCGACGGCGCGCAGCGCCTCGTAGGAGTGCTCGGGCCGGTGCGCTTCCTGGATCACCAGGTCGTTGCGCAGGGCGCGGGAGATCTTGTTGCGCAGCTGCATGAAGGCGGTGCCGCGCAGGGTGAAGTCGTCCAGGGCAGGGCCCAGGACGCGCCGATCTGGTTGACGGTGAAGCCGTGGCGGGCGTAGGCGAGGGCGTCGGTGTGCTGGAGCTGCACGCCGACCAGGCCCAGGCCCTCGCGCCGGGCGTGGGCGCGGAAGGCGTCGAGGAGGAGGGTGTAGGTGTGCTCGGGGGCGAACGGGCCGCCGAACTGCACGAGGTAGCGGCCGGCGGGGCGGTAGACGATGACGCCGTCGGTACGGGGGAGGGTGAAGGTGTGGTTGCCGCGGTTGAGGGCGAGGAAGGCGCTGGGGTTGTCCGCGCCGGTGTACCGGGTGATGGCCTGGAGGATCTGCGCTCCGGTAGCGGTAGCGGTGGCGGACAACGTCGGGCCCCCTCCTGCTGGTGATGCCTGATCCCTTGCCGGTGATGCCTGCTCCCTGCCGGTGGTGCCTGCTCCCTGCCGGTGGTGCGGGCTCCTTGCCGGTGGTGCGGGCTCCTTGCCGGTGGTGCGGGCTCCTTGCCGGTGGTGCGGGCTCCTTGCCGGTGGCGCGTGCTTCCTGCCGCTGGTGGTGGTGCGTGGCGACGACTTGAGTAGAGCACCGTGCCTGCCGTGCCGGAAAGGGGAATGCGGGCAATGGCGGGGGTGTCAGGCGGGTGTCAGGTGCGTATCAGCGGGGGCTGTCACTGTGGTCGGGCGAGCGGCCCGCCGCGGGCGGGGCGGTTCGCCGGGAGAGGTGCCCGGAGTGGCTTATCGGGGACCGCGGTGCGCGGTCGGGCCCAGGCCCGCGCAGGTTCGAATCCTGCCCTCTCCGCCCCCGCACCCCCTGCCCCACACCCTCTGCCCCGCGGCCTTGGCCCGTACCCCCGGCTTGCGGGCCCGGCCTCACGCCTTCCGCCTGTCCCGGTGCCCCTCGTTCCCGCGGAGCACTCTTGGGGCCAAGGGGTCTGTCTACGGTCATGGGCCCGCGGGATTCCGCGCCCCCCCGGCTACGCCCGCCCCGCCCGGCTCCCCTTCTTCTGGCTTCCCGGGGGCCTGTGTCCTTCTTCTCCTTTTTCGCTTCCGTGGCGGGTGTTCAGGACCGGTCCGCGGCGGGTGTGGGGTTGCCGAGGGCGCGGTGGGGAGTTCGAGGACGCTGCGGGTGATGCGGGGGGTGTCGAGAGGGGAGGGGCGGTTGATGAGGTCGTCCAGGAGGCCGTCGGCCGCGTGGTAGATCATGCGGAACGTCCAGTCGGGGTCCTGGCAGGTGAAGGCGCCGGCGTGGGCTCCGCGGGTGACGAAGGCGGACATGAGGTCGATGACGCGGGCGTTGCTCGCCTTGCACAGTTCCAGGGCTCTGGCGTTGGCGGAGCCGTAGACGATGCGGTGCAGGGCGGCGTGGTCGGCGGCGTGGCGGATGAGAGCGGTCAGGAGGCGGTCGACGGCCGGCCACCAGGCGCCGGTGGTATCCGCGTCCGTTTCCTCAAGGATGCGTTCGGTGGTGGCGACGAAGGTGTCGACGTACTCCTCCCACAGGGCGCCCAGCAGGTGGTCCTTGGTCTCGAAGTGCAGGTAGAAGGTGCCCTTGGCGATCTGTGCGGCGGTGGTGATGTCGCTGATGCGGGCGTCGGTGAAGCCGGTGGCGGCGAAGACCTCGGCGCCGGCCCGCAGGATGTCGGCCCTGCGGTCCTGGGGGCTCTTGGCCACGCGTTTGCGCCGTGCGGGTGCCGCTTCGGTGGTGGGGGTGGTGGCCATCTGCGCGCGCCTGCCCTTTCGTCGCCTCTTCTCCGGGTGGCCGGGGGTCGCCCGTTTGCGTGCGGGGTCCCGGCCGCACCCAATCTACCTGACTGACCGCCAGTCAGTGGTTGACTGACCGGCGGTCAGTCGATACTTTCGGGTAGCCGCCGGCACCCCACCCCTCTCCCATGGCCTATCCATCAACTTCCCTTCCGTCAGGGGTGTTTGGCTCCGTTTCCCGTTCGGCCCGGCTTGTCCCTGCTCCTGCTCCTGCTCCTGCTTCTGCTTCTGGTGCTGTTTTTGTCGTCCGTGAACGCGGGGGACGGCAAACGCACCCCACCGCCCGCCGGACAGTGCGCACCCCCGGCACCGCCTGACGCCCGCTCCGGCCCGTACCGGCCACGGGTGCTTGTGCCGTCCCCGCCGGCCGTCCCCGCTGTCTGCACCCGCGCCCTGACCCCCGCCCCTTTCCGGCCTCTCCGGCCTCCCGTCCCCGTGTGTTTCTCCCGTGTGCCTTTTCCGTCTGTTGGAGTTTCTCTGTGGACAGCACCGCTCTCGCCCGCGCTTACCGTTCCCTCCTGGACCGCGCAGGCCCTCACCGCCGCCGTGCCTGTTCTGGGGGCGGAGGACCGGGCCACTGCCGACTGGACGCTGGGGCATATCGCCCTGAGCGACGGCATGCTGGCCGCTGTCGCCCGGGACGTCCTGGCCGGCCGGCCGCCCGTATCGACAACACCGGCCATGGAACCCGCCGCTCTCGCCCGTCTCACCGCCACCCATCGGTCGCTCTCGTACGCCGTCATGCCGGTGAACTGCTGGGCCTGGTGGAGGCCCTCTCCCCGCACCAGGCGGCGGCTTTGATCCAAGCCCGCCTGGTCGACCGGACCGGCCGCCAGGTCTTCGACGGCCGTCTGGCCTGGGAGGAGGTGGTGCGCATGCGGGCCGAGGAGCATCTGCCCGGCCACGCCGCCACGCTCGCCGCCCTCCATCCCGCCGCCGGCCGGGCCTGAAGGGGAGGGCCCTGGGGGCGGGGGTCAGGCGGGGGCGAGGACGAGGACGGCGTTCTGGCCGCCGAAGCCGCTGGAGTTGCTCAGGATCACCCCGCCCGGTGCCGGGGGGGGCGGGAGGCGACGTCGATGT
Source organism: Streptomyces albireticuli (assembly GCF_002192455.1). Lineage (NCBI taxonomy): Bacteria > Bacillati > Actinomycetota > Actinomycetes > Kitasatosporales > Streptomycetaceae > Streptomyces > Streptomyces albireticuli. The sequence goes on from NZ_CP021744.1 coordinate 8,141,691, forward strand.
CCATCCTCGGGTCGAGGGATGTGAGGTTCGCCGTGGGCGGCACCAGGCGCTGCTCGGCGGTCAGGACGGCGAAGACCGCTTCCACGGCCCCCGCCGCGCCCAGCAGGTGCCCGTGACCCCTTTGGTAGAGGTCACCAGCGGACGGCCCGTCAGCACCCGGTGGATCACCCGCGCCTCGGCCAGATCGTTGAGGGGGGTGGAGGTGCCGTGCGCGTTGACGTGCCCGACCTCACCCGGCGAGAGCCCGGCATCGGCGAGCGCCGCGCGGATGGCGGCCTCCAGGCCCGGCCTTCAGGGTGGGGAGAGGTCAGGTGGTGGGCGTCGGCGGAGGCCCCGTAACCCACGATCCGCCCCCGCACCCGCGCCCCGCGCGCCCGGGCGTCGGCGGCCCGCTCCAGGACCAGGATGCCCGCGCCCTCCCGGCCACGAACCCGTCCCGGCCCGCATCGAAGGGCCGCGACGCACCCTGGGGGTCCTCCTCACGCTGCGAGAGCGCCCCCATCTGCGCGAAGCCGGCCATCACCAGCGGGGTGAGCATCGCCTCGCTCCCGCCCGTCAGCACGATGTCGCACCGGTCCAGGGCGAGCAGGTCACGCGCGGTGCCCACCGCGCTCGCCCCCGACGCGCACGCGGTGGCCACCACCAGGTTCGGGCCCCGCGCCCCGAACTCCAGGGCGGCCTGCCCGGCCAGCATGTTCGGCAGCTGCCTCGGCAGCAGCAACGGCGACACACGCGCCGGGCCCTCACCGAGCAGCACCCGGTGCTGCTCCTCCACGGTGATAGGCCCGCCGTCCGCGCAGCCCAGCACGACACCCACCCGCCCGCCGTCCCAGGTCGCCGGGTCCAGACCGGCGTCCGCGACCGCTTCCCGGGCGGCGACCAGCGCGAACTGCACGAAAGGGTCCAGACGATGGGCGCGGCGCGCCCCCAGCAGAGCGGCGGCGTCGAAGCCCGGCACCCGGCAGGAGATCCGTACACGGTGGTGCGCCAGGAGCGGGTCCCAGGCCGCCGCCGGCCGGGCCTCGGTCACCGCCCGCCAGCTGGGTCCGACACCGATCCCGCCCGGGGTGACCAGGCCCAGCCCGGTGACCGCGACCTCGGCAGCGTTCCTCACAGCGCCGCACCCCGTACCCGTGCCCGTGTCCGCATCCGCACCGATACCCGCACCCGCGCTCGTCCCGTGTTCGCGGCTGCGTCCGTGCACGTGCCCGTACCCGCATCCGCGCTGGCGTGCGTGCGCGCGCCCGGTCCCGGGTCTGGCCGGTCGGGTGGCGGGCGGCGGCGGGTACGCGGAGCGTTCCGTAGCCGTAGCCGTAGCCGTAGCCGTAGCCGTAGCCGTAGCCGTAGCCGTAACGGGATCTGCTGCCCCAACCCGGTCCGGATCGCGGCCGCAACCGGGTCCGTATCCGGGCCCGGGCCCTGAGCTGGTGAGCGGGCCCGCCTGCCCCGCCGGTTCCCGACGTTCCTTCACTGTCCGCACCTCACGGGGATCCTCATCTGGGCTCGGCCGGCCCGGCGCCGCAACGCCGCACACAGCAGGGAGAAACAGAAGCAAAGGCGGGGGAGGGGTGTCAGGGCGGGGAGGGCGGGCCAGGTCATCGTGGTGGCTCCCAGGTCAGGCCGCCGCCGAACGCGGTCAGCAGCACCCGCTCACCCGCCCGTAGGCGCCCTGCGGTGGCGGAGTGGGCCAGCAGCAGGGGGATGGAGGCGGCCCGGTGTTGCCGACCTCCTCGATGTTCGACAGACACCGCCCGGCCGGGATACCGATACGGTCCCCGACGGCGGCCAGGATCCGGGCGTTGGCCTGGTGCGCGGCCAGGTGGTCCACGTCCCCCGCTTCCACCCGGCTTCCTCCAGGGCCGTGTGCGCGGCGCCGGCCATCCGCTCGACCGCGTGCCGGAACGTCTCGCGCCCCCGCATCCGGAAGAACTCCTCACCCACCCCGGCCGGTGCCCCCGAGGACTTCTGCCGGGACCCGCCGGCCGGTACCTCGATGAGGTGGCCCAGCCCCCCGTCGCTGCCCAGCACCACCGGCCCCACCGCCCCCGCCTCGCCCGCGTCCCCTTCCCGCAGGACGACCGCTCCGGCACCGTCGGCGAAGATCACGGCGGTGGCCCGGTCCCCCGGGTCGATCAGGGTGGTGAAAGCGTCCGCCGCGATCAGCAGCACCCGCCCGCCCCGCCCGAGGCGATCAGGCCCGCGGCGGTGGCCAGCCCGTAGAGGAAGCCCGTGCACACCGCGGCGATGTCGAACGCCGCACCGGCCCAGCCCGAGCCGGGCGGCGACCTCCGGCGCGGTGGCCGGGCACGGCCGGTCCGGGTGGTCGTCGCCAGCACCACCGCCTCCACCCGCCCCGCCCCGCGCACTCCAGCGCGCGCCGGCCGGCCGCGACAGCCAGGTCGGAGGTGGCCGTCCCCGGCGCGATCACATGCCGCGCCCTGATCCCGGTACGGGTACGGATCCACTCCTCCGAGGTATCCAGACGGTGTGTCAGCTCGGCGTTGGTCACCACGTCGGGCGGTACGTACCCGCCGACGCCCGCCACCACCGCCGCCCGCCCCCCACCCTGCCCGCACCCGCGCTGGTGGTCATGCCCGGCCCCGGGGCGGTGCGGCGGGGAGGTGCGGGGCAGCCCGATGTAGGCCATGCGGGAGGCGGCCATCTCCGTGGTCCACCGCTCCGCCATCGCGTACCGCTGCCGGGGGTGGTCTCCGCCATCCGCACCCC